>NZ_JBEXRR010000046.1:0-47490 GCF_040613175.1 Nocardioides sp. NPDC006303
GTCGAGATGGCACCTGGGTGCCATCTCGACCGACCTGAGTGACGTCTCGGCCGGCGGGGGTGACGTCTCGGCGGGGGTCTAGACGGTCGTCGTGCTCGGCGGGGTCACGAGCGTCCGCAGGACCTTGCGGCGGTGGTGGATGGCCTCGGCGCTGAAGATGACCAGGGCGATCCAGACGATCGCGAAGCCGGCCCAGCGGCCGGGAGGCATCGCCTCGTGGGCGATGAAGACACCGACGGCGAACTGCAGGATCGGCGCGAGGTACTGGAGCAGCCCGATGGTGACCATCGGCACCCGGATGGCGGCCGCGCCGAAGCAGGCCAGCGGCACGACGGTGATGACGCCGAGGCTGATCAGGAGGAGTACGTGGACGACACCGTGGCCGAAGAGCGTGCCGTTGCCGGTTGCCTGGAGAGCGATGATCAGGGCAACTGCGAACGGCGCGGTCACGGCGGTCTCGACGGCCAGCGACTCGAACGGCCCGACGCCCGCGCTCTTCTTGAGCAGCCCGTAGGTGCCGAAGGAGAAGGCCAGGATCAGCGCGACCCACGGCAGCCGGCCGTAGTCGACGGTGAGCACGACGGTGGCCACGAACGCGATCCCGAGCGCCACCCACTGCAGCTTCCGCATCCGCTCACGCAGGATGATCACGCCCATCAGCATCGTGACCAGCGGGTTGGTGAAGTAACCCAGGCTCGTCTCCACGATCCGCCCGTTGTTGACCCCCCAGATGTACGTCACCCAGTTGATCGAGATCACCGCCGCAGCCGCAGTCAGCAGCAAGAGCTTGCGCCGGTCGCGCAGGATCGCGGCCACCTGCTGGCGGCGGCCCACGATCAGCACCAGCGCTCCGGCCACGACCAGCGACCACATGATCCGGTGTCCCAGGATCTCCCAGGCCCCGGCGGGCTCCATGAGCGGGAAGTAGAGCGGGAACGCTCCCCACATGATGTAGGCAGCGGCGCCGAACATCACTCCACGCCGTTGCTCATTCACGTCGCAACGGTACTGCCAGGGCGTGGATACCCTTTACCGAATATCGCGCCTCGGCTCAGACGGAGCGGACGGCGACGATGTCGGCGAAGGCCTCGAGGGCCTTGCGGACGGGACCCTCGGGGAGCGGCGCGAGGGCGGCCTTGGCCTCCTCGGCGCGGGACTGGACGTAGGTGCGGGCCTCGGTCAGCGCCGGGTGGGCGCGGAGGAGGCTGACGCACTCGGCCAGGGCCGCGTCGTCGGTGAGGTCGCTGTCGAGCAGCTCGAGGAGCCTTGCGTCGCCGGCGTCGGTCGAGCGGCGGGCCAGCAGCACCGGGAGCGTCGGGACGCCCTCACGGAGGTCGGTCCCCGGCGTCTTGCCGGACTCGTCGGAGGCGATGTCGAGGATGTCGTCGGAGAGCTGGAAGGCGACGCCGACGATGTCGCCGTAGGCGAGCAGGGCGTCCTGGATCTCCTTGTCGGCACCGGCGAAGAGCGCACCGTAGAGGGCCGAGGTGGCGATCAGGACGCCGGTCTTCCCGGCCAGCACCTCGAGGTGGTGGTCGACCGGGTCGACACCCTCGGGCGGCGCGACGCCCTCGAGGATCTGACCCTCGACGAGCTTGGCGAAGGTGGCCGCCTGAATGCGTACGGCCTCCGGACCCAGCTGTGCGGTCAGCTCCGAGGAGCGGGCGAAGAGGAAGTCGCCGGTCAGGATGGCGACGTGGTTGTCGAAGCGGGCGTTGGCGGTGTCCTCGCCGCGGCGCACGAGCGCCTCGTCCATGACGTCGTCGTGGTAGAGCGAGGCCTGGTGGGTGAGCTCGACGACGCAGGCGGCGGTGATGACCTCGTCGGCGAGCTTGTCCGGGCCGTACTCGGCGGCCAGCAGCACCAGCAACGGCCGGAACCGCTTGCCGCCGGCCTCCAGCAGATGGGAGGCCGCTTCCGTGACGAACGGGGAGCTGCTGCGGGCGTAGCCCGCCAGCTTCTCCTCCACGATCGCCAGCCGAGCGCGCAGCCGCTGCTCGAGCTCGGGATCGGTGATCGGGAGGGCGAGTTCAGGGGCTCGGTCGGTGGGTGCGCTAGTGCTCACCCGATGAATCCTCCCGCATCCACCAACAGGCTGAGCACAGGGCCCGGAATTACACCCAACAAGACGGTGGCGACAGCGCTCAGTGCGATCACGACGGTGGTGGCGTACGACGGGGTCACCACCGCGGCCGCGTCCTCGCGCGGGTCGGTGAAGAACATCAGCATCATCACGCGTACGTAGAAGAAGATCGCGATGATGCTCGAGCCGATCGCGACCGCGACGACGGGCCACTGACCGGCGCCCAACGCGGCGGCGAAGACGCCCCATTTGCCGATGAACCCAGCGGTCAGCGGCAGCCCGGCCATGGAGAGCAGGAAGACGGCGAAGGTCGCCGCGACCCACGGGTTGGACCGGCCCAGGCCCGCCCAGCGCTCCAGCGAGCCGACCTCGCCGTTGGGCCCGCGGACCAGGGAGACGATCGCGAAGGCGCCGAGGGTCGCGAACCCGTAGGCGGTCAGGTAGAAGAGCACCGCCTGGGTCGAGCCGAAGGCGTCGGTCTGTACGCCGAGGAGCCCGGTCAGCAGGAAGCCGGTGTGGGCGACGGCGGAGTAGCCGAGCATCCGCTTCACATCGGTCTGGACCACCGCGAAGGAGGCGCCCAGCAGCATCGTCAGCACCGCGATGACGCCGATCGCCGGGCGCCAGATGTCGCCCTCAGCACCGAAGGCGACGTAGAAGAGCCGAAGCATCGCGGCGAAGGCGGCGATCTTGGTGGCCGCGCTCATCCACGCGGTGACCGGGGTCGGAGCGCCCTGGTAGACGTCGGGAGTCCAGGAGTGGAAGGGCACCGCGCCGGTCTTGAAGAGCAGGCCGACGGCCATCAGGCCGATGCCGAGGAGCAAGAGCGGACTGGAGCCGTCCTCGGCCGCGACCTCACCGATCTCGGCCAGCGACATCGACCCGGCGAAGCCGTAGACCAGCGCGAGGCCGTAGAGGAAGATGCCGGAGGAGAACGCGCCGAGCAGGAAGTACTTCAGCGCCGCTTCCTGGGAGAGCAGGCGGCGACGGCGAGCCAGCCCGGTCAGCAGGTAGAGCGGCAGGGACAGCACCTCGAGCGCCACGAAGAGCATCAGCAGGTCGCCGGAGATGCAGAAGAGCATCATCCCGCCGACCGCGAACATCATCAGCGGGTAGACCTCGGTGTGCTCCAGCCCCCGCTGGGAGGCGGTGCGCTCGGCCGGCGTGCCCGGCAGGGCCGCGGCCTGACCGGCGAAGGCGCTCACCCCGTTGTCGAGACGTCGCTCGGCGAAGAGCGCGACGCCGCCGAGCGAGACCAGCAGCACCAGGCCTTGGGAGAAGACTCCCGGACCGTCGACGATCAGGGCACCCTCACCCGTCGAGGCGCCGAGGCTGGAGCCGGCGCCGACGGCGACGGTCCCGGCGAGCGCGGCGACCAGGCCGGCCAACGCCAACGACACCTGGGTGTTGAACCGCGCGGCACGCGGCGCGAAGGCCTCCACCACGACACCGGCGCACGCGACGCCCAGCACCAGCAGGACGGGCCAGAGGGTGGCGTACGAAATTCCGGGGGACTCGAACATCGCGTCACTCACCTGCCTGGATGACATCAACAAGAGGAGCCACGACCGGCTGGGCCGCCGAGATCAGCGGTCCGGGGACGAAGCCGAAGAAGAGAAGGGCGACCAGCAGCGGAGCGAGTACGCCGATCTCTCGCCGGTTGAGATCGGGGACCGGTTTGGACAGCTGAGCGGGTCCGGTGAAGATCCGCTGGTAGGCCCACAGCACATAGATGGCGGCGAGCACGATCGCGGTGACCGCGATGACGCCGACCAGCCAGTTGTAGTCGAAGGCGCTGATCAGGACCAGGATCTCGGAGACGAACTGGCTCAGGCCCGGCAGGCCTGCGGTCGCCAGACCGGCGATCAGGAACGTTCCGGCGAGCACCGGAGTCGCCTTTTCCATCCCCCGCATCGACGAGATCGAGGCGGTGCCCTTGCGGGCGATCAGGAACCCGGCGATCAGGAACATCGCCGCGGTCGCGACACCGTGGTTGACCATGTAGAGGATCGCCCCGACCAGGCCCTCACGGGTGGCCGCGAAGATGCCGAGGGTGATCAGCCCGAAGTGCGACAGGGAGGTCAGACCGATCAGGCGGAGCAGGTCGTCCTGCCCGATCGCCAGCACGGCGCCGTAGACGATCGAGATCAGCGCGAGCACCACGACGACGGGCGTCGCCCAGGCGGAAGCCTCCGGCACCAGGCCCAGGCAGAGCCGGATCATCCCGAAGGTGCCGATCTTGTCGAGGACGCACACCAGGAGCACCGACGTCGGTGTGGTCGCCTGCTCGGTGGTGTCGGCCAGCCAGGTGTGCACCGGGAACAGCGGCGCCTTGACCGCGAACGCGATGAACATCGCCACGAAGATCCAGCGCTCGGCGATGGTGCCGATGTCGAGCTGGGCGAGGTCGCTGATCAGGTACGACGGCGACCCGGCCTCCGAGGAGACCACGAAGAAGCCGATCAGCGCACCGAGCAGCACCAGTCCGCCACCGAGCTGGAACATCAGGAACTTGAGCGCGGCTCGGGCCCGGTTGGGGCCGCCGTGCTGGCCGATCATGAAGTACGCCGGGATCAGCGTCGCCTCGAAGGCGATGTAGAAGAGGAAGAGATCGCCGGCGGTGAAGGTGAGCAGCGCGAAGGCCTCCAGGGCCAGCGCCCAGGCGTACCACCGCTTGTCGTGGTCCTTGACCGCCGCGACCATCACGAGCGGGACCAGGACGACGGTCAGCATCACCATCAGCTTGCCGAAGCCGTCCATCTCGAGCGCCCAGTGGACGCCGAGCGGCTCGATCCAGACGAGATCGGTGTCGGGGGCCGTGAACATCGTGACGATGCCGGCGATCAGGGTGGCGATCGCGAAGCCGAAGGCCCAGGCCTTGGGCCGGGCCGGCATCACCGCGGTGATCAGCGCGCCCGCGAACGGGACGAGGACGAGGATTGTCAGCATCAGTTGACCACCAGGATCACGAGGGTCACCAGCACAGTGCCGCCGAGGACGGAGAGGGCGTAGGAACGTACGTAGCCGGTCTGTGCCTTGCGGAGCTCACCGGCGATCGCCGCGAGGGCGATCGGGCCACCGCTCATCAGGCCGTCGACGGCGTACTTGTCGGTCGCGAGGGCACCGCGGGTGATCGCCATTCCGGGCGGCACCACGACGTCCTCGACGTGCGGGACGTGCAGGTAGGGAGTCGGCTCGGTCGTGATCGGGCGGCGCCCGAAGACGAACCCGGCAGCCGCGACCCCGATCGCGACGACCAGCACCGCGAGGACGGAGGTGGCCCAGACCGGGAGCGGGCCGTGGTGCTCGGCGTGGCCGATCGCGACCACCGGCTCGAGCCAGTGCTCGATCCAGCCGCCGAGCGCGAAGACGCCACCGAGGACGGACAGCGCGGCGAGGACGACGAGCGGACCGGTCATGATCCGCGGCGACTCGTGCGGATGTACGCCCTCGGGCCACCGCTTGCGACCGAAGAAGGCGAGCATCATCAGGCGGGTCATGTAGAACGCGGTCACACCGGCGGCGAGGAGGGCGATGATGCCGACCAGCCAGCTCTCGGCGAACGCGACCTCGAGGATCTTGTCCTTGGACCAGAAGCCGGCGAACCCGGGGAAGCCGATGATGGCCAGGTAGCCCATCGAGAAGGTGAGGAACGTGACCGGGAGCGCCCGGCTCAGGGCGCCGTAGTGCTTGAGGTTCACGTCGTCGTTCATGCCGTGCATCAGGGACCCGGCGCCGAGGAACATGTTGGCCTTGAAGAATCCATGGGTGAGCAGGTGGAAGATCGCGAACGCGTAGCCCGGCCCGCCCAGTCCGGCGGCCAGCATCATGTAGCCGATCTGGCTCATCGTCGAACCGGCCAGCACCTTCTTGATGTCGTCCTTCACGCAGCTCACCGCGGCACCCCAGATGATCGTCACCAGGGCGACGACCACGACGGCGGTCGAGGCGGCCTCGGCGGCATCGAAGATCACGCTCGACCTGACGATCAGATAGACGCCGGCGGTCACCATCGTGGCCGCGTGGATCAGCGCCGAGACCGGAGTCGGGCCCTCCATCGCGTCGAGCAGCCAGCCCTGCAGCGGCACCTGGGCGGACTTTCCGCAGGCGCCGATGAGCAGCAGGATGCCGAGCCAGTTGAGGGTGGTCGTGGTGGTGTCGCCGATGTCGATCGCGGAGAACGACGTCGACCCGAAGGTGACGAAGCAGAGTGCGATCGCCAGCGAGAGACCCATGTCGCCGACCCGGTTCATCACGAACGCCTTCTTGGCGGCGGCCGCCGCGGACGGCTTGTGCTGCCAGAAGCCGATCAGCAGGTAGGACGCCAGGCCGACGCCCTCCCAGCCGAGGAAGAGGCCGACGTAGTTCTCCGCCAGCACCAGCATCAGCATCGCGGCGAGGAAGAGGTTGAGGTAGCCGAAGAACCGGGTGCGCCGCTCGTCGTCGGCCATGTAGCCGACCGAGTAGACGTGGATCAGCGTGCCGACACCGGTGATGAGCAGCAGGAACAGGCTGGAGAGCTGGTCGTAGAGCAGGTCGAAGCCCACCGACAGGTCGCCGGTGTCGAACCAGGTGTAGAGGTGCTGGACGACCTGCCTGCTCTCCTCGTCGCGACCGAGGGCCGCGATGAAGAGGACGAGCGACAGCACGAAGGACGCACCCGCGAGCCCGACCGCGAGCCAGTGCCCGATCCGATCGAAGAGGGCCGGAGCGAACGGCCGGCCGATCAGGATCAGAGCAGCGCCGGCCAGGGGCAGCGCGATGACCAGCCAGATCAGCGAGAAGACGCCGCTGGCCTCGACAGGATTCACCACTTGAGCATCCTTGGCTCGTCGACCGAAGCCGTGTTTCTGGTGCGGAAGATGGTCATGATGATCGCCAGCCCGACGACCACCTCAGCGGCCGCGACGACCATCACGAAGAACGCGGTCACCTGCCCGTCGAGGTTTCCGTGCATCCGGCTGAACGCCACCAGGGCCAGGTTGGCCGCGTTGAGCATCAGCTCGACGCACATGAAGACGACGATGGCGTTTCGCCTGGTCAGCACGCCGATCGTGCCGATCGTGAAGAGGATGGCGGACAGGATCACGTACGCCGTGGTGTTGTCTGTCATTCGTCCTCTCCTTCACCGTTGCGACCGCCGGCAAGGATCGCCGGGACCGACTTCGTGCTCTGAGACCCGTCCGGCAGGAGTGCCGGGGTGTCGTTGCTGTTGTGCCGCGCGAAGGTGCCCGGTGGGGGCAGCGGGCCGAGGTGCTTGCCGCTCTTCGCGTAGTCGACGACCCGCTTCTGGGCCAGGTCGGTCTGACTCTGCTTCGGGTCGATCCGCTCGCGGTGGGCCAGCACCATCGCGCCGATCGCGGCGGTGATCAGCAGCGCGCTGGTCGCCTCGAAGGCGATCACGTAGCGGGAGAAGAGGAGGTCCGCGAGGCGTTGTACGTTGCCGCCCTCGTTGGCGCTGGCCAGCCCGCGCATCGTGGCGATGCTCGCCTGGCCGACGCCCGCGATCAGCGTCGCGCCCAGCCCGACTCCGAGGATCACGGCGAGCACCTTCTGCCCCGCGATCGTCTCCTTGAGCCGGTCGGAGGTGTCGACGCCGACCAGCATGATCACGAACAGGAACAGCATCAGGATCGCGCCGGTGTAGACCACGATCTGCACCGCGAACAGGAACGGCGCCTCCAGCGTGGCGTACATCATCGCCAGCCCGATCATCACGACCGCCAGCGACAGCGCGGCGTGCACCGGCTTGCGCGCGAACAGGAGGCCCATCGCCGCGATCACCATGACCGAGGCGAGGATCACGAAACTCATCGGGCAACCTCCGTAGCGCAAGCGCCAGAATACGGACGCAGCCCGATGAAGGATCCATTGTTCGCTCGCTGACGCTCGCTCATCGAGTCGACTCCTTGGGCTCCGGTGCGTAGTAGGAGGTGTCGTCGTTGCCGAGGAACATCGGGTGCGGAGGCGCCTCCATCCCGTCCTCGAGCGGCGCGAGCAGGTCCTGCTTCTCGTAGATCAGGCTCTCGCGCGAGGTGTCGGCGAGCTCGTACTCGTTGGTCATCGTCAGTGCCCGCGTCGGGCAGGCCTCGATGCACAGCCCGCACAGGATGCAGCGCAGGTAGTTGATCTGGTAGACGCGGCCGTAGCGCTCACCGGGCGAGTAGCGCTCCTCCTCGGTGTTCTCCGCGCCCTCGACGTAGATCGCGTCGGCCGGGCACGCCCACGCGCACAGCTCGCACCCGACGCACTTCTCCAAGCCGTCGGCGTGCCGGTTGAGCTGGTGCCGGCCGTGGAAGCGCTCCTCGGTCGGCTCCTTCTGCTGTGGGTACTGCTCGGTGACCGGCTTCTTGAACTGCGTCCCGAACGTCACCGCGAACCCGCTCACCGGGTCCCAGAAACGCTCCTTGAACGAGCGGTCGTCGTTGCTCACTTGGCCTCCTCAGGAGAGGGAAGAATGCGTACGCCGTTGGTGGCTGTCGGCACAGCCGGCGGCCCGAACACCAGCGGCTGGGCGGCACCCCGTACGGCCCCACCCAGCGGCAGGGAGGGGGTCGGGAAGCCGCCGGTCGGCGTGGTGACCTGGGCCTCCTTCTCCGGAAGCCGGTTGAGGAAGCCGAGCACCACGACCACCGTGACGGCCAGACCGAAGCCGAAGAGGATCCAGTCGGGACTGAAGCCGCCCTGGATCGCGGCCATCTTGATGACCGCGACGACGACGATCCAGGCGAGGCTCGCCGGCAGCAGGACCTTCCAGCCGAGCGACATGAACTGGTCGTAGCGCAGCCGCGGCAGCGTGCCGCGCAGCCAGATGAAGACCCAGATGAAGAAGAACATCTTCAGGAAGAACCACAGCACCGGCCAGTAGCCCTCGTTGGCGCCGGCCCAGATGGTGCCGAGGCCGAGCGGGGCCCGCCAGCCGCCGAGGAACAGCGTCGTGGCGAGTGCGCTGACGGTGGCCATGTTGATGTATTCGGCCAGGAAGAAGAGTGCGAACTTCAGGCTGGAGTATTCGGTGTGGAAACCACCGACCAGCTCACCCTCGGCCTCGGGGAGGTCGAACGGCGCACGGTTGGTCTCGCCGACCATCGAGATGCAGTAGATCAGGAAGGACGGCAGCAGCAGCGCGCCGAACCACCAGTCCTCCTGGGCCGCGACGATCTGGCTCGTGGACAGGCTGCCGGCCATCAGGAAGACGGTGACGAGCGCCAGGCCCATCGAGACCTCGTAGGAGATCATCTGAGCGCTGCTTCGGAGGCCACCGAGCAGGGAGTACGTCGAGCCCGATGCCCAACCTCCCAGCACGATCCCGTAGATGCCGATGCTGGCGATCGCCATCACGAACAGCACCGCGACCGGCATGTCGGTCAGCTGCAGCGGCGTCTGCACGCCGAAGAAGTTGACCTCGGGCCCGAACGGGATCACCGAGAACGTCACGAACGCCGGCACCGTGGCCAGGATCGGGGCGGTGATGAAGACGATCTTGTCGGCCTTCTCCGGCGTCAGGTCCTCCTTGAGCGCCAGCTTCACGCCGTCGGCGAGGGATTGGAGCAGACCGAACGGTCCGTGCCGGTTGGGCCCGATGCGGTGCTGCATCCGAGCCACGACCTTGCGCTCCCACCAGATGTTGAACAGCGTCAGCACGACGCAGACGACGAAGACCAGCAGGACCTTGATCGCGATGATCCACCAGGGGTCCTGGCCGAACTGCTCCAGCCCGTTCACTTGGCCCCCTCCACACTCACGGCCGACCCTGGCGACGCAAGGTCCGCCCAGACACCGCGTCCGAAGCTGTTCGTCGGCACCCACACGGTGTTGTCAGCCAACTCGGCCGCCATCGCCGGAAGCGTCCAGCTCCCCCGGTCGCCGGTGATCGTCACGACGTCACCGACCTCTTCGTGGAGCGCTGCCGGGATGCGTACGAACGCCGGTCGTGCGGTCGCTGCCAGCGCCTTGTCTCCGCTCTGGAGCGTCCCGTTGTCGAGCATCAGGTGCCAGGTCGCCAGGCGGAAGCCGCTCCCGTCGGTCGAGCCGCCGGAGCCGCTAGGCGGAGGCGTGTCGAGACCAACACGGTCCCCTGCCGCGCTCGATGAAGCCGTGTTGGTTTCGACACCGCTCGCTGCGCTCGCGGGCTCAACCAGCGAGGTCGTGATGTGGCCGAGTACCTCGGCGTCGGAGTAGGCGGCGGGCTTGTCGAAGACCTTCTCGAACGGGCGGCGGCGGCCTTCCCAGGTGACGAAGGTGCCGGCCTTCTCCGAGGCCGCGGCGACAGGGAGTACGACGTCGGCCCGCTCCGTCACGGCGGTGACCCGCTGCTCGAGGCTGACGACGAAGCCGGCCTGGTCGAGGGCGGCCAGGAAGGCGGCGGGGTCGGCGGTGTCGTCGGGGTCGACGCCGGCGACCACGAGGGCGTCGAGGCCGGTGCGGACCATGGCTTCAGCGTCGAGGCCACCCTCACCGGGCAGCAGGTCTGCCTCGACCGCACCCCGGTCGCCGGCACGACGCGGCACCCAGGCGAGCCTGGCGCCGGTGCGATCGGCGAGCTCGGCAGCGGCGGAGTAGGCGCCGGGGCTGGTCGCCAGCCGCTCGCCGACCAGGATCACGGAAGCCTCTGTGACCCCGCTGACCTGCAACAACGCGTCCTTCTCGGCCCCGGGGGCAGTCAGGACGACCTCGGCTCCGAGCTTGCGTGAACCCTCCGATGCGTACGGACTCAGGGTGGTGATCCGCAGACCCGACTTATTGGCCTTTCGCAGGCGGAGGAAGAGTGTCCCGGCCTCGTCCTCGGGCTCGAGGCCGGCCAGCACGACGTGGTCGGCGGCGTCGAGGTCGGCGTAGGTGAGGCTGGTCCCCGCGACGTGTGAGCGCAGGAAGCCGGTCTCCTCCTCCGACAGCGGCCGTGCGCGGAAGTCGATGTGGGGAGTGCGCAGGGTGTCGCGGGCGAAGGCGGCGTAGGCCTTCGCGTCCTCCAGCGTCAGTCGTCCACCGGGCAGCACGCCCACCGAGCCGGCACCGGCCAGACCCTGGGCCGCGACGGCGACGGCCTCCAGCCAGGACGCCGGCCGGAGCTCGCCGTCCTCACGGACCATCGGCGAGGTGAGCCGGTCGCGGACGGCGTAGCGGAAGCCGAAGCGG
Source organism: Nocardioides sp. NPDC006303 (assembly GCF_040613175.1). Lineage (NCBI taxonomy): Bacteria > Bacillati > Actinomycetota > Actinomycetes > Propionibacteriales > Nocardioidaceae > Nocardioides > Nocardioides sp. NPDC006303. Next base: position 11,219 of record NZ_JBEXRR010000046.1, read on the forward strand.
TCCTTGTCGGAGATCCACTCCTCGTTGACCTCCGGGTCGTTGCCGGCGAGACGGCGCATGACCTTGCCGCGGCGGTGGTCGATCCGGATCGCGGCGCCGCAGGCGTCGTGCTCGGCGACGCTCGGGGTCGAGACCAGGTCGAACGGCCGAGCCCGGAACCGGTAGTCGTCCGAGGTCAGCGCGCCCACCGGGCAGATCTGAATGACGTTGCCGGAGAAGTAGGACGAGAACGGTTTGTCCTCGGCGATGCCGATCTGCTGCTGCGCGCCACGCTGGATCAGCGCGATCCCCGGGTCGCCCGGGATCTCGGCGGCGAAGCGGGTGCAGCGCTGGCAGACGATGCACCGCTCACGGTCGAGCAGCACGTTGGGCGAGAGGTTGATCGGCTTCGGGAAGGTCCGCTTGGTCCCCTCGAAGCGGGTCTCACCCTGGCCGTGGGACATCGCCTGGTTCTGCAGCGGGCACTCGCCGCCCTTGTCGCACACCGGGCAGTCCAACGGGTGGTTGACCAGGAGAAACTCCATGATCCCGTGCTGGGCCTTCACAGCCGTGGAGTTCTGCGTCTCCACCACCATGCCCTCGGCGACCGGGATCGTGCAGGAGGCCTGCGGCTTCGGGAAGCCGCGGCCGTTGCCGGCGTCGGGGATGTCGACCAGGCACTGCCGGCAGGCGCCGACGGGCGCGAGCAGCGGGTGGTCGCAGAAGCGCGGGATCTCGATCCCGGCCTCCTCGGCCGCCCGGATCACCAGCGTGCCCTCGGGCACGGTCACGTCCGCGCCGTCGATCTTGAGCGTCACATCGGTCACTGCACTGCCTCCGCCCATGCGGTCGACTTCTTGGCGTCGAAGGGACAGCCACCCTGCTCCAGATGGGCCAGGTATTCGTCCCGGAAATACTTGATCGAGCTCGTGATCGGGCTCGTCGCGCCATCGCCGAGCGCACAGAACGAGCGGCCGAGGATGTTGTCGCACTGGTCGAGCAGCAGGTCGAGGTCCTCGGGCTTACCGTCACCCTTCTCCAGCCGCTCCAGCACCTGCACCAGCCACCAGGTGCCCTCACGGCACGGGGTGCACTTGCCACAGGACTCGTGCTTGTAGAACTCCGTCCACCGCAGCACCGCGCGCACCACGCAGACGGAGTCGTCGAAGATCTGCAGCGCGCGGGTGCCGAGCATCGAGCCGGCCGCCTGCACCCCTTCGAAGTCCAGCGTCACGTCCAGGTGCTCCTGGGTGAACAACGGGGTCGAGGAGCCACCGGGGGTCCAGAACTTCAGCTCATGCCCCTCGCGTACGCCGCCGGCCAGCTCGATCAGCTTGCGCAGCGTGATGCCGAGCGGCGCCTCGTACTGCCCCGGCTTCTTGACGTGACCGGAGAGGGAGAAGATGCCGACGCCGGCCGACTTCTCGGTGCCCATTCCGGCGAACCAGTCGGCACCGTTCTTGACGATGGCGGGGACCGACGCGATCGACTCGGCGTTGTTGATCACGGTCGGGCTCGCGTAGAGACCGGCGACGGCCGGGAACGGCGGCCGCAGCCGCGGCTGACCGCGGCGCCCCTCGAGCGAGTCGAGCAGCGCGGTCTCCTCACCACAGATGTAGGCCCCGGCACCCGCGTGCACGACCAGCTCGAGGTCGTAGCCGGAGCCATGGATGTCCTTGCCCAGGTGGCCGGCGGCGTAGGCCTCACGGACCGCCGCCTGCAGCCGCCGGATCACGTGCAGCACCTCACCGCGTACGTAGATGAAGGCACGCTCCGCGCGGATGGCGTAGGAGGAGATGATCACGCCCTCGACGAGGGTGTGCGGACTCGCCATCATGAGCGGGATGTCCTTGCAGGTGCCCGGCTCGGACTCGTCGGCGTTGACCACCAGGTAGCGCGGCTTGGGGTTCTCGGGGTCGGCCGGCGGCAGGAATCCCCACTTCACCCCGGTCGGGAACCCTGCCCCACCGCGACCGCGGAGCCCGGAGTCCTTGACCATCGTCTGTACGTCCTCGGGAGCCATCCCGAGAGCGACATCGAGCGCGTCGTAGCCGCCCTGCTCGGCGTAGGCGCGCAGGGTCCAGGCCTGCTCGTCGGCCCAGTTGGCGGTCAGCACCGGGGTCAGGGTGTCAGTCATCGGACGCCTCCTCGGCGATCGTCTCCGACTCGGCGCGACGGGTGTCGGCCACCTCGACGGCCTCGGGCAGCTCCTCCGGCAGATCGGCGGAACCATGGGCATCCCCAGGCGCGGCCCAGCCGCGCTCGCGGGCGATCTCCAGCCCGACAAGCGACGCCGACCCGGCCGCGGGGCCCTCGTCGACGAGCCCGTCCTCGAAGCCGGCGAGGACCCGCTCGGCCTCGCGCCAGCTCGTGATCCGCGCGCCGCGGGAGGCCACGACCTCGCGACCCTCACGCAGGTCGTCGACCAGCTGCGAGGCCGACTCCGGCGTCTGGTTGTCGAAGAACTCCCAGTTGACCATCACCACCGGCGCGTAGTCGCAGGCCGCGTTGCACTCGATGTGCTCGAGCGTGATCGCGCCGTCAGCCGTGGTCTCGTCGTTGCCGACCTCGAGCTTCTCGCGCAAGCAGGCGAAGATCTCGTCGCCGCCCATGACCGCGCACAGCGTGTTCGTGCAGACGCCGACGTGATGGGTGCCGACGGGATGGCGCTTGTACATCGTGTAGAAGGTCGCCACCCCGCTCACCTCGGCCGGGGTGAGGCCCAGGACCTCGGCGCAGGCGTGGATCCCTTCGGGCGTGACCCGACCCTCGACCGACTGCACCAGGTGGAGCATCGGCAGCAGGCCCGAGCGGGCCTGGGGGTAGCGAGCGGCGATCTCGCGCAGCTCGTCGTACGTCTCAGCAGCAAGCGTCATCGGTCGACGCCTCCCATCACCGGGTCGATGGACGCGATCGCCACGATCACGTCGGCAACCATGCCGCCCTCGGACATCACGCTCGTGGCTTGAAGGTTGGTGAACGACGGGTCCCGGAAGTGGACCCGGTAAGGCTTGGTGCCGCCGTCGCTGACCACATGGGCGCCGAGCTCTCCGCGCGGCGACTCGATCGCGACGTACGCCTGACCTGCCGGCACCCGGAAGCCCTCGGTGACCAGCTTGAAGTGGTGGATCAACGCCTCCATCGACTCGCCCATGATGTGGCGGATGTGGTCGAGGGAGTTGCCCTGGCCGTCGGGACCGACGGAGAGCTGCGAGGGCCAGGCGATCTTCTTGTCGGCCACCATGACGGGGGCGCCGTCGAGATCTGCGAGCCGCTTGAGAGCCTGCTCCATGATCCGCAGCGACTCCCACATCTCGGCCAGCCGGATCCGGAACCGACCGTAGGAGTCACAGGTGTCCCAGGTGATGACCTCGAAGTCGTAGTCCTCGTAGCCGCAGTAGGGCTGGGTCTTGCGCAGGTCCCACGGATAGCCCGTGCTCCGCAGGATCGGGCCGGTCAGACCGAGCGCGAGACAGCCCTCCAGGTCGAGGTAGCCGACCTGCTCCAGGCGGCCCTTGAAGATCGGGTTGGCGTTGCACAGCGCCGCGTACTCGGTCAGGCGCTTCTTCATCAGCTCGATGAACTCGCTCACCCGCGCGACGGTGCCGTCCGGCACGTCCTGGGCGACGCCGCCTGGCCGGATGTAGGCGTGGTTCATCCGCAGGCCGGTGATGAACTCGAACAGGTCCAGACACAGCTCACGCTCGCGGAAACCGATCGTCATCACGGTCAGCGCGCCGAGCTCCATGCCACCGGTCGCGATCGCCACCAGGTGGGAGGAGATCCGGTTGAGCTCCATCAGCAGGACCCGGATGACGTCGGCCTTCTCCGGCACCTCGGCGCCGATGCCGAGCAGCTTCTCCACCCCGAGGACGTACGCCGCCTCGTTGAAGATCGGGGACAGGTAGTCCATCCGGGTGACGAACGTGGTCCCCTGCGTCCAGGACCGGTATTCCATGTTCTTCTCGATGCCCGTGTGGAGGTAGCCGATCCCGGCACGCGCCTCGGTGACCGTCTCGCCCTCGAGCTCGAGGATCAGCCGGAGCACCCCGTGCGTCGAGGGATGCTGCGGGCCCATGTTGACGACGATCCGCTCGTCCTTGACGTCCTTGAGGGCGTCGGTCAACTCGTCCCAGTCCTGGCCGGTGACGGTGAACGTACGTCCCTCGTCTTCTGTGGTCGTCATGAGTAGCTCCTGCGGGTGTCCGGCGGCGGGATCGTCGCGCCCTTGTATTCCACCGGGATCCCGCCCAGCGGGTAGTCCTTGCGCTGCGGGTGGCCCGGCCAGTCGTCGGGCATCAGGATCCGGGTCAGTCCGGGGTGGCCGTCGAAGACGATCCCGAACATGTCGTAGGTCTCGCGCTCGTGCCAGTCGAGCGTGGGGTAGATGGCCACCGCGCTCGGCACGTGCGGGTCCTCGTCAGGAGCCGAGGTCTCCACCCGCACCCGGCGGTTGTACGTCATCGAGAGCAGGTGGTAGACCGCGTGCAGCTCGCTGCCCCTATTTTCTTGGCCTTGGTCAGCGGGGTAGTGCACGCCGGAGACGCCGGAGCAGAGCTCGAAGCGCAGCTCGTCGCGGAGCACCTGCAGGGCCTCGAGCAGCCGCTCGCGGCGTACGTGGAAGGTCAGCTCGCCGCGGTGGATGACCGCCTCCGCCTCGGTGAAGGCGAGGGCGTCGGCGATCTCCTTGAACCAGCCGCCGTAGGGCTGCACCCCGACGTCGCTGGTGCGGCTCGGCATCGCGTGCTGGCGGGTGAGACCGCCGTAGCCGCTGGTGTCGCCGGTGTCCGCCACCCCGAACATGCCACTGGGGTCGTGACGATCGTTCACCGCAGGAGTCCCGTCTGGTCGATCAGCGGCAGCTGGCGCAGCGCCGCTGTCTCGTTGGCGACCTCCTCGCGCTCGGCGTTGACGCCCAGCGAGCCGCCCTGGATCTTGTCGTGGAGCTTGAGGATCGCGTCGATCAGCATCTCGGGCCGCGGCGGGCAGCCGGGGAGATACATGTCGACGGGCACGATGTGGTCGACGCCCTGGACGATCGCGTAATTGTTGAACATCCCGCCGCTGCTGGCGCAGACGCCCATCGCGAGCACCCACTTCGGCTCGGGCATCTGGTCGTAGATCTGGCGCAGCACCGGCGCCATCTTCTGGCTCACCCGGCCCGCCACGATCATCAGGTCGGCCTGCCGCGGCGAGGCCCTGAAGACCTCCATGCCGTATCTGGCCAGGTCGTACTTCGGTCCGCCGCTCGTCATCATCTCGATGGCGCAGCAGGCCAGTCCGAACGTCGCCGGCCACAGGCTCGCCTTGCGGAAATAGCCCGCCAGGCCCTCGACGGTCGTGAGCAGAACCCCGCTCGGGAGCTTTTCTTCGAGACCCATGTCAGTCCCAGTCCAATCCGCCGCGGCGCCACACATAGGCGTACGCCACGAACACCGTCAGCAGGAACAGGCCCATCTCCGCGAGGCCGAACCATCCCATCGCGTCGAACCTGACGGCCCACGGGTAGAGGAAGATGATCTCGATGTCGAAGATGATGAAGAGCATCGCGGTGATGTAGTACTTCACCGGGAAGCGACCGCCCAACGCCTGTGGCGTGGCCTCGATCCCACACTCGTAGGGATCCGCCTTGGCTTGGTTGGCGCGGCTCGGTCCGACGACCGAGCTCATGATCACCGAACCGACCGCGAAGAGCGTCGCCAGTCCCGCCAACGCGAGCACCGGCACGTAGAGCTCCATCTCGCCTCCTACCCTGAGCGGCCCACCCCTTCTTGAGACTTTGTGAATAGAATCACAATGTGGGCCAACTCACATCCTGCCACTCCTGCGGCGGATTGCAAGTGGGTTGCCGAAATGGCGCGCGGCACTTTCTCGCTATGGTTGAAAAGTGCGCGCGCATCCGGTGGCAAACGCTTGCAGAACCACGCGATGACGGCGTTGTGGCGGGTCAGACTTCAGCGCTGACAGCCGGTGCCGGCGTGTCGAGGAAGGCTCGGGGGACGACGAGGACCCGCTTGTCCAACCTGCCCAGTCCGCTGCGCGGTCGGCTCGGCAGGATCTCGTACGCCACGATGTGCTCGGCCACCCGGACCTGTCGGAGCCAGCCCCGATGCCAGGCGACGCTTCCCCACGGCCCCTGGATCAGGACAGATTCGCCCACCGAGCCGGCGATGGTCGCGCCGACCGGATACATGGCGGAGATCGGGCCCTGCCCTCCGTGCAGCCCACTCACTGTGTAGAGCAGCAGGATCAGCGTCCAGACGATCATTGGCCGGTAGGAGCCGTCGATCAGGTTCGTCGTGCATTGGAAGGCCGCTATCGCCGGAAGGCCCCACATTGACCACCCCATCTGCTGCCGCATCCAGCCGCGGCTGAGACGCCGGTGAAGCGCTCGATCGATCACGACCGGCTCGCCTAAGTGCGCTGGCTCCGCAGACCGAACTGACCTCATCGTCAACTCCCGAGCGATGCCCGGACCGATCAACTGAACCGGGAAGTCCAGCGACTTCGAAAGCTCCTCGGGCCCGGCCAGAAGAGGCGTCTGCACGTGCAGCCTGAACCGGCCGATCCGCTGCGGGAACCGCACGGTCGCCGATCCCTGATCGACCTGAGTGAGCCGTGACCACGGGTAGAAGGCGAGGCGGTTGGGCGTACGCACCCCCAGACCGGTCTTCATCGCCCACGACGTGAACGTGGATCCGACCGGGAAATCCCCCTCGACCCGGCTGCGCACGGTCTGGACTCCAGTTACCCCTAGGAGCACTTGGAGCGCGACCGTCGCCGCCGCGGTCAGCTTCAGCTCGACATCGAACGGAAGATGATCGATCGGTGTGCCCCAGGCCCACAGGTAGGTCCCTGTCAAGATCGGCGGCATCGCCACCAACGTGATCCAGAATCCCGGGCTCGCCAACTGAGCCGTCACCGCGGCTCGCTTCAGCCGACGCTGATCATCGAGCGTGACGGTCCAGTCCGTCACCGATCCCGGCACCACCTCCACGTCCACGAGCGGCTCCCCTCAGCATCCCCGCAGCCCAAAGTCGCCGCAGCCTAACGGATACCCAGGAGGGAATATGGATAAACCGGAACGGGTCCCGAAATGGCGCGCGGCACTTTCCCGCCATGGCCGGAAAATGCGCCAGCATCCGGCGCCAAACGCCTGCACAATCACGCCATGGAGGGGTCAGACGTCGGCGCCGGCGGCCGGTGTCGGCGTGTCGAGGAAGGCTCGAGGGATCACGATGATCCGCTTCTGGAGGTTGGTCGGTGTCGCCGGTCTTCCGCCAGGACCGACCTGCACCATCTCGTACGCCACGGTGTGCTTGGTCAGCCGGCGCAGCTTCAGCCATCCCGGGGGCCAAGCAACGCTTCCCCACGGCCCCTGGATCTCGAGCCACTCGCCCATCGAGCCGACGACGGTGGCGCCGACGGGGTACATCCCGGACATCCGGCCCTCCCCGGAGAGCAGCCAGACAAGGGGGTTGAGCAACACCATCACCAGCCAGAGGGTCGCCATCCGGTAGGAGCCGCCGGCCAGTTGGAACAGGATGTTGAGAGCGAACACAGCCGGAAGCAACCACGCCGTGATGCCGAGCTGCGCCCGCAGCCACGCCCGGACGAGCCGCCACCGCAGCGCGCGGTCGACGACGATCGGCTCCCCGAGCATCGGAGTCTCCACCGATCCCCGGCAGGCCCGCGCCGCCAGCTCGCGTCTGATCGCCGGCCCGATGAGCTGGGCCGGAAAGTCGACCGACCGCGCCACCTCATCAGGCCCGGCCGGAAGATACGCCGGTACGGCCAGCGTCCTCGGACCGTCCTGCCGACACCGCACGAGCACCGGCCCCGCCTCGATCTGCGTCAGCCGCGACCAGGGATAGAAGGCGAGTCGCCTGAGCGTACGCATGCCCAATCCGCTCTCGGTCGCCCATGCGAAGAGAGTGGCTCCAACAGGAAACTCGCGCTCCACTCGGCGAGGGACTGTCCACAGCGGCGTCGTCAGCGAGAACGCTAGAAAGACGACTCCGACAGCGACCGTCATCCCGAGTTCGACCGCCCCGCTAACGAGTCCCGGACCAAGACCCGGATCATGCATGCCGAACCAGAGGGCGCCGGTCAGCAACACGGGCAGACCCAACGCCAGGGCCCAGTGGGACCAGCTCCGCAGTCGCATCCCTACCATCGCCCGCTTGAGCCGCCGCTGATCTTCGAGCGTGACGGTCCAGTCCGTCACCGAGCCCGGCACCACATCCACATCCACGAAGGGCTCCTCGGCATCCCGCAGTTCAGGGTCGTCGCAGCGTACTGGATACCCCAGAGGGAATGTTCGGGTTCATTCGATGGTGGAACTCGCGAAGCTACCGATCACCGAACGTACGCGGCACGGAGATGATCGTCGGACCGATCTTGAACGCGACCGCGCGACGAGTGACCAGTCGGCGCGCGATATCCGCCTCGGTGATGCTGAACATGTTCGACGGCGTACGGAGCGTCAACCCGGGCCCGTAGGCACCGCTGATCACGCTGCCCGCTGGGCAGGTCGTGCACGTGGCAAGGTGTCGCGGGAGCACCAGCACGGGAACGACGAGGGTGAGCGGCAAGGCGATCCGCACAAGTGGCGCCCAGTCGCCGGTGGCCCAGACCAGCAGCAGCCCGAACGCCACCAGCAGGCCCATGAATGCACGCGCCCACCACCTGAAGGCCAACCTCACCGAGGCGAAGGTCAGATGCCACTGAAGCGCGCGCGTCACCGTCACCTCTCGCAGCCCCTCCCGGGCCGCACGCACCGACTGCGCCGATGATGCGTCACCTGGCGCCTCGCTTGCTGACAGCAGCTCGTAGACCCCCGCAGAGATCAGCTGCCTGGGAACCAGGAGCATCCCGGTAGGACGCGTAGTGCGTAGCGTCACGATGCCGCGCCGCGTCGACGCACCACTCACGCGGACCAGCGGAATCGCGAAGGTAGATCTCGACGAGACGACCCGAAACTCGCCGTTGATCACGCTCGCCGTTACCGGTTCGCTGGGCCGATAGCGACGTAGTGCCCGCAGCGAAGGGACGAAGATCAGCATCGGTACCAACACGGCGACCGCCACGAGACAGCTGATGATGACGGGCTTCCAGCTGTCTCCGAACACAAGGCCGAGCACGAGGATGCTGACGACCGTCGTTGCCATGAACACGGCCCACATGCGCCAGTTCGTCGCCGTCGTGATCGCCAGTGCCACGGCAAGACGACGCCGGTCGTCGGCCGCTGGCATCCAGGTCACAGAGAGTTCATCGGCGGTGGGGGTCATGAGGGCGCACCCTATCCAGCAATGACGCATTCGCCAGGGGTGACCCCGGCCCGGATACGAGAAGCTTCACTCAGTCGGGGTCGGGGCGGATCCAGCCCTTGGCGAGCCCGGCACGGACGATGGCGTCGGTGGCCTCGCCGAGAGTCGTGCTCGCGGCGACGACGCCGGCCTCCCGGGCACGTACGCGGGACTCGGTGGCACCGGGCATGCTCCAGGTGCCGCCGCGGTTGAGCCAGTTGAGGAGCATCGGCTCAAGGCGGTCCATCGCCTTGCAGAAGCGCGCCTCCGGGGTCTGAGCGGCCTCGAACTCGTCCCACAGGGCACGGATCTCACCGGCCTGATCCGGCGGCAGCATCGTGAAGAGCCGCTCGGCGGCAGCGATCTCACGCTCGACCTGGTCGACGACCGCGGTGGCGTCGAAGACCGGACTGTCCCCGGCGTAGATCTCGACCATGTCGTGGATGATCACGAGCTTGATCGCGTGCCCGACGTCGATCGGCTCGTCGGCGTACTCGGCGAGCAGCAGCACCATCAGCGCCAGGTGCCAGGAGTGCTCGGCGTCGTTCTCACGCCGGTCGGTCGCGGCCAGCGGCGAGGCGCGCAGGATCGTCTTGAGCTTGTCGGCCTCGGCGATGAACTCCAGCTGAGCCCGCAGCCGGCCGCCTATCTCGTCCGGGAGCGGGTTCAGGTCGGTGATCAGGTCGGCAGTCGAGTCGTCCATGGGACGACCTTCGCATGCCGCTCTGCGTCAGCGGGCGGGGAGGGCGGGAACGGCTCGCTTGGAACGGCTCACGTAGGCCGAGCCCTCCGGGCCGACGACGGCGTAGGAATCGCCCATGCGCGAGTTGTACTCCAGGTGAGCACGACCCCAGAACATGCCGATCCGGATGCCGCCGTACATCCCCGGGGCGGTGAACCAGGCCTCGTCGGGGCCGCCCTCCTCGGAGATGAGCCGTACGTCGAACGTACGCAGCTGGTGCTCACCGCGGAACTCGGCGGTCAGCTCGGCGAGCGTCGTGTTCACGTGGAGGTTGACGTTCTCGAGGTTGTCGCCGAGCGGGGTGCCCGGGCGGAAGTAGGGATCGAGCATGTCCAGGAGGTGGTCGTGACCGCGCCGCTTGGCGAGCTGGTAGGGCGTCTCACCGTGGGCGGTGGGCAGGGACCTGACCCCACCCAGCGAGAGCAGCTCCTGGACGGTCTCCCGCGGGGCGCCGAGGTAGGCGGCGTGGTGGAGCGGCGTGAACATCGACTCACCGCCGATCTTCCAGGTGTTGACGCCGACGGTGTAGTCGTTTCGCACCTGCGAGAGCGCGCGGCGCCAGTCGCCCTGTGCGGCCGCGTCGGTAAGTGAGTCCCTGGCCTTGACCGCTGCGGGCCCGTAGGCCTCGCGAGGCATCAAGATGCCGTCCCATGGCAACGTCGTGGTCATAGTTGAACTTTCGCAGAGATCAAGCGGTTGCGTGATGAAGTGCGACGATTCCACCCGAGAGGTTCGTCCAGGTCGGAGCCTGCCAACCCGCCGCGGAGAGCATGGCGGCGAGGCCTGCCTGGTCGGGCCATGCGCGGATGGACTCGGCGAGGTAGACGTAGGCGTCCGGGGAGGACGATACCGCCCGAGCGACCGGCGGCAACGCCTTCATCAGGTATTCCACGTAGACCGTCCGGAAGGGCTTCCAGGTCGGGTGCGAGAACTCGCAGACGACGATCCGGCCGCCGGGGCGGGTGACGCGGCGCAGCTCGCGCAGGCCGGCCGCAGGGTCGACGATGTTGCGCAGGCCGAACGAGATCGTCACCGCGTCGAACGTCGCGTCGCGGTAGGGCAGCTTGGTGCCGTCGCCGGCCGTGAACGGCAGGTGGGGCTTCGCTTCCTTGCCGACCTGGAGCATCCCGATCGAGAAGTCGGTCGGGACCACCTCGGCGCCCGCGTCCAGGAACGGCTGGGACGAGGTGCCGGTGCCGGCGGCGAGGTCGAGCACGAGCTCGCCCGGCTTCGGGTCGACGGCCTTGATGACCTCGCGTCGCCAGCGTCGGTCCTGGCCGAGCGAGAGCACGTCGTTGGTCACGTCGTAGCGCTTCGCCACGGCGTCGAACATCCGACGGACCTCGCCGGGCTGCTTGTCCAGATCTGCTCGGGTCACGTGCTGATTCTGTCTCGGGTCTGTGTCCGGGACCGAACTCAGGCGAGCTTCTCGAAGATCTCGTCGGCGTACTTCGCCGCGTCCTTCTTCGAGGCAGCGGTCGCCTGGACGGTCAGGTCGTTGGACGCGTGTGAGCAGGTCGCCTGGGTCTGACCGGTCGACTGGTCGGCGCTGGAGTAGCAGACGTTGTCGCCCACCTTGGAGACCTCGCCGCCGCCGTAGTAGGCGCTGCCGTCACCGGCGAAGGCACGGATCATCACGGACTTCTTCATGTCCTTGGTGATGTAGGTGCGCGAGGCCATCGAGAACCCGAGCGCGTCGGACACGTTGCGGTCCTCGGTCTTCGAGCTGGCGGCGTTCTGCTTGATGAACAGGTCCAGCTGCTCCTCGGACGCGCCCTGCTTCTTGATCACGTCGAGGTCGTAGGAGGACTTCTCGTCCGCAGGCTTGTAGCCGCCCGACAGCGTCTCCGGGAGCGTGATCTTCACGCCCGAGTGGGATTCGGAGTCGCCAACCCACCGTGGCAGGCCAACGCCCAGCACGACGAAGAGGGCCAAGGCGATGATGCCGAGGGTGATGCCGTTCTCTGCGATGAACGACTGCTCTTTGTTGGTACTCACGCAAGCGCACGCTACAACCCACATGGTGATGTGTGGCAACTGGGGCGGATGCCATACCTCACTTCGACTCGTCCTCGCCGACACCACGCCGATACCCTGGGGGTGTGAGTGAGTCTGAGCAGCAGTCCCTGGTAGCCACCACCGTGGCACTCGATGCCGGGTCGGAGACGCTCGACGACCTGCTCGCGCTGCTGCCCGCCCGCCGGCGCGTTCTGTCCTGGGTCCGCCACGGCGAGGGCCTGGTCGGCTGGGGCACCGCCGCCGAGATCCGTACGTCCGGACCGGAGCGGTTCGCGCACGCGGCCAAGTGGTTCGAGGAGCTGGCGGCGGTCTCCACGGTCGCCGATCCCGTGCGCGAGCCCGGCACCGGCCTGGTCGGCTTCGGCTCCTTCGCCTTCTCGGACCTGCCGGGATTCTCCGTGCTCAAGGTGCCCGCGGTCGTCGTCGGGAAGCGCGGCGACGTCGCCTGGGTGACCACGGTCGGTCCGGCCGCCACGCCCCCTCCTCCGCTGACTCCGATGCCGGAGCCCGAGGCGCCGCGCGACGTCGTCTTCGCCGATGCCTACGTCGACGGCGAGCACTGGATGCGGATCGTCGCCGACGCCGTCGCCCGGCTCCAGGACGGAGACCTCGACAAGGTCGTCCTGGCCCGCGACCTGCTGGCCGCGGCCAGCGCCCCGATCGACATCCGCGCGGTGCTGCGGCGGCTGGCCGCTGCGTACCCGACCTGCTGGACCTTCCACGTCGACGACCTCTTCGGCGCGACCCCTGAGCTGCTCGTCCGCCGCGAGCGCGGCCTGGTCACCTCCCGTGTGCTCGCGGGCACGATCTGGCCCACCGGCGAGGAGAACCTCGACCACGCCCTCGCCGCGTCGCTCGCCGAGTCCTCGAAGAACCTCGAGGAGCACGAGTACGCCGCCAGGTCGGTCGCCGACGCACTGGAGCCGCACTGCTCCTCGATGAACGTGCCCGACGCGCCCTTCGTGCTCAAGCTCCCCAACGTGATGCACCTGGCCACCGACATCACCGGCGTGGCCAGCGACGGTGTCAGCTCGCTCGATCTGGCCGCCGCGCTGCACCCCTCGGCCGCGGTCGGCGGCACCCCGCGCGAGGACGCCGTCGCGCTCATCGCAGAGATCGAGTCGATGGAGCGCGCCCGCTACGCCGGCCCGGTCGGCTGGATGGACGCCACCGGCGACGGCGAGTGGGGCATCGCGCTGCGTACGGCCGAGATGATCGACGACCGCACCGCCCGCCTCTTCGCCGGCTGCGGCATCGTGGCGAGCTCCGACCCGGAGACCGAGCTGGCCGAGACCCAGGCCAAGTTCGTCCCCATTCGGGACGCCCTGTCTTAACCTCCGTTCATGGAGAACTCGGACGGCCTCATCCGCACAGCCCTGCGCGAAGGAGAGGAGAACGCCGACCGGCTGGCGCGGACGCAGCTGCTCACGATCCCGTTCCTGATCGTCGCGATGATCTCGGTGCCGGCGTACCGGATCGTCCACGACGACGGTGAGGACGGCGACAGCTACGGCTTCTGGTCGGCGATCGCGTGGTTGGGTGACCGGCCTGACGACGCCCCGGGCGCCTACAAGCTGCTGGTCGTCGCCGCGGTGCTGACGATCCTCTTCGCCGTGGCGGCCGCGGCGATGGGCCTCTACTTCGCCTACTCCCGGAGCAACCATCCCGCCGTCGAGATCGGGATCGCGATCGTGTCAGGAGCGCTGCCGAGCGCCATCGCGGTGATCGGCGTCGTCGCGTTGCCCGAGGACTCCGCGGTGCAGATGGGCTGGGGCGTACTCCTTCCGGTCTTCCTCGGCCTGTGGCTCGCCAACATGGTCCGCTCCGACGTCTAGAGGCCGCGCGATAGATTCGGCGGCATGAGGATCACGAAGTTCGGCCATGCCTGTGTCCGGATCGAGCACGACGGGGCGGTGGTGGTCGTCGACCCGGGCGTGTTCGCCGCGCCCGAGGCGCTGGACGGCGCGACGGCGGTGCTGATCACCCACGAGCACCCCGACCACTACAGCCCCGCCCTCCTCGAGGGCAGCGAGGCGCCGATCTACACCATCGGCGCGGTCGCGGCGCAGATCCAGAAGGGCGCACCCGCGGTGCACGAGCGGACCACGGTGGTGAAGCCGGGTGAGTCGTTCGACGCCGGACTCCCGGTCACCGCGATCAACGAGAAGCACGCGGTCATCCACGCCGACCTGCCCCACTTCGACAACTCGGGCTACCTGATCCAGGCCGGGGACACGAAGATCTTCCACCCGGGCGACGCGCTCGACGGCCCCGGCCAGGCCGTGGACGTACTCTTCCTGCCGGTCTCCGCGCCGTGGGCTCGCTCGGCCGAGCTGATCGATTTCGCCCGCTCCGTCGGCGCATCCAAGACCGTCGCGATCCACGACCGGGTCTACTCCGAGTTCGGCTCGGGGGTCTTCGACACCCAGGCGGCCAACCTGATCCCGGCCGAGCGCGGCTACGTACGTCTCGCGGACGGGGCTGACCTCTGATGGCCATTGTCGCGGTTCTGTACGCCTACAACGACCTCCCCGACGTACGCGCCGAGCACCTCGGCGCCCACCGGGAGTTCCTGGCGAGCCAGCCCGGCCTGCGGCTCTCCGGCCCCACCTCCGACGGCTCCGGCCTGCTCGTCTTCGAGGGCGAGGTCGACGCGGTCGAGAAGGCCCTGGACGACGACCCGTTCCTCGCGGTCGGGCTGATCAAGGAGCGTCGCGTCTTCGAGTGGACCCCGGGCCTCGGCTCCTGGAAGACCCAGCTGGGTCTGTGAGGACCGGGGTCCACCCCGAAATGGATCAGCCGCGCGCGAGCGCCTGCAGGCGGTCGTACGCGCCGTTGAAGGTGTTCTGGTCCAGCGGTGACGAGGTGTACTGCCAGAAGGTGTAGTAGCCCCAGCCTGCGGGCAGGGTGCCCGGCGAGCTGGCGTAGCGCGCGATCCACAGCGGGTGGGCGCTCGCGAACTGCGAGGTGTTGCCGGTGCAGGTCGTCCACCAGTCGGTGGTCGTGTAGATGACCGCGTCACGGCCGGTGCGGGCGCGGTAGCGGTCCAGGAACGCCGCGATCCACGAGCGCATCGAAGCCTGGGAGAGGCCGTAGCAGGTGCCGCCGCTGTAGGGGTTGTACTCGATGTCGAGCACCCCGGGAAGGGTCTTCCCGTCGGCCGACCAGCCGCCGCCGTTGTTGACGAAGTAGTCGGCCTGCGCCGCGCCGCCCGAGTCGGACGGGTTGGCGAAGTGGTAGGCGCCGCGGATGAAACCCTGGTTGTAGGAGCCGTTGTACTGCTGCGGGAAGTAGGTGCTGTTCCGGTAGTAGGTGCCCTCTGTCGCCTTGATGTGGGCGAACCGCTTCCCCTGGCCCCACCAGTAGGCCCAGTCGACGTTGCCCTGGTGGCCGGAGACGTCGATGCCGCTCACGGTCGCCTGCGCGGTGATCGGGGTGTCGTTGGCGGTGCCGCCCGTGGCCTTCGAGCCGGGCGTCGACCAGCCGACGTACGCGCCGTGCTCCGACGTGACGCCGTGGGACCTCGCCTTCTGGGTGAGACGGCGGTCGTCCTTCTCGGCGGCGCCGGCGGACTGGGTCGGGGAGAGGGAGATGGCAAGGAGGAGACCGGCTGCTACAGCGGTCGCTCTCATGGATCTGCGGCGCGAAGGACTCATGGGGGCTGGCCTTTCCCGAGGAGGAGACTTGCACTGGGAAACATGGTGCCGCAACCGATGTCCCCCGGGGAATGTTTTCTGGTAAGCAAGTTACTCAACCATACGGTTGACAATGTTGCAGGCGGAGCCTAGCCTCGTAGTCAACCGATTGGTTGAGGAGTACGAGATGAGCGAGGACAGACTCTCCCGAGTCTTTGCGGCCCTGGCGGACCCGACCCGGCGCGACCTGGTCGCCCGGCTCTCGTCGGCCGATGCGACGGTCGGCGAGCTGGCGGCGCCTTACGACGTCAGCCTTCAGGCGGTCTCCAAGCACCTCAAGGTGCTCGAGGACGCCGGCTTGGTGAGCCGGGAGTCGCGCCGCGCGCCCGTACGTCTCGAAGCGGAGGTGTTCGACCTCATGACCAAGTGGATCGAGAGATATCAGCAGCAGGCCGAGGAGCGCTACCAGCGCTTGGACGCACTCCTCGCCGAGATGCAGGAAAGCACGCCATCGCAACAATCATCACGAGCAGAGGACGCATCATGACCACCACGAAGCCCGAGACCACGATCGAGGCCTCCAAGGAGACCCCGACGATCACCATCGTCCGCGAGTTCGACGCTCCCCCGGAGCTCGTCTTCCGCGCCCACGCCGAGAAGGAGCTGTACGCCAAGTGGCTCGGCCCGCGCGACATCGACATGAACATCACCGAGTGGGACTTCCGCACCGGCGGCTCCTGGGCCTACTCCGCCGAGCGCGACGGTGACGAGTTCACCCAGTTCTTCGGCAGCTTCCACGAGGTGCGCGAGAACGAGCGCATCGTGCAGACCTTCACCTGGCGCGGCGCACCCGACGGGGCCTCGCTGGAGTTCCTCACCCTCGAGCCGCTCCCCGGCGGACGCACCCGGCTGACCGGTCTCAGCGTCGTCGAGTCCTTCGAGACCCAGGCCGCGATCATGGCCAGCGGCATGGAGAAGGGCGTCCTCGAGGGCTACGAGCAGCTCGACGAGCTCCTCGCGGAGCTCTCGTGAACACCGGTCTGAGCATGAGAGAGCAGCACGCGTACGACGCCGCCCGGTTCGCCGAGATCGTCGGCTCCGCCGCCGCCGAGGACTGGGCTCGCCCCAGTCCGGTGGCGGCCTGGACCGCGCTCGACGTCGTCACCCACCTGGTCGAGTGGCCCCGCGACTTCCTCCGCGGGTCGGCCGGTCTGGATCTGGCGCCCCTCGACATCGCCGCGGACCCGGTCGCCGCCTGGAAGACCCACACCGCCGACATCCAAGGGCTCATCGACGACCCCGCCGGCCGGATGATCTCCAACCCGCACATGGGCGACAAGCCGCTCGACGTGACGCTCTCGGAGATCTACACGCCCGACATCTGGATGCACTCCTGGGATCTGTCCCGCGCCCTGGGGCGCGACTTCGACCTCGGCGCCGAGCGGGCCGCGGCGATGCTCACCGCCGCGGCGACCATGGAGGACGCGATGCGTGCCTCCGGCCAGTTCGGCCCCAGGGTCGAGGTCCCGGCGGGCGCCACCCCTCAGGAGCAGCTCCTCGGCTTCATCGGCCGAGACCCCTACTGGCGGGCCTGAGTCAGGACAGCGCCAGCGTCCCGACGCCCGAGGTGTAGTGGGTGGCGTACGTCAGCTGCACCTGCTCCGCGCCAGGCGCCAGCAGGACGGTGGCGGCCTGCTGGATGTAGTTGCCCTCGACGTGGACGCTGACGTGGCAGGCCCGCTCGGCGGGGATCTCGAAGGACACGGTGCCCCAGTAGACGACGTACTGCCGGCCGTCGATGCTCGCGATCGGCGGCAACTTGCCGGGGTTGTTCGCCAGCATCTTGTTTCCGCTGGTCAGGTGAAGCACGAGGATGCGCTTCGCGCCGGTGTAGTACTCGACGTAGGGCACCACGCCCGGCCACTGTGGCTGTTCGGTCACGGGCACACTGTGCCATGGCCGGCCGGGCGGCGGCTCAGGAGCGGGCGAGCGCGCGGATGGCCAGGTCGAGCTCCCGGCGGCCGTCTCGGGAGACCACTGCCTCGACCACCTCGATGCCACCGTTCGGAGAGGCGAGGGCGGCCTCGAGCTCGGGCACAGAGGTGACGGCGAGGTGCGGGATGCGGTGGGCGGCGCAGAGCGCTTCGAGGGAGGTCCCGTGCGGGGTGCCGAAGAGGCGCTCGAAGCTGTCGGCGTAGTCGTCGGCGCCCTGCTCGAGGGAAGCGAAGATCGAGCCGCCGTCGTCGTTGGCGACGACGATGGTGAGGTCCGGGCGGACCTCCTCGGGACCGAGCAGGAGGCCGCCGGCGTCGTGCAGGAAGGTCACGTCGCCCATGAGCGCGAGCGCGCGCGTCGAGGACTCGCGGCCGGCGGCGGCACCGATCGCGGTGGAGACGATGCCGTCGATGCCGGCCAGGCCACGGTTGGCCAGCACCTTCCGTCGCCCGCCGACGCGGTTGGGCCGCATCATCAGGTCCAGGTCGCGTACGGGATTGGAGGGGCCGAGCATCAGCAGCCCACCGTCGGGCAGGGCGCGGGCGACACAGCCGGCGACGTCGTACGCCGTCATCTCCTGCTGCTCGTGGAGCAGCCGATCCAGCTGGCGGCTGACCTCGCGATCCGCTGAACGCCACTCCTCCAGCCACCCCGGATCGGGCTCGCCCTCGACGTGGAGCCGGGTGCGGATCGTGCGGTCGACCCGGAACGGGCGCGCGGACCAGACACCCTCGACCGGGGCCGCGATGACCTCGATGTCGGCGCGGGCGAGCAGGTTGGTGACCGGCCGGGAGAGGGTCGGGTGGCCGTAGACGACGACCCGTTCGATCCGGTCGGCGAGCGGTGACTCGAGCAGCAGCCGGTAGGAGCGCAGCGCGTTGTCCCCGGTGCGCGCACCCGAGGAGGGCTCGGCGAGCAGTGGCCAGCCCCCGTCCTGGGCAAGGATCCGAGAGGGCGGGCCGGCGTCGTCACCGGCGACGACGACCGTGCGCGGCGTGCCGGGGCCGGTCGGGATCGACTCGTGGATCATCAGCTCCGGACGTACCGGCGCCGGACGGGCCTCGATGCTCTCCGGCTGCCACCGGTCGGGCGGGGTCAGCGGGTCGTCGAGCTGGAGGTTCCAGTGGACGGGGCCGCGTGCGGAGTCGAGCGCAGCGATGTCGTTCTCGCCGGGCGCCTCGGCCAGGTCGAGGGTCTCCACCAGCCGACCGAAGATGCCGACCTGGTCGGTGACCTGGTTGGCGCCGGTCTCGCGGAGCCGCGCCGGCCGGTCGGCCGTGACGACGGCCAGCGGCACTCCGGCGTGAGCGGCCTCGAGCACCGACGGGTGCAGGTTGGCGACCGCGGTGCCGGAGGTGCACATCACCGCCGCGCGCGAGCCGACCTTGGTCAGGCCGAGTGCGAAGAAGCCGGCGGAACGCTCGTCGATCCGGGTGTGCAGACGTACCAGCCCTGCTCGCGACGCGTCGAGGACGGCGAACGAAAGCGGTGCGTTGCGCGATCCGGGCGCGATGACGATGTCGGTGACCCGCGCCTCGAGGAGCGCGGTGACGACCGCCCGGGCGAGCTCAGTTGCGGTGGCCATGCGTGCTCTCTTCATCGGAGGGTCTCCCGGTAGGCGAGGACATCGGCCAAGCGTCGGCGCCAGAATTCCGTACGTCCCGGGGAGGCGCTGAGCGCCGGCTCGGCAAGCAGGCGCGCCGGCGCCGGTGAAGTCGGGAGCACCGGGAGGACGCCGCTGTCCGGGAGGAGCGGCGACTCGGCGATGTCCTCGGTGAACATCGAGACCGTGCCGAGCCCACAGGCGTAGGGCAGCTCGGGAAGCGCCGCCGCGAGCGCGATCCCGGCGGCCATCCCGACCGAGGTCTCCAGGGCCGAGGAGACGACGCACGGCAGCCCGATGTCCTCGGCGATCCGCAGGCAGGCGCGTACGCCGCCCAGCGGCTGCACCTTCAGCACCGCCACGTCGGCAGCCTCGAGGTCGCGTACGCGATAGGGGTCCGCGGCCCGCCGGATCGACTCGTCCGCGGCGATCGGGACCTCCACCTTGCGGCGTACGTCGGCGAGCTCCTCGACCGTGGGGCAGGGCTGCTCGACGTACTCGAGCCCGCCTGCGGCCCTGTCGAGCACCCCGATCGCGGCGAGCGCCTCGTCGACGGTCCAGAGACCGTTTACGTCGATCCGCACCTTGCCGTCAGGGCCGAGGGCATCCCGGACCGCCTCGACGCGCGCGATGTCGTCGGCCAGGCTCTGGCCCGGGTCGGCGACCTTGACCTTGGCGGTCGCACAGCCGGAGCGGGCGACGATCTCGTGGGCGCGCTCCGGACCTACCGCCGGCACGGTGGCGTTGACGGGCACCGTGTCGCGCAGAGGCGTCGGCCAGTCCCCCGCGGCCGCCTCCTCGGCGCAGCGCAGCCAGGGCTCGATCTCGGGGGTGTCGTAGTCGAGGAACGGCGACCACTCGCCCCACCCTCCGGTGCCCTCGAAGACGAGGCCCTCGCGCTCGGTGATCCCCCGGAAGCGGGTGGTCATCGGAAGGGCGAAGACGTGTGGCTGGTCGGTCATCGTGCGTCCTCGTCGGTCGTGGCCAGCGCGAGCAGGGCCTGCCGGTCGGGCTTGCCGTTGCCGAGAAGCGGGATCTCGTCGAGCGCGACGAGCTGTCGTGGCGCCCAGGAGCGGGGATGCTCAGCCGCGACCCAGTCGCGGACGGCGCCTGCGTCGATGTCGCCGACGACGAAGGCGACCAGCCGCTGGCCCCACTCCTCGTCGGGGGTGCCGAGGGCCTCCGCGGCCTCGACGGCCGGGTGTTCGCGGAGCCTCCTGGCGACGAGCGCCGCCGGGACCTTCACGCCGCCGGTGATCACCATGTCGTCGACCCGACCGAGGATCCGGAGCCGGCCGTCCTCGTCCAGGGTGCCGGCGTCGGAGGTGAGGAACCAGCCGTCGACCAGGGAGTTCGCGGTCTGCTCGGGGTCGTCCTGATAGCCGTCGAAGAGCGTCGGGCCGCTGATCCGGACCCGGCCGTCGGTACCGATCGCGATCCCGACCCCGTCCAGCGGCATCGCGTCGTAGACGCACCCGCCACAGGTCTCGGCCGAGCCATAGGTGGCGACGACGTCGACCCCGGCGTTCTCGGCGCGGGCACGCAGCGACGGATCGATCGGGCCGCCGCCGAGCAGCAGCGTGTGGAACCCGGCCAGCGCGGCGAGGTCGTCACCGCCCGACTCGATGATCCGATGCAGCTGGGTCGGCACCATCGACACGAACCGAGGCCCGTCCGCCATCGCCGCCGCGGCGTCGGCGAAGGAGCCGTGGGCGGCGGCGATCACCGGCTCATGGCCTGCCAGCAGCGAGCGGGCGATCACGTTCGCCCCGGCGACGTACGACTCCGGCAGCGTCAGCAGCCACTGCCCGCTCGCACCGACGCGTCGCGCCGACGCCGCTGCCGACGCCTTCACGGCCTCCCGCGAGAGCATCACCCGCTTGGGCTTGCCCGTCGACCCCGAGGTCTCCACGACCCAGTGCTCCGGCCCGCCTCCGGCGAGCCACTCGGCCATCGCGGCGACGGCGCTCTCAGCCCGTTCCACCGCGTCGTTCATGGAGCCAACGCTATCGCCTGGGATAGGTGGCTTCTCGGTGGGCTGGTGAGCATCGCTCGGTGTAACACGCTGTTCGTAGGACTACCCGGTCGTTCCAATAGGGCGAGTAGTCCTACGAACGACGTGTTACACGTGGCGCAGGCGCTACTGACCGCGGATGTTGAAGTCGCCCACCAGGCCGTGGTGGTCGGAGTCCAGCTTGAAGGTGGCATGGCGGGTGGGGGTGGCGGTGGAGCTCGAACCGAGGAGCCAGTCGATGGTGCCGCCGCCGTCGTGGGTGGCCCAGCCCTGCGGGGGCGCGCCGAGGGTCTCGAAGGAGGAGGTCATCCCGGCCTTGGTCATCAACGGCTTCGGGCCCCACGGATCCCCGTCGCCGCCGTTGCGCGGGTAGGGCGAGTTGAGGTCGCCGGCGACGAGGACCGGGCCGTACTTCTGCAGTCCCTGCGCCAGCCCGGCGAGCTTCGCGAAGCCGCGCTGGGCCTCGTTCTTACGCGCCTGCGGGCTGTTGGCGGGCGAGGTCATCGTGTGGGTCGAGATCACCGAGATGCGCCCGGAGCCGTCGCTGCTGGCGAGGACCACCCAGGTGGCGTACCTGTTGTCGTTCTTGACGCCGGTGACCGGCTTGGTGAGCTGGACGGTGCCCTTGTCGACCGCCACCCAGCGGTCGGTACGCCACATGACGACCGGGCTGAGGGCCTGGCTGCGGGTGCCGTACTCGTCCGACGAGGCGCGGTAGGTGCCGTAGCCGCGTACCGAGAGGTCGGAGACCGACCGTGACTGGGCCTCGTTCAGGGAGACGAAGTCGGGTCCGTGCTTCATCACCTTGGCCAGGTCGGAGCGGTATCTCGAGCTGGACATGGAGACCTTGATGTTGGCCTGCGCCAGGCGCACCTGCGGGCCGGAGACGGCGGCCGGGGAGGCACCGACCTGGCCCGCACCAGGCAGCCCGCCGACCTGCTTGGTCGTCTCGAGCGTCTTGCCGATGTTCTTGTCCAGCCAGGCCGCCGGGTCCACCTGATCCTGCAGGTAGCCGCCGCCGTGCGGGTGCACCTCGAAGTGGAGGTGGCAGCCGGTCGAGTTGCCCTCGCTGCCGACCTGCCCGATGACCTGCCCGGCCTTCACCGTCTGCCCCGCGGCCACGGAGAGCGACTGCATGTGGCCGTACCACGTGGTCAGGTTGCCGGGCGCCGTCTGCACCTTCACCAGCCAGCGTCCTGCCCAGCCCCAGCTGCCGCCCGACTCGAGCACGATGGTGCCGCCGTGGGCCGCCTGCACGGGCGTGCCGCACGGCGAGGAGTAGTCGTTGCCAGTGTGCATGTTGGCCCAGTTGGAGCCGGAGTTGCCGTAGTTGTCGTTGTCGACCGCGAGACCGGCCTGGATGGGACGTACGACGCTGGTGCTGATCCCGGCCATGCCGATCGTGCAGGCCACGTCGGTCGCGGTGGCCGCCAGGTCCGCGGCCGAGACCCCGTCGGCGAGCGCGGCGACGAGGGCTCGCGCCTCGTCCTCGTGCTGGGCGTACGCCAGCGGGAAGGCCGAGCGCTGCACCGCCTGCGCTGCCGCGGTGACCTGCATCTTGCGCCATCCTGGGATGTCCAGGAGGCCGGTGTTGCCGGTGTGGGTGGCCACGCCGTAGAACGCCTGGGCCGACTTGACCGGGTTCGTGATGTCGGCCACCGAACCCCAGCCGGAGACCGGGCGCTGCTGGAAGAGACCCTGCGAGTCGCGGTCGCCGTAGTTGAGGTTGCGCAGGGTGCTCTCCTGCATCGCGGTCGCGAGCGCGATCACCCATCCGTAGGCGGGCACGCCGGACTGCTTGCCGACCGCCACGATGGTCCGGGCGTTCTGGATCTGCTCGGTGGTGAACCCGGCGATGCTGCCTTCGGGGACCTCACCGTCCGGCCCGAGGTTGCCGGCCTGGATCGCGTTGGTCCCGCCGACACAGCCCGACTCGGCCTGGTCCTGGTTGCTCTGCTCGGTGCTCGCCAGGCCACCGATGAGGATCACCAAGGCACCCGTGACCACCAGGACGAGCGTGGCGGCCCCGGCCACGATCCCCCAGATCAGACGCGCCTTGAAGATCCACATGTCAGCCTCCGGGGAGGATGTTCGCGACGTACCAGACGTTGTCGACCAGCGTCAGGTAGACGATGACCTTGGGACCGTCGGTGGTGACCTCGACGCGTGCCTCACCGTCGGTCTGCTCGAGTACCTTCGCCGGGCCGACCACCTTGGTCGCCGGCACGGTCGCCGGGTCGGTGGAGCCCAGGGCCTGGGCCAGCGACTCGTCCGGGCGGGCGGCGTTGATCCCGGCCCACCATTCGTCGGTGGTCAGGTCGGGGCGGGCCCAAGCGGTGACGAACTTGGTCGCCAAGGGTGTCGGGTCCGGGACGGGTGCCGGCGAGCCGCTCGCCGACGCGCTCTGCTGCGCCGACGCGGAGCCCCGCTCGGGCTGCGCGGCCGGCTCGGCGTCGGGAGCGTCGCTCCACTGGGCGATGAGCCAGATGACGAAGACGATGCCGACAACCACCGAGAAGAACCGGAACGGCGACCTCATGGGCCACCTCAGCACCGGCGCGATGACCTCCCACAGCACACCACGCGTCGTTGTCGACCGCACTACCGGGCTCCTCCTTCAGACCAGCTCGGACCGTTGTCGACGGGTACCGAGCGGTTCCCGTTCGGTGAGTAGATGACGAAGACCGCGTTGCCGTCGGCGTCGTAGTCCACGTTGGCCTCCGCCACCGGCGACTGTCGCGGCGGCTCCGGCTCGCGGTCGGCGTAGGCACCCGCGGTGTAGTCGACCGGGCTCGGCGCCTCGGGTCGGTCGTTGTTGTAGACCTGCCCGGCGGCGAACCCTGGGCGGGCCTCGTCGCGGGTGGGCGGCTCGTCGCGCTCGACGGAGCGCGAGTCGAACCATTGGCCGGCCACCCGCTCGCCTTCCTCGCCGCTCATCGAGGAGCCCAGGGCGTACGTCGGTGTGCTGCTCGCGCTCGCCCCGGCACCCAGCGCTCCGGCGGCCGTCACCGGAGCCTGGTTGGGCACCTGCTCGGCGACCAGCGTCGGTCGGCTGCCGGTCAGCTCGTGGCCGGGCATGTAGACGCCGCCGGGGCTCGAGACCGATCCGGTGCCTGCCGGGCCACCGCCCGGGACGGCCGACCGGTCGGCGTTCGCGTCGCTGACCCCGGCCTCGGCGCCCGCCCGGGTGCCGACGTACGAGGAGAGCATCGAGGTGAGCCGGCCCATGCCCGGTAGCGGGATCCCGTAGGCGGCGGGTCGAGTGAGGCGCCAGGCCAGCACGGTCAGCACCGCGATCAGCCCCAGCTTCAGCACGAACCACATCGTCGAGGTCAAGATCGCCGAGTCGAGCCGCAGCAGCAACAACGCGACCAGGAAGTAGATCGGGCCCATCACCAGCGGCCCCACCACCCGCTTCAGCATTGCCACGGCCGCGTCCCGGGTGTGGTCCAGCATGAACAACACCCCCGCAGCCGGCGCGAACGGCACGATCAACCGGATCAACGCGAACGACAACAGGATCGCCAGCCCGGCCACCAGCAAGAACCCACACACCACCACGACCACGGCCAGGTTCACCAACGCCGTGGTCGCACGCTGGGACCAGTGCTCACCCTTGAAGTACTCATAGGCGACCGGATCGGACTTCTTGACCGCCTCTGCATGCTCCTTGAACGCGTCCTGCTTGGCCTCCAGGACCTTCTTGCCCTCGCCGTTGGGGTCCTTGCGGTAGGTGTCGTACTCCTGCCAGGAGAAGTGCGTGGACCGGAACACCCGCGGCCCGTACGTCTTCGCGGTGGCCGAGTCCGGGTCGCCGAAGGCGCCGGCCAGCCAGGTGCGGTACTGCGTCGACCGCACCACCTCGTCCATCTGGCCATCCACGGCCTTGACCGCGTCGGTCTCACCGAACTTGTCGTCGTTGACCCCCGGGACCGTCCGGCCGTCGTTGAACCCGGTCGCGATCATCCCGGTCGCCGACCGGACGCCGTCATCGACCAGCTTGGTCGACTCCACCGGGTACTGGATCAGCCACGAGGTCACCACCAACACACCCAGCGCCCAACCCGCCGCCGTGACCGCCCGCGCGAACCGGCCATCACGCGCCCGGATCATCACCGTCGCCGCGACCAGCAACAACACCACGCTCACCCACGGCGCCCACACCCCATCGGTGACCGCCTCCGAGGCCGCCACGATCGGGTCGTCCAGCGCCTTGAGGAAGGAGTTCTCCCCGATCACCGCGTTCAGCAACGCATGCGACCAGTTCGGCAGGATCCCGGAGATCTCCAACATGATGTTGCCGATCGAGGTCCCCGCGCCCGCGACGAACTGGCCCGTGCACCCGTTGTCATAGGTCCACCACTGCGGCGTGGTGCCGTAGGCCGACTCCAGCGAGACCTCGTCCTTGTTGCGGAACGGATCCAGCTCGTCGTTGATCTCCTCCGGGTCGTTCAGCTGCGTGCCCGCCTTCGACGCCGCCCCCAACGCCGTCATCCGCACGATGAAGGACCCATCCCCGTAGGGAGAAGCCGGCATCGGCGCATCCAGGTTGTTGCACGCATCGCTCACACCCGAGAGCCCACCCGTCGGATCGAACGGGATCGGGATGTCGATCCCCTTCGGCCCCGCAGCCGCCGGTCCGGCTACCGACAGAAGAGCAACCACGAGTACGACGAGGGCAGCCGCCCTACGGCGCAGGGGTGTCCTGTGGTGAGCGGGGCGCGGCTGCATCAGCCGATCCCATCCCCGGAAAGCTCGGTCTTGGGAAGGTCGGTCGGGTCGCCGCCGATGGCTCGGCTGACGCGGCGGGTGGGGTCGGCGGTGGTGTTGAGCGCCTCCTGCAGACCCGGGTGGTGGTTGAGGGTGACCTTGATGATCTCCATGCCGCCGTGACCGGTGTCGCCACCGAGGCCGTCGCGGTAGATGAACTCGCGGTAGCCGAGCTGCTCGTCGCCGCGCCTGGTGCGCGGCGAGAGCCGCGCCAGGATCGACTCGTAGCCGAGTCCCTCGGGCTTGCCGAGCAGCTTGAGCGCGTCGCGCTGGGCGCTCTCGTCCTGCGTACGTCCCACGAAGGCCGCCCCGACGAAGTTGTTGATGTCGGAGCCCAGGATCGCGGAGGCGTTCTGGGTCGAGACCAGCGCGGCACAGTTGTTCTTGCGGGAGTCGCTGGAGAGCTTGTGGACGAGGGCGCGACCCGTGCCGCCGGAGGCCTGGGTGATCTCGTGGGCCTCGTCGAGCGCGAACAGCTTTCGATCGTTGGGGTCGCTGCGGTAGATCAGGTGCAGCGCGGACCAGGCGGCCAGGGTCATGATCGGGCGCGCCATCTGCTCCTCGGCGCTCCACTCCTCGCGCGGCACGTGCTCGGGCGGGGTGGTGAGCCCCTTTAGGTTGTAGAAGGTGAACGGCGTGCCCTTCAGCTCCTCGTCGGACTGGAGGAAGTCGTTGCCGAAGAAGAGCC
Organism: Nocardioides sp. NPDC006303; assembly: GCF_040613175.1. NCBI lineage: Bacteria > Bacillati > Actinomycetota > Actinomycetes > Propionibacteriales > Nocardioidaceae > Nocardioides > Nocardioides sp. NPDC006303. The sequence continues at coordinate 37,972 of NZ_JBEXRR010000046.1, forward strand.
GGCCGAGCTCACGCTCACGGGCGGCCGCGAGCTCGCGGCCGATCTCGTGATCGCCGCCGTCGCCCTCGAAGAGCATCTTCACGATCGTCGAGGTATCGGCGCCGCGGTCGGCCTGCGCCTCCATCACGCGGGCGCGGATGCGCTTGAGCACCTCCTCGTTGTTGGCCAGTCCGACCGGGAGGCAGGCACGGAGCACCGAGACGGTCAGGTCGCGGCGCTGCTGCACGGCGGCCGACCGCTCCCGGTGGAGCCGCTCGGCGAACTCGTGGTCCGACATCGCCTCGGCCCGGATCAGCTCCGGGTTGGGGTCGGGGACGACGGCGTACGGCGACAGGCTTCCCGGGCGGCCGCCCAGGACATCCACGCTGCGGGCGCGGGCCGGCACCTGCTGGCCGTTGAAGGTGCCGCCGCCGATCTCGGGCAGCGTCATCAGCCGCTGCAGTCGTCCGGCCGGGTCCATGGCGACGCCGTGGATGCCGGACAGGATCGACATGTAGATGACGACGCCCATCAGGGTCGACTTTCCGGAACCGGGCGTGCCGACGAGCGGGATCAGGCCGGCCTGCTCCATGACCTCGGTGAGGTACCACGGGTCCATCAGCACGGCCCGGGACGCCATCGCGGAGGTCTCGCCGAGGTAGAAGCCGCGCTTGTCGCCGACCTCGGCGGTGACCGCCGGCAGTCCGGCGGCGACCTTGAGGACCGGAAACTTCCGGGCGTGGGCTGTGCTGGCCAACGGCTCGCCGGGGACGAACTCGCGGGCCAGGTGATACTGCCCCAGCTGGCGGGTGATCTTGATCTGCGGCCGGTAGAGGTCGACGACCTTCTGCGCCTTGTCGAGCGCCTCCGCCTCGCTGCGGCCGGTCACCGCGATCCGGTACCAGCCTCTGGTCCGGGTGGACAGGCCGGTGAACTCCGAGCGCATCTCGTCCTCGACGTCGGCGGCCCGGCCGGCCTGACGGGAGAGCTGCTTGGGAGGCCGCTTGCCGTGGTCCTCGGACCAGTGGCTGACCTGGCCGTCGATGCGGCGGGTCAGGGACGCCATCTCGCGGGAGACGTCCTCCGGCGAGCGCGGCTCGACCCGGAACGACCACTCCACCGGGAAGCCGAGCGCATCGGTCTTCGCCATCCACGGCGCGTGGGTCTCCGGGACCTCGATGTCGCCGATCCTGGAGACCGTCAGCACGCATACGTGGCTGGTCTCCTGGCGGCCGCCGATGCTGCTGGTGACCTGCACGGTCGGTGCCAGCGGCTCGGCCGACCAGGCGACCGACTCGAACCACTCGGCCATGTCGTCGGTGTCGAGGAAGTTCTGCTGGGCCTCGCCCGGCTCTGGCACGGGGATCTTGGCGCCCAGGGAGAGCGAACGGGCGATCATCCACTCCATGTCGTGACCGACCGCCGGGCGCGCGGAGAAGCCCGGGCGCGACATCACCCGGTTGACGGTGTCGAGGCGCTCGCTGATCGCAGCCATCTCGCGCTCGGCCGCGCTCGCGGAGAACTTCGCCAGCGTCCGCACCGTGGCATCACGCCGGCCGAGGTCGACGCCGTAGTAGACGAGCTTGTCGGCCTGGCTGTGGGCGGCCATGTGGGCCTGGTTGCGCGCCATCATCTCCTCGAACCCGGGCTGCGGGTCGGGAGCGTTGGCGAACGCGGCGTGCGCCCAGTGACGTACCGGATAGGGGCGGGTGGTGACCCGGCCGTGGACCGTGTTGCCGACCAGGTCGGCCAGCTGGCTCGCCTGGTCGGTGATCAGCGCCTCGAGGTCGGAGTGGGCGCGGAACGACCAGGTCTGCGGCTCGGCGAGGTACCAGGCGATGATGCGGTCGCTGGTGAAGGTCAGGTGACCGCGCACCTCCTCCAGCGCCCAATTGTCGCCTCTGGGCTCACGGACGCCCTTCGAGTCGTCGCCGCCCCGACCGAAGACGCTCTTGCGTCCCGGCTTGGGCTTCTCGAAGCCAGGCCCGTAGGCCCGCTCCGTTCGCGGCCGCCTCATGCGGTTCCTCCGTCGTTGGGTGCATCGTCGCCGTCGAGGCGCTTGCGGTAATCGTCCACACTCTGCGGGCGCCCGTCAGGCACCGCCCGCTCGTCCTGATTGTCTCTGGGACGCGTACGTCCTGAGGGCGCATCGTCGAAGTCGTCCCATTGGTCGGCGTCGTCCCATTCATCGACGTCGTCGAACTTCGGCTCCGGTGCGATCACCACTGCCGGCCTGACCGCATGCGAGAGCGGCAGCCGGGCGGCCTTGGGTGCGGGCTCCGGCGCAGGCTTCGGTTCGGTCTTCGGTTCGGTCTTCGGGGCAGGCTGCTGGGCCGCTGGGGCCGTCGCAGGCGGTGGCGGAGGAGGTGGTGGGGGTGGCGTAGTGGGCGGTGCCGACTGCGCTGTGGGCTGGGCTGGGGGCGGAGGCGGCGGTGCGGCGGAGGCGGCAGTCTCGGCAGCGGGAGCCGGAGCCGGAGCCGGTGGCGCAGGCGGAGTGGGCCGCTCCGGCTCCTGCCGGGCCTGCCACGGCGCACCGCCCTTCCACGGAACGTCGCGGGGCTCACGCGGCGAGGAGGACGGCCGGCTCGACCAGCCACCCTTCGCCGGACGTACGCCGGTGGCGTGCTGCTGTCGCGCCGGCTGGGCCTCGGGCTGGACCGAGAGGTGGGCCGGGAGCGGCTCCTCGACGACCTTCGCCTCGATCACGGGCCGTACGGGGGCAGCCTTGCCTCGCACCGGCTGGGTCGTGGCGCTCGGCGTCGAGGTGACGACCGTCGCCTGCAGCACCCTCGGCGAGGGGGTGGCACCCGGCTGCTGAGCGAACCGACGGCCGGGTCGTCGCATGGCCTTCGCCCAGCCGCCGCGGGGGCTCGTGGCGTGCCGGAAGGCGACAGCCGCGCCGCCTGCGTACTGGGCGCTGGTCTCCACGCGTGGCGTGGTCAGCTCGTGCCAGAAGGTCATCAGCCAGGCGCCGGCCGAGCTCTCCGAGCTGATGTAGTCGGAGGCCTTCATCGAGAGGTAGGAGGCGCCGATCAGCCACAGCCCCATGCTGAGCAGCGTGACCGGCATGCCGAGCTTGCGCAGCAGCACAAGCGTCAATGGTGCGATCACCAGAAAGAGGAAGATGGTGCGATAACGCATCTCCCCGATGTAGCGACGAGGGGGGCCGAGATAGGTCTGGTCGACCTCGTACAGCTCGTCGTCGTCAGGCAGCCTCATCCCCGAGATCCCTCCCTGGGTTAGCTAACGGGACCGGGTTCACCCCTTGAAGAGACCAGCCATCCACTGACCGAGGTCCGTGGCGTTGTTGCCCACGGCCAGGCCGAGGACGCCGAGACCGATGATCAGGCCACCGACGATCGTGACGGCCTTCGAGATGTTGCCGCTGCGGGCAGCCCACAGGACCGTGACGCCCAAGATCAGGACGACCAGCGTGATGATGTTGTCGGTGATCCATTCGGCCAGGCCGCCGGTGCCATACTCGGCGGCTTGCGTCGTACTTTGAATCAACTGGTGCGGTGCCATTGTTCTGCTCCCTTTCCCGAGGTGAGGTGTGGTTGCCGGATCCGTCCGGAAGTATTCGGTTGTCCCGCCCGGCGCAGCCCCATGCGGCACCGGTGGGTGGAGGCGCCTTGCCCCTCCCGCGGGCTGACGCAAACTCCCGGGCATCGGCATTCTGGACAAACGCCACCGCCATGTGAGACGAGCGTAGTCGCCAGACCGCCGTAGCGCACCTCGTTCCACCTGACGACACGTGCACACCGCGCGCGTACCAGCGCTCGGCGGACCGCGTCACCCGGGCGCCATGCCGCACACCGGACCGCTGGGCGCGACACTGTCCCGCTCAGCGGTCTCCTTCGCCGTAGTCTTGCGAGGGGAGGCTAACTTCGGGGAATCTATATCCCGGAGCAACCTCGCGAGTTTCGCGCGCTTGCGTCCGGATTCGCGAATTCACTCCACATTCAATCGGATTTCTCGGGAGGACGAGCTCACATGGACAAGAAGAAGATCTTCATCGTCATCGGCGCCCTGTTCGTCGGGTTCTGGCTGTTCACCGATCCGCAAGGGCTGACCAGCACGATCTCCGCAATCGCCGGCGGCATCTGGGGCGTCACCACCGACGTCTTCGGCGGCGTGATCGGCACGATCGAGGGCTCCACCCGCTGACCTCGGCCGCTACCTACGCCGACGCACGGGCGTCGGCGCGAAGGGCTCCTTTTTTTCTCGCTGCCCGGTTTGGGGACCGATCAGCACAGATAACTGTTTGACGTCGGACACCGCGATGACAAGACTGCGCTTGTCTCGATGTCAAGATAGTTTGGAGTCGTCTTGTCCCCTCACTTCATCCGGTTGAGGGACAAGGTCCTCTCAGACGACCCGCTCATCCGGGCGATGTCGTACCAGTCGGTGTTGTCGGCCTTCGCCGAAGGCACCTTTCTCACCGGCTCGGCGGTCTTCTTCACTCAGATCGTCGGCCTCTCCGCCGCACAGGTCGGCCTCGGTCTCACGATCGCGGGCGCTGCAACCTTCTTGTTCGCCGTCCCCCTGGGCCGACTTGCGGACCGTCTCGGCACCCGGTTCAGCTGGATAGCCGGTGCCGTTCTCCAGGCGCTGCTCTTCGGTGCCTGGGTGCTGGTCGGCAACTTCGCCGCGTACGTCGCCGTCGAGGTGCTCCTCGCGCTTGCCTCCTCCTGGCAGAAGTCGGGTCGCGACGCCTACCGGATCTCGGTCTTCCCCGCGGCGACCCGAGTGCGCTCGTTCGCCTACATGCGTGCCGCCCGCAACGTCGGCTACACGCTCGGCGCCCTGGCCAGCGGTCTCGCCCTGGCCGCCGACTCAAACACCCTGATCAAGGCCGTCCCGGTGCTGACCGCCGTGGTGCTGCTGGTCAACGCCTACTGGATCTCGCGCCTCCCCCGCCTCGCCACCGCTGCCTCGCCCGGCGACCTGAAGCCAGACGTACGCGACCGCCTCGGCGCCCTGCGCAACCGCGCGTTCCTCGCCACCACGTTCTTCGACGGCGTGCTCGGCACCCATCAGGTCCTGCTCAACGTCGTCATCCCGCTGTGGCTGGTCCAGGAGACCGACGCTCCGCGGGTGCTGCTGGCGTGGCTGTTCGGCACCAACACCGTCATGGCCGTCGGGCTGCAGGTCATCGCTGCCCGTGGCGTCACCGACGTGACGACGTCCCTCAAGGCCCAGCGCCGCGGCGCGCTCTGCTTCCTGGCCTCCTGCGCCATCATCGCGGTCACCCATGACACCGTCGGCCTGATCACGATCGCCCTCGTCTGGGTCGGCCATGTGACCGTCACCGGCGCCGAGCTCTTCCAGTCCGCCGGCGAGTGGGGCCTGGTCGCCGATCTGTCCGACCCGGAGCACCGTGGCGACTACCAGGGCGCCGCCCAGGTCGGCTACACCCTCGGCACCGTCTGGGCCCCTGCGGCGTACACCTTCCTCGCCATGGAGCTCGGCCACCTCGGCTGGGCCATCATCGCCGGGATCATCGTCATCGCCGCGATCGGCGTCCACCCCTCCGCCCGCGCCGCCGAGCGCTACCTGGCCCGGCGTACCCAGCCCGTCCCCGAGCCGGCGTAGCGCCTTCTCGGGAGGGCCTCAGACGAACAGCAGAGGTACGCCGACGAGCAGGCCCCACACCAGCGTGGCCAGCCCGGTCTGCTGGAGGACGGGGATCAGGCGCGGGCCGAGGTTGGCGCGGTCGAGGACGGTGCGTACGCCCTGCGCGGCGACGGCGATGAACCCGAGGCCGAGCAGCGCCCACCAGGACGTCGTCAGAGCCACGAGCACGACGGAGACGGCGGCGACGGCCACGAGGGCGACGTAGAGCCAGCGAGTGCGCGCGTCGCCGAGGCGTACGGCGAGGGTGATCTTCCCCGACTCGGTGTCGCCGGGGATGTCGCGGAGGTTGTTGGCGACGAGGAGAGCGGACGTGATTGCGCCGATCCCGACACCGGCCCACAACGCCCCCCACTCCCAGGACTGCGTCTGGACGAACGTCGTGCCGATGACCGCGACGAGTCCGAAGAAGACGAAGACCATGACCTCGCCGAGGCCGGCGTAGCCGTAGGGGCGGGAGCCGCCGGTGTAGTACCAGGCCGCGATCATGCAGACCAGGCCCACGAGGATCAGCCACCAGGCCGAGGTCAGCGCCAGCACCAGGCCGGCGACCGCGGCGATCCCGAAGGCGATGAACGCGGCGCGCTTGACCGCGGACGGCGTCGCGAGGCCGGAGCCGGTCAGCCGCAGCGGCCCCACGCGGTCGTCGTCGGTCCCCCGGATCCCGTCGGAGTAGTCGTTGGCGTAGTTGACCGCGACCTGCAGCGCCAGCGCCACCACGAGGGCGAGCAGCGCCTTCCACCAGACCAACCCACCGGCGTACGCAGCCACCCCGGTGCCGGCGATGACCGGCGCGAGGGCCGCGGGGAGGGTGCGAGGACGGGCTCCCTGGAGCCACTGAGCGGAGTTTGCCACCCCGCTATTCAACACCGACGGCTCGTCGCAGGTGCCGCGGGGATGTAACACGTCGTTCGTAGGACTACTCGCCCCATTAGAACGACCGGATAGTGCTACGAACAGCGTGTTACACGACCCCACGCCAGCCCCGAAAACCCATCGACCCCTGCCCGGGGGGAGGCAGGGGTCGAGGGGTGGGGGTGTGGGGGATGGATCAGGTCTTCGGAGGATCGTTGGAGTCGACGCTCAGCTCGGCCTCCATGGCCTCGATCTCCTCGGCCAGCTTGTCGGGCGGCGGAGCACTGGGCTCGGCTGCCTCGGCACCGGCACCACCGGACCCGGCGGTACGGCGCTTGTTCCACACGTCGAAGGCGACGGCGAGCAGGAGCACGAGGCCCTTGATGGCCTGCTGCCAGTCGATGGAGACACCAAGCAGCGACATGCCGTTGTTGAGGACACCCATGACGAGACCACCGATGATCGCGCCGACGACGGTGCCGACACCACCGGTGACGGCCGCGCCACCGATGAAGGCGGCGGCGATCGCGTCGAGCTCGAAGTTGACGCCGGCCTTGGGGTTGGCCGCGGTCAGGCGGGCGGTCGTGACCAGGCCCGCGAGACCCGAGAGCAGCCCCATGTTCACCATGACCAGGAAGTCGACACGCTTGGTGTTGACGCCGGACATCGTCGCGGCGTCGACGTTGCCGCCGATCGCGTAGACGTGCCGGCCGAAGACGGTCTTGTTCATGATGAACGTGTAGACCACGATCAGCCCGGCCAGGATCAGGCCGACGATCGGCAGCCCGCGCGCGTCGGCGAGCAGGTAGGCGAAGTACATGATCACGATCGTCAGCAGCGCCAGCTTCACCACGAAGAGCGGGAAGGGCAGGACATCGAAGTTGTACGCCATCTGAGCGTTGCGGCGACGCACCTCGAGGAAGATCAGCACACCGACGGCGGCCACCGCGATGAGAAGCGTCAGGTTGTGGAACCCGGTGTCCGGCCCGATCTCGGGCAGGAAGCCGTTGCCGATGGCCTTGAACTCCTCGGGCAGACCACCGACGGTCGCACCCTTGAGCACGACCAGGGTCAGACCGCGGAAGAGCAGCATCGAGGCCAGCGTGACGATGAACGCCGGGATCCCGACGTACGCCACCCAGAAGCCGTGCCAGGCGCCGATGGCGGTGCCGATCAGCAGGCCGAGGAAGACGGCGACCCACCACGGGAAGTCGTACTGGGTCATCATGATCGCCGCGGCGGCGCCGACGAAGGCGGCAACGGAGCCGACCGAGAGGTCGATGTGACGCGCCACGATCACGATCACCATGCCGATGGCCAGGATCAGGATCTGGGCGTTCTGGACCACCAGGTTGGAGACGTTGAGCGGCTTGAGCAGCACGCCCTCGGTCGAGATCTGGAAGAGGATGACGATCGCCGCCAGAGCGATGATCATCCCGTACTGGCGGACGTTCCCGCGCAGCGTGTTGAGCAGGGCATTCATCGGGGGTTACTTCCTCGCGTCCGCGGTCATGTAGCGCATCAGGGACTCCTGGGTGGCCTCTGAGCGGTCGAACTCATGGGTGATCACGCCCTCGGCGAGCGTGTAGATGCGATCACACAGGCCGAGCAGCTCGGGCAGCTCGGAGGAGATCACCAGTACGCCGCGACCGCTGCGGGCGAGCTCCTGGATGATCCCGTAGATCTCGTACTTGGCGCCGACGTCGATGCCTCGGGTCGGCTCGTCGAGGATCAACAGCTTGGGGTCGGTGTACATCCACTTGGACAGCACCACCTTCTGCTGGTTGCCGCCGGAGAGCTTCCCGACCCCGGCGGTGATCGAAGGCGCCTTGATGTTGAGGTTCTTGCGGTAGCCCTCGGCGACCACGACCTCCTTGTGCTCGTCGACGACGAGCCCGGAGCGCAGCTTCTTCAACGCCGCCGCGGTGACCGAGGTCTTGATGTCGTCGATCAGGTTGAGCCCCAGGCCCTTGCGGTCCTCACTGACGTACGCGATGCCGGCATCGATCGCCTGGGTGACCGTGTTGAGCTGCAGCTCCTCGCCGTCCAGCACCAGCGAGCCGGAGGTCCGGGAGCCGTAGGAGCGCCCGAAGATCGACCGCGCCAGCTCCGTACGTCCCGCGCCCATCATCCCCGCGATGCCGACGATCTCGCCGGCCCGCACGGACAGGTTGGCCTGGCGGATGACCTCACGGTGACTGTCCTGCGGGTGCATGACGGTCCAGTCGCGCACCTCGAAGAGGACGTCCCCGATGGAGGGGGTGTGGTCGGGGAATCGGTTCTCGAGGTCGCGGCCGACCATCCCGCGGATGATCCGGTCCTCGTCCACGCCACCGTCGGCGACGGACAGGGTCTCGATGCTCTGACCGTCACGGATGATCGTGATCTCGTCGGCGATCTGCTCGATCTCGTTCAGCTTGTGGCTGATCATGATCGAGGTGATCCCTTTCTCCTTCAGCCCCGTCAGGAGCGCGAGGAGGTGCTGGGAGTCGTCGTCGTTGAGGGCGGCGGTCGGCTCGTCGAGGATGAGCAGCTTGACCTCCTTCGAGAGCGCCTTGGCGATCTCGACCAGCTGCTGCTTGCCGATGCCGAGGTTCTTCACCGGCGTCAGCGGGTTCTCGCGCAGGCCGACCCGCGCGAGCAGGTCGATCGCCTCGCGGTTGGCGCGGCCCCAGTCGATGATGCCGCGCTTGGCGGTCTCGTTGCCGAGGAAGATGTTCTCCGCGATCGAGAGCTCGGGGATGAGGGCGAGCTCCTGGTGGATGATCACGATGCCGGCGGCTTCGCTCTGCCGGATGTTGGCGAACTTCGCGGTCTCGCCCTCGAAGACGATGTCGCCGCTGTAGGTGCCGTGGGGGTAGACCCCGCTGAGCACCTTCATCAGGGTGCTCTTGCCGGCGCCGTTCTCACCGCAGATCGCGTGGATGTCACCACGGTTGACGACGAGGTTGACGTCGGCCGCGTAGTCGCTGTCCCTTGCCGCGACGATGCCCCCGGGCTTCGTCACCCGTCGCATCTCCCGCAGCGCCTGCACCGGGTCCTTCACGTGCT
>NZ_JBEXRR010000047.1:0-47169 GCF_040613175.1 Nocardioides sp. NPDC006303
GAGTTCTCAAGAATCACACGCACACCGGTAGATTTCAGACATCCGTCTCAGCCAGTCCGGCGGCTATATTCGTTTTATACTGCTTTGTCCTGCTTCGTGCTGAACCTTATCAGGCTTTCTTTCGCTTTCGCAATTTCGCGCTTTCGGCGTTTCCTTGCCAGCTCCAGAACCTTTATCGGCTCCTTGCCTTTCAGACTTTAGCAGACTCACTTTCGCTTTCCCAATTCGGCGCGTTCCGCGCTTTCCCTGGTTTAGCAGCTGTGTTTCTGCCTCGTCCTGGAGGACTTTATCGGATCTCGCTTTGTTGTCCAATTCGGCGAATTCTCGCGCTTATCGGATAAAGACGACATCCACGCCGACACAGCACAAGACAATCAAACTGCGGTTCGTCACGGTCTTGATGCCTGATCCGAAGACCTGACTGAGACTCTGAACCGAGCTGAAGCTCGAGAATGTTGGCGGCCGACTCAGGGGCCGGAAACCCGCTCGAAGACTCGAACTTGCTTCCCGCCGCACCCCGGCGACCAGATGAACATTACGCCTCAGTGACGCGCTTGCCAAATCGAGGAACGCCCCAGGGAAGGCGGTCACCTTCCCTGGGGCGTTCTCGCAGGTCAGAGGCTATTTGAAGCGCACGCCGGCGAACTTCTTCTTGCCCCTGCGCAGGACGACCCAGCCCTCACCGAGCAACTCTTTTTCGCCGAGCGCCCCCTCGGCGTCCTCGACGCGGACGTTGTTGACGTACGCCCCGCCCTCGGAGATCGTCCGGCGGGCCTCCCCCTTGGAGGAGACGAGGCCGGCGGCGATGAAGAGGTCGACGTACGTCGGCAGCTCGTCACTGCGATCCAGCTCGACGGCACCGGCCTCCGTGATCGCGGCGGCCAGCGTCGTACTGCTCAGGGTGGCCAGGTCGCCGCCGCCGAAGAGCGCGGCTGCGGCCTGCTTGGCCTGCTCGGTCTCCCCGGCCCCGTGGACGAGGGTCGTCATGTGATCGGCGAGCGCCTTCTGAGCCACCCGTAGGAACGGCTTCTCCGCGTGCTGCGCCTCCAGGGTCTCGATCTCCTCGTGGGACAGGAAGGTGAAGACACGGAGCATCTCCCCCACCTTGGCGTCCTCGACGTTGAGCCAGAACTGGTGGAAGGCGTAGGGCGACATCATCGTCGGGTCGAGCCAGAGGGCGCCGCCCTCGGTCTTCCCGTACTTGGTGCCGTCGGCCTTGGTGATCAGGGGCGTGGTGAACGCATGGACGGTCTCGCCGGTGACCCGGCGGACCAGCTCGACACCGCCGGTGATGTTCCCCCACTGGTCCGAGCCGCCGAACTGCAGGCTGACCCCGTGCGTACGGAAGAGGTTCAGGTAGTCCATCGACTGCAGGAGGATGTAGGAGAACTCGGTGTAGGAGATGCCGTCCTCGAGACGCTTCTTCACCGTGTCACGGGCGAGCATCCGGTTGACCGGGAAGTGCTTGCCGATGTCACGGAGGAAGTCGATCACCGACAACGACGCCGTCCAGTCGGCGTTGTTGACCATCGTCGCGGCGGTCTCGCCCTCGAAGGAGACGAACCCCTCGATCTGGCTGCGCACCCTCCCGACCCATTCCTGGACGGTCTCCGGCGAGTTGAGGGTGCGCTCGCCCGAGTCGCGCGGGTCACCGATCATGCCGGTGGCGCCGCCGACCAGTACATAGGGCGTGTGACCGGCCCGCTGCAGGCGCATCGCCATGGTGATCTGGAGAAGGTTGCCCATGTGCAGGCTCGGCGCGGTGGGATCGAACCCGATATAGAACTTCACACTCCCGCCGGCGAGCGCTTCTCGGAGCGCGTCGCGGTCCGTCGAGTCGGCGATGAGGCCTCGCCACTCGAGGTCGTCGAGGAGTGTGGGATCGATGGACACGTGGTGCCTTTCTCGGATCGTTCTCAGATGGTGTTTCCGGGGCCCGGAACGGGCTGTCCCGGAAGCAAGGGTAGTAGGCGATACCCCCTAGAGTTGACCACTGGCGTTCGCGACGAGATTTTGAGGGGACCTGGGTGATCGCAGGGAGGTACCGGCTCGAGAGGGAGCTCGGCCGGGGAGCGATGGGAGCCGTCTGGCTGGCCACCGACGAAGTTCTGGGGCGTTCGGTCGCACTCAAACAGCTGATCGCACTCGACGGCGTATCGGATGCCGCCGTCGAACGCGAGGCGCAGCTCGCCGCACGACTTGTCCACCCGAACGTCGTCGCCGTCTTCGACCTGGTGCGCGACGACGACAAGCCCTGGCTGGTGATGGAGTACGTCGAGGGGAAGACCCTCGCTCACATGGTGCGCGACGACGGCCCGCTGCCCATCGAGGACGCAGCGAGGCTGATCGGTCAGATCGCCTCGGCCCTGCGCTCTGCCCATGCCGCCGGAATCGTCCACCGGGACGTGAAGCCCGCCAACATCGTGGTCGGCCGTGCCGAGCGCGCCAAGCTGACCGACTTCGGGATCGCGCGCGGGGTCGACTCCCAGACCACACAGACCGGGCAGGTCACCGGCTCGCCGGCGTACCTGGCTCCGGAGATCGCCACCGGTGGGCGGGCCAACCCGGCCAGCGACATGTGGTCGCTGGGGGCCACGCTCTTCCAGGCGCTGACCGGTGAGCCTCCCTACGGGATCGGCGACAACGCGCTGGCGACGCTGTATCGGGTGGTGCACGAGGACCCGCCGCGTACGCCGCTGGCCGGTCGGCTCGCGCCGCTGCTGGAGCACACGATGGCCTACGACCCCGCCGAGCGGTGGTCGGCCGAGGACGTCGTCGACTTCCTGGCCGGGCGGTTGGCGGCCGAGAAGCTGGAGCCGGTGGCGCTGCGTACGCAGACGCTCGCAGCGGTCGCGGCTCCCGCGCCTGCGCCGGCAGCGCCTTCGGGACTGGCACAGTCGACGAGCACCCCGACGCGGCGTCGTTGGTGGCCGATCGCGCTCGTCGTCGCTGCAGCGTTGGTGCTGGTGGTCGGCGGAGCGATGTGGGCCAACCGGGGCGAGGAGCCGAGTGCGAAGCCGAAGCCGGTCGCGTCCGGATCGCCGCTGTCGGAGGCGACCGACAAGGCCACCGAGGACGCAGACGAGGGGTCGGAGGAGGCCTCCGAGAAGCCGTCGCCCAGCGAGACGGCCAGCGAGTCTCCGAGCGAGAACCCCTCGGCCAGCGAGACCGCCGGCCCGACCGCCGAGGGGATCGACGCCTTCATCCGCAACTATCTCGCCACCGCGCCCGCGAACCCCGACAGTGCCTTTGGCTCGATGCTGACTCCCGCGTTCCAAGCGAGCAGCGGAGGGATCGAGGGCTACCGCGATTGGTGGGGCAGCGTCGCGAGCACCAGCGTCGTCTCGGTCTCCCCCAGCGTCGACCCGCTCAAGGTGACCTACACCTACAACTACGCGATGAAGGACGGCCGCCAGGACGGCGGCACGGTGACGTTGGGGCTCGTCTACGCCGACGGGAAGTACCTCATCAACAGCGAGGGTTGAGCGCCTAGCTCCTCAGAGGAGCTTGCCCAACGGGCCCAGGTCGATGTTGAGATCCTCCGGGGTGAGCCCGAAGTGGTCGCGCAACTCCGTCATCTTCTCGTCCAGCAGCATCAGGGTCTGCCCCAGCCGTTCGATGTCCTCTTCGCTCAGGCCTCCTGCATCCATCCGGCGGATCGCCTGGCGCTCCATCAGCTGCCGGAGCAGCTCGACGAGGGTGAGCACGAGCTGTACGAGCCCCTTCTCGACGGATTCCGGATCCGCATCGATCCGCCTGCTCAGGGCCGAGGGCAGGTCGTCTTCCGCGTCGAGGTCCAAGGGCCAGGGAGCACCGTCGTCGGGCCGCGTCACGGGCTCTCCTCCTGACAGAAGCTGAACGGGGGCCATGGGCCGGTGACCGTCACTCCGGGCCGGTTCTCGCCCCAGTCTCGAATAGCTGTCCGGGCCGCTTCCACCTGCTCGTCGGGAAGCAGGACAGACAGCCGCGCCTCCTGCGGACGGATAGACGAGAGCTTCGTGATCTCGGAGGCGTACGGAGCGAGCAGCGCCCGCAGCTCCGCGGTCTCGGCGTCATGCTGCTTCAGCTCCGCCGCGCGCCGGCGCAGATAGTCCGAACCCGTCTGCTCGTCCTTGACACGTTCGGGGACAGGTTCGGGCAGCGGGAGGTGGACGATGCATTCGCTGTGTCCCGTGACGGCGGCGATCCGGTCGGTCCACTCGCTCTCGCGCTCCGCGACGAGCTCGTCAAGCTCATCGCTGTCGCTCACGACCGTCCCGAAGCGCATCGGCAGCACGGGGACGTACGACCACAGCTGGTGGAGCGCTCGTCCGAACCCGAGCAGCTCGTGCATCGACCGCTCAGGTGGCTGCGTTCTCGGTTCGACGAAGACGGTGAGCCCGCGGGAACGGTGTGCTTGCAGCGGGGTGTCGACCGTTTCGCCTGCGCTCTCCGTGGCTGCCACGGCGTAGAGGAGCATCATGGCTGCTTCCCGGACCCGGGCAGCGAAACCGTGTGGGCCGGGGCGAGAACCAGGCGCAGGCCGAGGTAGACGAGGTCGACCCCGGCGAGCGAGAGGACGATGTCGCCGCCCACCACGACGCCGCCGTCGATCAGGCGGTCGACGAGGTCGACGAGCGAGGTCTCGTCGAATGCAGGGGAACGCTCGAGCGTCATGACACCACCCCGCTCAGGTCCTCGTCGTGCGGCTCTTCCGCAACGAAGCTGTAGGGCGGCCACGGCCCGGTCACCTCGATACGCAAGCCGGCGGTGGCGACCAGATGGTCGTGGAGCTCTTCGGCAAGGCCGAGGAATCGCTGCTCCTCGTCCCGCGCCACGAGGTAGGCGTTGTTGAGCAGCATCGGCTCGTCTCGGCCGGTGACGGCAGCGTCGAGCGGGGCGCGCACGACGCTCGCGGCCGTGCCGCGAGCCAGGGCCTCGTGGGTCTGCGTGACGGCGATCTCGCGCCGTCCGCGTTCGGTGTTGCGGGCGTCCTGTTGCGACCGGCGCCGTTCGAGGTATTCACGGCCGCTGCGCGGGGCGGGCGCCTCGGTCGGGCGTGGAGACGCGGTCGGGAAGATCTGGACTGACCACTCGACGTGTCCGGCCACGAACCGCCAGGCGTGTTCGAGGGCCCGGCGACTCGAGTCCAACGCGGCGATCAGCACCTCATCGTTCGGGTAGATCCCGGGCAGCGGCAGCGGCAGTACGTCACCGTGCTCGACCAGATGCTGGAGCACCTCGTGGTGGGCCGCGGCGACGGGCGTGACCCAACCGGTGTCCTCGCCGTGCTCCGCCCACGCGGCCTCGCCGAAGGCTGCGGCCGCCAGATCGCTGACGACCACCTCGAGATCGTGGAACGGGATGGTGCGAATGTCCGCGTTCATGATCCCGTGCTCAGGCATGGGCCGGGGCTCGTCACTTTGGATGAGTCCGTACGCATGAACAACCGCGGTCGCGTCAGCGGCGCTCACGACTCTTCTCACCTTCCACGATCTCGGCCTGGTCACCGCCGACGCTGCGCTCGAGCGCCTCGAGCCGCCGACGGAGGTCGAGCTCCTCGTCCTGCTTCTGCTGGTCCTCGAGGTTGCTGACGAACGGGTCGCCCTCCCACCAGTTGATGCCCATCTCGCGGGCCTTGTCGACGGAGGCCACCATGAGTCGCACCTTGATGGTGAGCAGCTCGATGTCGAGCAGCCGGACCTGGATGTCACCGACGATGACGATGCCCTTGTCGAGAACACGCTCGAGCACGTCGGCGAGGCTCTCCGGTGAGGACTGGGGCCGGTTGCTCACGAACATCGGTGAGCGTTGGGTCTCGGTCATCGGTCCTCCACTTGGGCTCGGACGTAGCGGTGGACACGGCGATAGCCCGTGATCTCGCCGTCCGGGTCGACGGTCACCTCGTAGGAGGCAAGAACATCGGTTGTCTCCGGGACTCGTTCCAGCTCGAGGATGTCCGCGTTGACGACCCAGCCGTCGTCGTCGCGACGGATTGCCGTCACGCCCTCGGCGGGACATCCCACGAGCGCCTCGAGCTCTTCGAGCACGTGCTCGGCGATCGAGGACAGGGTGGGTTTGCTGTGCTCACTCATGCCAGCCTCCGGCCATCAGGCGCTGCACCAGGTCTTCCTCGAGATCGGCAGCCTCCTCCTCGGTCAACAGACCCGCCTGCCGGCGAGCATCGACATCCTCGAGCGCGGCTTGGATGATGGCCGGGTCGAAGTACTGGCTCTCGGCCTCGTCCCGGATCTGCTCCGCCACCCAGACCACACCGCGCACGGGAGCGATGGGCAGGGTCAGCAGCTGAGTGATCAGGCCCATGCGAGCTCTCCCGACGAGGCAGCGTCGAGAAACGCGTACGGCGGCTGGGGGCCGACGTAGCGAAGCGACGCCAGCGGCGCCAGGTCGTCGCGCAGCGTGGTGACCGTGGCGTCGAGCTCGCTCTGCCGGTCGCGCTCGACCAGCAGGAACACCTCGGCGGCCTGCAGAGCTCCGCGGACCTCGCCGAGGGAGACGGCGCGGGCGGTCGGGGCGATCCGGTCGACGACACCGTCGCCGACCTCGGCCCGCAGCGCTTCGAGCGCGGCCGCGATGGCCTCGCCCAGGCGTACCTCCGCCGAGTGCCGGTCCTGCGGGGCGGCTCGCTGTACGTGGTCGCGCAGCGCGACGAGATCGGGGTCCCGCCGAAGCACCTCTTTGAGCGCTTCCTGCTCGATCAGGTCGACCGCGACGGTGAGCTGCAGCAGGCCGTCGAACCGTTCCAGCAACGGGCGGATCTCGTCACCGCGGCTCTCGATCAGCTCGTGGCGCACGGTGTCGTCGTCCGGCATCTCGACGCCGAACTGCATGGGCAGCACCGTCCCGAGCGCGGCCACCGCCTCGAGCGTATGAGCGTGTGCCATCAGGTCCTCGCGCAGCACGCGCGAGTCGTCGTCCACATCGCTGACGAGCACCCGAAGGCCGCCGCCGTCGATATGGCGCAGCGGACGTTTGGATCGTCCCTTTCGGTCCGTGGGGATCGTGACCGAGGCGTCCGTGACTCCGTAGACGTGGACAGGCACGGTCAGTCCTCCTTCGCCTTGGTCTGCCTGGACGACGTGCTCTTCCGAGTGCGTCGAGCCGGCTGCTTGCGAGCCTGACCTTCGTGCTCGTCGTCGTCCTTGTCGGCGTCCTTGTCGGAGTCCTCATCGTCGCTGCCGAGAATGCTCCCGAGCTTCTCCTTGGCTCCTTCGATCGCGCCGGATGTCTTCCCCTTGGCCCCGGACTCGGTCACCCCCTCGATCAGCTCCGGGATGCCGTGCGTCTGGGTGTCGGTGAGGTCCAGCCGATTCACCGCCTCGGCGAAGCGTAGGTAGGTGTCGACACTGGCGATCACGATGCGTGCGTCGATCGTCAGCAGCTCGATGCCGACGAGCGAGACGCGCACGTAGATATCGATCACCAGACCCTTGTCGAGGATCGTGTCGATGACGTCGGCGAGACTGCTCGGCGCCGGGCGGTCGAGGTACCGGTTCTGCTGGGTGATGGTCATGACTCAGTCGCTTTCTGCCGGGGTGCTGGCGGGCACGGGTTGCTCGGCCCGCTTCAGTACGTGCCTGCGGATGTAGGCCCGGTTGGCGCCGAGCGACTTCGCCAGGCCGGATTTCCCGGACCCGACGAAGTAGCCGATGCACCAGTCGAGCTGCTGCAAGGCGTCCTCGGTGGCGGTCCGATAGCGATCGACCTCCACCATGAGCTCCTCGACGTCGCGCTCGAGCTCCTGGACACGTCGTTCGTCGTTCTCGGCCATGGTCAGGATGCCTTCGTGGAGGAGCCGGAAGACGTACGCCTGCTCGTGCTCTGCTTGCTGGCGCTCTGCTTGCGCGGGCTCCGCTTGCTCGCGCTCTGCTTGCTCGCGCTCTGCTTCGTCGGGCGCCGCGTGCTCGTGGTCTTCTTGGCCGCCGGCTTATTGGCAGCGGTCTTCTTCGCAGCGGTCTTCTTGGCTGCCGGCTTCTTGGCCGCGGTCTTCTTGGCGGTCGTCTTCTTCGCCTGCGGTTTGTCACCGGACGACCCGTTCCCGGAAGACCTGTTGTTGGAAGACCCGTTGCCCGGCTTGCTGCCCGACGACGACTTCTCGGAGCTCCGGGAGCCGCTCGCCGTACGGGCCTTCGTCTTCCCGCTCTGCTCCTGACTCTTCTCCGAGCTGTTCTTCTGCCCGTTCTCCGAGCCCTCGCCGGAACCGTCGTCCACGACCTCCTTGTCGTGGATCTCGCCCGTCCACCCCTCGATCTCGTCGCGGTGGAGCAGCGTGTGGTTGGCGACATGACGCCGGAAGTGCTTCATCTCCAGGCGAACTCGACGCCCCTGGGCCCGCCAAAGGTTCCCGGTGTGCTCGAAGAGGCCCTTCGGGTGGTATTCGAGCGAGACGAGGATCCGGGTCAGGTTCGGCGCGAGCTCGTGGAAGGTGACGGCGCCGTCGACGCGTCCCTTCTCGCTCTCGCTCTTCCACACGATGTGCTCGTTCGGGACCTGGTCGAGGATGGTGGCCTTCCATGTGCGGTGGGACCAGAACACCTGGGCCTGCCAGGTGACGACCTCGTCGTCCTCCTGCGTGACGTTCTCGACCTTCTTCATGAAGGACGGGAATTCCTCGAACTGGGTCCACTGCTCGTACGCGACGTCCCGACTGACGGGTACGTCGACCGTCTCGACGATGTTGGTCACCTTGAGCTTCTTGCCGGTGGGCTGCTCGCTCTTGTTGAGACCGCCCGAGACCTTGTCAACGGTGTCCTTGACCTGAGTCGCCGTGTCCTTGACCTGGGCGGCGGTGTTCTTCACCTTGCCGACCGGAGCCGTGACTTTGTCGACGGCCGCCTTCGCCCCCGCCTTCACGGTCGAGGCACCCTTGGATCCCTTCGCCCCCTTCATCGTGGGGACACCATCGGCGAAGCCGGTCAGTCGGTCAGTGAGCCCCTCGACGCCGCTGCCCAGCTTGCTCAGGCTCCGCTTCCCGAAGGCGCGGCTGAGGCCCAGGACCTCCTTACGCAGCCGATCGACGGGGAGCTGCGACAGAAGGCCCGAGTCCTCCGTGTCGGCAGTCGCTTTCTTGCGAGTCTGTTCCGTCATGACTCAGGCACCTCCTGTCGGCGCACCTGCGCGCCGGCGTCGGGAGCTCCGCGCGCGCCGGCGCGGCATCTCCTCTTCGTCGTCCTCGTCCTGCTGGTCCGCCTCGTCCTCGGGCTCGTCCTCGTCTTCGTACTCGTCCTCGGGCTCGTCCTCGTCTTCGTACTCGTCCTCGGGCTCTTCCTCAGCCTCTTCCTCGTACTCGTCCTCGGGCTCGTCCTCGGGCTCTTCCTCAGCCTCGTCCTCAGGCTCTTCCTCGTACTCGTCCTCAGGCTCCTCACCCTCGGCCTCGTCTTCGGGTTCGTCTTCGGCTTCGGCCTCGTCTTCGTACTCGTCCTCGGGCTCCTCGTCCTCCGGAACCTCGTCGGTGTCCTCGTCGGTGTCCTGGTCGGCGTCCTCATCGGATGACGACCCGCTCAAGAGCGTGCTCCGCTCGTGCAACCGGTCGCTGAGCTTGTCGATCTGGCCCGCGGCCACGGCGACCGCGGCAGCCTTACCAGCCGTGACGAGCTTTCCGCTGACCTGCTGTCCGAGCTTCTGTACGTCCGACGAGCCGCCAAGGCTCTGCGTACCGATCTTCAGCAGCTCGATGCTGCGGTCGCGGACGGCACTGTTGCTGAGCGCCGACCCGACGATCACGGCGAGTCGAAGCTTCTTGAATCGCCCGAGCACGTACCCCGCTGCGACAGCGGTTCCCACGCGTGTGGTGACAGACATGTTGGTGCTCCCTCCTCGGGCGGCCCTCCAACCACCCTCGTACCCCCGGAGGTACCCGTCACGCCACGCGACATACCTTGCGTGTCCGAATTCGTGCCACCCACCGGGTCAGAGCGCTGGATAGTCTCCGGACATGGACGTCAGCGCGAGACAGCAGGAAGACCTGCCGGAGTCGGTGGTGATCGAGCTGCGCCGCACCGCTGCCGACCTGCTGGGGCACGTGGCGTCGTACGCCGATGACATGCTCGCCTACATCCTCGAGCGGATCCCGGAGGCGAGCGCAGATGAGGAGCTTCGTGGCCTGACGCTGGGGTCGTGCTCGTCCAACCTCGAGGCCGCGCTGTCGATGGTGCGGCACGGTATCGACGTGAGCGCGGCCTCGGCGCCGGTCACCGCGCTCGAGCATGCGCGCGCGATGGCCGGCCGTGGCTACAGCGTCGATGTGATGCTGCGCTTCTACCGGATCGGCCATGCCTACTTCAGCGAACGGATCCTCACCGGGATCAACGACTCGATGCCGGACCCGGCCCTCGCCCTGGCGGTGGTGGCACACCTGCAGCACTACGCCTTCGCCTACGTCGACCGCATCTCCAGCGAGGTCGCCGCCGAGTACGTCGCAGAGCTCGACCGGATCCAGACCCAGGCACGCGCTGCGCGGACGGATGCGGTCCGCACCCTGATCGCCGGCGGACGGATCGACCTGCGCCGCGCGGAGCGCACCCTGTCCCACCGGCTCACCGGATGGCAGACGGGCTTCGTCTGCTGGACCGACAGCGACGACGTCGATCTGGCGCGGGTGGGTGAGACGGTGGGCGCCCACTTCGGCTCACCCCATCCCCTGCTCGTCCCGGACGGCGCTCGGGCACTGTGGGGCTGGGTCTCCACGACGGGTGCACCTCGCATCGCGCCGACGGACCTCAGGCCTCTGGCCGGGAAGATCCCGGACGCGGTGCGGGTCACGCTCGGCACGCCGGCGCAGGGTGCCCCTGGCTTCCGGGACTCTCATGTCCAGGCCCAGCGCGGGCGCCGGATCATCGAGCTCGCGGGACGCGGTGCAGCAGTCACGCCGTACGCCGAGCTGGCGCTGGTGGACACGATGAGTGGCGACCTCGACCTGACCCGCGCCTTTGTCGCGGCCGAGCTCGGTGGGCTGGCGGTCACCGGGCGCCGGGAGGAGGAAGAGCGGCGGGCGTTGCTCGCGGTGCTCGACGCCCAGGGTGGCCTGGCGGCTGCGGCCGACGAGCTCGGCGTACACCGCAACACGGTGCTGCAGCGCGTACGCCGGGCCGAGGAACGACGCGGGCTTCCCGCGACCGAGCGCGTTGCCGAGCTGCATGCCGCGTTGCGTCTCGTGGGTTTGCTGGGTCCGCTCGTGCTCGCACCGGAGCCTGACCAGGTCTGATCAGCCTCTGGCCCGGATGTGCTGCGCGCACATCGACATGGGCTCGGCACCTCTCGCGGGGTGCTGCTCGCGGTTCGTACGTTTCGAGCATGTCAACTACGACGGAGCAACCCGCAGACACCCGCCACGCGCTCCCCGACCCGGGTGAGAAGGTCCCGACGATCTCCTGGCCCATCGTCGGCATCTTCTCCGGCGCGATCGCGGTCTTCGTGATCTCGACCTGGGCGGCGCTGACCGAGCGCCTTCCCGTCCCGGTGACGGTCCTGCTCAGTGCGGTGGCGATCTTCGTGCTGTTCACCGTGCTGCACGACGCCGCGCACTTCTCGATCAGCACCCACCGCTGGGTCAACGTGGCCTTCGGACGGGTCGCGATGCTCTTCGTCTCGCCGCTGATCTCGTTCAGGTCGTTCGCGTTCATCCACATCGAGCACCACCGCAACACCAACGACGACGACAACGACCCCGACCACTTCGTCAGCGGCGCTCCGTGGTGGCAGGTTCCGTTCCGGTTCCCGCTGATGGACGTGCCGTACCTGTCCTTCCTGGTGCGCAATGTTCGGCGGCGTCCGCGGGCGGAGGTGCTCGAGACGGTCTTCCTGATGAGCACGACGATCGCCGTGATCGTCGCCGCGGGCTTCACCGGACAGCTGTGGACGCTGGCGGTCCTGTATCTGATCCCCGAGCGGCTCGCGATGTTCGTGCTGGCCTGGTGGTTCGACTGGCTGCCGCACCACGACCTCGAGGACACCCAGCAGGAGAACCGCTACCGCGCCACCCGCAACCGGGTCGGCTCCGAATGGGTCCTGACTCCCCTGCTCCTCTCGCAGAACTACCACCTCGTCCACCACCTGCATCCCTCGATCCCGTTCTACCGCTACGTCGCGGCCTGGCGCCGCAACGAGGAGGCCTACCTCGAGCGGGAAGCCGCGATCGGCACCGTCTTCGGTCATCAGCTCGACGCGGACGAGTACCGCGAGTGGAAGACGCTGAACGGCAAGATGGCCCGGCTGCTTCCGGTGCGGATGCCTCGGCGATCCTCTGCTCGTGCCGCCGAGTTCCACCCGGTTCCGGTTGCCGGCGTCGACCGGCTGACCCACGACAGCGTGCTGATCCGCTTCGACGTGCCTGACGAGCTGCGCGAGAAGTTCTCCTTCGAACCCGGTCAGCACATCACCGTCCGCACCGATCTCGGCGGCGAGGGCGTACGTCGCAACTACTCGATCTGCTCCTCAGCCACCTCCGACGCCCTGGCGATCGCCGTCAAGCACATCCCGGGCGGGGCCTTCTCCACCTTCGCGATGGAACAGCTGGAGGCCGGGGACACTCTCGACCTGATGACGCCGACCGGTTCGTTCGGCACCGCGGTCGACCCGCTCGCCGCCAGGAGCTATGTGGCGATCGCCGCCGGCAGCGGAATCACCCCGGTCCTCTCGATCCTGCAGACGACGCTTGCTGTCGAGACCGAGAGTCGCTTCACCCTGATCTACGGCAACCAGGACGCGGACAGCACGATGTTCAGCGACGAGCTCGATGACCTCGAGGCGCGCTACGCCGACCGTCTCCGGATCATTCACGTACGCTCCCGCGATCCCCGGCACCCGGAACATCTGCGCGGCCGGATCGACCGGGCGAAGCTCGACCAATGGCTCGGCTCCGAAGTGGCCGTGGCATCGGTGGACGAGTGGTTCCTGTGCGGACCGATCGAGATGGTCGCCGACCTACGCGACCTGCTCCTCGAACGCGGCGCCGAGGCGGACCGGGTCCACGTCGAGCTCTTCCACGGCTACCCGAAGCCCCGGGTCGCCGACGGCTTCGCCCCGGCCACCGTCACCGTCGGCCTGCGCGGCCGACAGCACGAGGTCCCCTTGGCGGCCGGCGACACCGTTCTCGAGGCCGCGTTGAAGGCCGGGCTCGAGGCGCCGTACGCCTGCCTCGGCGGAGCCTGCGGCACCTGCACGGCGAAGGTGACGCTGGGGTCGGTCGCGATGGAGCAGAACTTCGCCCTGTCCTCTGCGGAGGTCGAGACCGGCCACGTGCTCACCTGCCAGTCCCGCCCGACCACGCCGGCGGTCACCGTCGACTACGACGACTGAGTCATGGGCAGATGTCGAGCGGGAAGGTCTCGATCGTCGCCGAGTGACCGATCGTCCGTGCACTCCCGCTAGGATCTGCCCGGGCCGTTAGCTCAGTCGGTTAGAGCAGAGGACTCATAATCCTTGGGTCGCGGGTTCGAGCCCCGCACGGCCTACCATTCATAACCGCAGGTCAAGCCATGTCGGCACGGGCATACGCGCGCCAGAGGGGCCGGAACCTGGTCCGTGTCAAGGTATGCGGATGGTTCTACCCGTCCTCATCGGCCAGAGAGTACGACTCGTTCCTGCAGGCCCTGAGCATCTTGAGTTCTTTCGTCGACTCAATACGGACGAGCAGGTGATGCGGCACGTGTCTGGCCGACCGTACTCGCCGTCCGAGACTGACGCAGAGTGGTCGCGGCGGCTAGGCCAGCGGTCGAACACGGACCGGGGTCATGGCTACTGGACTGGTTTCCTTGACGGGCGTCCCATCGGCTGGTGGGGCCTCGGTTACGACGGAGCTCGCCCGGAGGCAGGTGAGCTTGGATTCCGACTTGCCCACGAACGATGGCGCCAGGGTTACGGCGTCGAGGGAGCCCGCCTTCTGTTGCGCCACGGCTTCCTCAGCGCCCGACTTACGCATATCTGGGCGGGAACCGTGACGGCAAACGCGGCGTCCAGGGCTACGCTCGCAAGCCTCGGGTTTGCGTGCGTCGACGAACCGACACCGAGAGCTCTGACGTACGAGATCTCTCTTGGCGAGTGGCTCGAGCGAGACGATCCGCGGTCCTGACCGCGGCCACCGTCCTCGTGCTGTCGCTCAGTGGGCACGACTGACCGACGCATCCACACGCGCGACGCTCTACCAACGATCGGTGCGCTGGACCTCGTGCATGAGCTCGATCTTGCGGAAGCCGAACTGCTTGTTGATGCGCTGCATCACGTCGTTGGACGGGTCGGTCCAGGTGTGGATGCTGGTGCGTTCGGGGTGGTTTCGCTGGACGGCGGCGAGGGTGGCGACCTTGAGGGCGAGGCCCAGCTTGTGGCCGCGGTGGGCGGACTTGACGAAGGTGTCGTCCTGGATGGCCTCGTCGCTGCCGTGGGCCAGGAAGATGACCGAGTAGCCGACGAGTTCGCCGGTGAGGATCTCGCGGGCGGCGGCGGTGATGCGGTCGTAGGAGCGGGCGGTGCTCTTCTCCGCCGAGCGGATGCGGTCGGCGGTGTGGGCGACCAGGTCCTCCTGGGACTTGCCCGGCATCTCCTTGCCCATCTGGTTGCGCAGGCCGACGAACTGGGCGAGCAGGTCCTCGGGGGTCCGGTCCTCCCACATCAGGAGCTCGTAGCCGAGCACGTTGAACGGCTTGTGGGGCAGCGGTAGGTCGGCGGCGAGGTGGTCCTCGCGGCGTACGGACTTGAAGCCGAGCGCCCGCGCGAAGGCCAGGGACGACTTCGGGGGGATGGTCACCTCGGCGGTCGTAAGGGTGCGGCCGCTGGTGCGGCGTACGTCATCGGCGGCTCGCCACAGCTCGGTGCCGACCCCGCGCCAGCGGTGCACGGGGAGGACGTGGATGCCCAGCTCGACGACGTGGCTCCGCTCCTCCTCCGGGAGGTCGAGCTCGGCGATGCCGATCGTCTCGCCCTGCTCCTTCGCGGCGAGGAGTACGCGGCGGCCATGGTCGTGCGGCATGCGCACGGAGTTGGCGAGCGCCTCGAACGTGCGATGCGACGCGTAGGGTCGATCGAAGGCCATCGATGCCGCCTCCACGGCGTACCAAGCCTTCAGAGCGGTGTCATCGTGGACGTCGACGGGGGCGATCACAGACACGGGCACTATCTAACCGTGTCGGGCAAGGTCGTGGGAACTGAGGTCCCCCACCAAGCGTTGACACATCATCTGTTTCGGAGCTGGAGGGCCGGCGCCGCCAGTCGAGCGCATCGCGGGCCACCGCACTCATCGGTGAGGTCGACGGTGGCGATGACGTGCTGACCGGTCCGGCCTGACGCCACCAGTGGGACGAGGTCGTCGAGCATCAATTTGGCGCGACGGAACATCGTGAACCCGTCGCCGCCCACGTCACCCCAGGTCAGATAGACGAACCTGGCTCCACGTCTGCCCTGCACCGCGTCGCCGCGGAAGTCGAGACCCGAGTCGACCTCGAGGAGCTCGATCTCGGCCTTCCAGACCGCGCTCTTGCTGTCGCCGGGCACCAGGTCGACCGGGTGCTTTCCCCGCTGGATGCCGACATGGACGTTGTGGCACGGACCGTCGTCCAGATGCCAGGTCCGGCCTGGGAGGTTGTGGCCACGGATCTCGAGCAGCACCGTGTCATCATCCCACCGCCGTTCGCCCATGCCGCTGCCGATCAGTCGCTCAGAGCGGCCCGGGCTCGGTCGAGGGGTCGTCCGGGTCGGGGTCCGGAGGACCGGGCGTCTTGGTCGGCGTCGGAGTCGGCGTCGGAGTCGGAGTGGGCGTCGGGGTGGGCGTCGGCGTCGGCTCCTGGGACGGCGGCGGCGTGTTCGACGGCTCCGGCTCCTCGGTCGGCTCGGGGTCGGGAGCCGGCGGGACGTACGGCGCGTGGCCGGACTCGGGGGCGTCGCCGTCGAGCCAGGCCGGCGGCGGGAACTCCTCGTAGTCGAGCTCGTCGGTCAGCGTGCCCATGATCTCGACCCAGGTGTCGGCCGGGTAGTCGGCGCCGAAGAAGGTGTCGAGCCAGCCGTCGAGGGCGCCGCTGCCCTTGCCGCGGCTGTAGGAGACGGCGGTGGAGAGCTGCGGGGTGTAGCCGACGAACCAGGCCGAGGAGACCTCGTCGTTGGCGTTGGTCGCGGTGCCGGTCTTGCCCGCGGCCGGCTGGGCCACCGCGCTGGCGGCCTGGCCGGTGCCGCTGGAGACGACCTGCTGGAGGGCGTAGGAGGTGTCGGCTGCGACGTCCTCGTCCATCGCCCGCTTCCTGCCAGCGGAGTCGTCGTGCTCATAGATGACAGTGCCGTCGGCGTCAACGACCTTGGAGACGACGAACACGTTGTTGTGCATCCCGCCGTTGGCGATCGTGGCGTAGGAGTTGGCCATGTTGATCGGGCTGATGGTGGCTTTCCCGAGGGTCATCAGGAAGTCGTTGGGCTCCATGTCCGGGCCCGATCTCGTCGGGATGCCCGGGTAGGCGGGGTCGACGCGGTCGCCGCGCGGGATGCCGGAGCGTACGGCCATGTCGTAGACGTCCTTGCTGCCGTTGGGCAGCGAGTCGGACATCTCGACGAAGGCGGTGTTGATCGAGTCCTCCATCGCCTGGAGACTGCTGACGTTGGAGCCGTAGCTGTGGCCGTACGGGTCGGCGGCGCTCTGGCCGGAGTTGCGTACGTTCACGCCACCGGGGAACTCCATCGGCGAGTTGCCGTTCCAGGTGTCCTTGAGCGAGTAGCCAGCCTTCAGCGCCGCGGCGAGGGTGAACGGCTTCATCGTCGACCCGGCCATGGTGGCGCTGCTGGCGGCCCAGTTGATCTGTGAGTCGAGGTAGTCCTGACCGCCGTAGAAGCCGCGCAGCGCACCGGTCTTCACGTCGACCGTGGCCGCGCCCACGTGGAGCTCGTCCTTCTCGTTGCCCTCGTCGTAGGCCTTCTTGTCCTCAGGACGTACGTCGTCGACCGCCTGCTCAACGGTCTTCATCGTCTTCTTGGTCAGGGTGGTGGTGATGCGGAGCCCGCCGCCGTTGATCTCGTCCTCGGTGACCAGCTGGTTGCCCTGCTCGTCCTTGAGCTTGAGGAGCTCGTCGCGGACCAGCTTGAGCGCGTGACCCTTCTGGCCGCCGTAGCGGCTGTCGGAGCGCGGCTTCTTGAACTTCGGCAGCGACTCCTTGGCCTTCTCCCCCTCGGCGGCGTCGACCATGTCCAGCTTGACCATGGAGTTGATGACGTAGCGGTAGCGGCCCTCGAGCTCGGCGACCGACTCCTCGCCGTTGCTCGGGTCGAGGTCGTTGGGGTCGTTGAGGATCGCGGCGAGGGCGGCGGCCTCCTGGAGGGTGAGCTTCGCGGCCGGCTTGTCGAAGTAGGCGTTCGACGCAGCCTCGACGCCGTACGCGCCACGGCCGAAGTAGATGGTGTTGAGGTAGCCGGCGAGGATGTCCTCCTTGGACTTCTGCCGGCTGATCTTCAGCGAGATGACCGCTTCCTTCACCTTGCGGGAGTAGGTGCGCTCCTGGGTGAGGTAGAGGTTCTTGACGTACTGCTGGGTGATCGTCGAGGCGCCGGACTGGGTGCCGCCGGTGTTGTTGTTGACCACCGCACGCAGGATGCCCTTGATGTCGATGCCGCTGTTGGTCCAGAAGGTGCGGTCCTCCGCGGCGACCGCGGCGTCCTTCATCAGCTGCGGGATCTCGTCATAGGGCAGCGAGTCGCGGTCCTGGGAGTCGGCGATGTAGCGCCCGAGCTCGTCCTTGCCGCCGCGGTAGTAGACGAAGGAGGTCTCCTTCTCGTACGCGGCGTTGGCGTTGGGGATCGGGATGGCGTTGTAGGCCACGATCACACCCAGTGAACCGATCAGAGCGCCGACCAGAATCACGATGAGGAAGGCCTTCAGGACCTTCTTTCCCCGCTTCTTCTTCGGCGTCGGCGTGGGTATGTAAGGCGGATTGCCCTGCCAGCTCAAGATGTCCCCTCCCGCGGTCACAACGTCCCTAGAGTACGGCGGGCTCCCACGCCCTTCGTGATCCTCGGACCCGTGTTTGCGGCGTCTCAGCGGCGTCTCAGCGAGGTCTCAGGGACCTCCAAGCGTACGAACGGGCCTCCGACCTGGGCAGGCGATGCCGTGTCTGCCCAGGTCAGAGACCCGTTTCGGAAACACTCAGACCAGGAAGTAGAAGGTGCTGTAGTGGTCGGGAGTGAAGTAGACGTCACCCGTTGTGGTGTCGACCACGAGGCGGTAGGACTGGCGCTGCGCACCACATTCACGCGGGGTCACGTCGAACTCGAGGTAGGAGTGGCCCGAGGGCAGCTCGCCCTCGTAGTTGTTGTAGGTGCCGCCGGAGAAGTTGCAGGTGCCGGTCGGCGGCCAGTCGTGCCAGCCACGGTTGGACGGGTAGCCCAGCGAGGCCCAGACCTCGTTGGAGTCGAGGGCCTCGGCACAGCCCTTGTGGGTGCAGCTCTCGATCCAGTCGGCCTGGGCGGCAGGGGCGAGCGCGATGCTCCCACCGAGCAGGCTCGTGGTGGCGACGAGACCTGCGAGGAGCAGCTTGATCATCGTGAGCACGGAGCGGTTCTTCCCGGACATGAATCCTCCAGTGTGTGCGTTACGGACGGTTGGTA
The DNA here is from genome assembly GCF_040613175.1 of Nocardioides sp. NPDC006303. NCBI lineage: Bacteria > Bacillati > Actinomycetota > Actinomycetes > Propionibacteriales > Nocardioidaceae > Nocardioides > Nocardioides sp. NPDC006303. Next base: position 18,571 of record NZ_JBEXRR010000047.1, read on the forward strand.
ATTCTGCTACCTGGCGCGTCCGGATGGGGGCTCCGAAGGTCACGAACCGGTGAACTCTGGGGTGTGAGCGCGTCTTCAGACGACGCCCGCCTCGCGGGCCACGATCGCCGCCTGGACCCGGGAGGCGACCCCGAGCTTCGCCAGGACGCGGGAGACGTGGGTCTTCGTGGTCGCCTCCGAGATCACCAGCCGCTGGGCGATCTCGGCGTTGGACAGGCCTTGTCCCAGGGCGGCGAGCACGTCCCTCTCCCGGGGTGTGAGATCTGTGGGAAGAGGTACGCCGGGCGTGGCCGCCGGGCCGGATCGGTCCGGCGCGCCGGCGAGCTCGGCGAGCACCCGGCGGGTCACCTCCGGGGCGACCACGCCGTCGCCGGCGGCGACGTGCCGGACCGCGTCGACCAGGTCGTTCGCCTCCGCCGACTTGAGCAGGAAGCCGGCCGCGCCGGCGCGGAGGGCACCGAAGACGTACTCGTCCAGGTCGAAGGTGGTCAGCACGAGTACGTCGGCGAGCCCCTCCTCCACGACCTGGCGGGTCGCGGTCACGCCGTCGGTGCCGGGCATGCGTACGTCCATCAGCACGACGTCGGGGCGCAGCGCCCGCGCGTTGGCGACCGCGGTCGCGCCGTCGGCGGCCTCCCCCACCACCTCGATGTCGCCGGCGGTGGCCAGCAGCATGCGCAGGCCGGCGCGGATGGCGGCGTGGTCGTCGGCGAGCAGGACCCGGATCATGCACTCGCTCCCGGGAGCGGCAGGATCGACCGGACCCGCCAGCCGGGGCCGTCGGGGCCGGCCTCGAACGTGCCGCCGAGGGCCTCGGCGCGTTCGCGCATCGACACCAGTCCGGTGCCGGTGCCGGCCTCTGCCGCGGGCTCCTTCGCGGCGCCGGCATCGGTCACCTCGATCTCGAGGGTGTCGCCGGGGATCAGGCGCAGCTGAGTGGTGCCGCCGCCGTGCTTGAGCACGTTGGTCAGGGACTCGCGCACGATCCGGTAGACGGCGTGGTCGACCGAGACCGGCAGCGCGAGGTCGGCACCGTCCAGGAGCCCGCCGGGGTCGTCGACGCGCAGCGGCAGACCTGCCAGTCGCGCCTGCTCCAGGACGGGGCCGAGGTTGGCGGCGCGGGAGGCGGCGGTGAGGTCCTCGGCGTCGCCGGAGTCGCCGTCGGAGCGCAGGACGCGGATCATCGCGCGCATGTCATCGAGCGAGGCCAGGCTCTCGGCCCGCACCGACCGCAGCGCCGCCCGGTCCCGTTCCGGGTCGTGCCCACCGGCCAGCGCCGCTCCCGAGGTCAGCGCGATGGCGGACAGGTGGGAGGCGACGACGTCGTGCAGGTCCCGGGCCACCGCGGAGCGCTCGGCGCGGACCGCGTCGTGCCGCTCGGCGTCGGCCAGGCGCAGCAGCGCGGCGCTGCGTTCCCGCTCGAGCCGGGCCCGGTCGTCGGCGGCATCGGCGAGCTCGCTGCCCTGGCGTACGTTGCTGCCCCACCACATCGGGGTGACGACGATCGCGAAGAGGGTGAGCGCGAGGACGACGGGGGTGCGCGGGTCCGAGGTGGCCGCGGCGGAGGCGACGACCGCGGCACCTATGGCCACCGCGACGGCGACGGTGGCGATGCGTCGCGCCAGCGGCGATCCGTGCAGCTGGCCGGCGAAGAGCGCGTCCCAGAGCACCACCACCATCGCGATGCTGCTCCCGATCAGCAGATCTGCCCCGAAGCAGAGGGCGACGACGGTCTGCACGGCGAGCGGCCGGCGCCGCTTGAGCACGAGCGCTGCGGCCGCGAGGGCGAGCGGGACGAGATGCCACCAGGTCGGCACACTGTCCAGGTCGATGCCGAACGGGTGCAGGCCGCGTACGCCCCCGACCTGACCGAGTGCGTGCAGCGCGAGGCCGGCGGCGAGGACGACCCCGGCGTCGAGCCAGGCCAGCCGGCGGTCAGCGGCGCGCAGGCTGGTGCCACCGCCGAAAAGCGCCACGGGCAGCTGCTGCAGCAGGGTCGGGCGGTCCACGACACCATCTCAGCACGTACGCCGCCTCCCCGGGGTCATCCGAAGGATGTATCCCCGTGCGGAAGGATCACCGGTTCGACCGACGCGCACGCGGCCGGCTGCACGCGAACCTCGGGGCATGGACATCGACCTCGGCCCACTCACCGGTGATCTGGGCGGCACCGCGACGTACGTCGCACTGGCGGTGCTGGCGCTGATCGACTCGACCAGCTTCGGCACGTTGCTGATCCCGGTGTGGCTGCTGATGGCGCCCGGCCGGGTGCGGCCCGGGCGGATCCTGGTCTACCTGGGCGCGATCGCCGGCTTCTACGCGCTGCTCGGTATCGGGATCCTGCTGGGTGGCTCGGCCGTGGCTGACGCGCTGACCGGGTTGCGCGACTCGCGCCCGTTCCTGTGGGGGCAGCTGCTCATCGGCGTCGGTCTCTTCGCGTGGAGCTTCAAGCTGGATCCGCCTGGTTCGGGCAAGCAGCGGACCGAGGCGCCGGAACCGCCGCGACGCCTGCTCCGCTGGCGCGAGCGGGCGGTCGCCTCGGAGTCCGGCTCGGCCTCGGCGCTCGCCGCGCTGGCGGTGCTCGCCGGGCTGGTCGAGGCCGCCTCGATGCTCCCGTACCTGGCCGCGATCGGAGTGATCGGGACCCAGGGGCCGGACTGGCCGGTCTCGGGGCTGTGGGTGCTCGGCTACTGCGCCGTGATGATCGCTCCGGCGCTTCTGCTCACCGCCGCGCGCGTCTTCGCCGCTCCTCTGGTGGCGCGCCCGCTGGCTCTCCTCGACGGCTGGCTGGTCAAGCACGCCGCGAGCGCGACGGCGTGGGCCGTGGGGATCGTCGGGTTCCTGCTCGCCCGGGCCGCGCTCGGGCCGCTCTTCGGCTGAGCCTCACTCCCAGCCGCAGTAGCCCGGCAGGAAGTCGTAGAGGGCGGTCTTCTGCGCCTTGCTGAGCGGGAGGAAGTAGTTCGCGCCGTCCGGGACGTCCGGGCCGCCGACGTGGACGCGGAACAGGCTGCCGACCTTGTCGTCGGCCAGGGCGTGCGGGTCGCACCGGGCGGGCAGGACCCGCAGCTCCAGCGTGGTCGGCTCGCCCGTCATCGGAAGCGGGGTTGCTCGCGGCCAGGTCGGTGTCTCGGCCGCGAGCTGGAAGAGCACCGTGCCCTCCCAGCCGTCGAAGGTGACGTCCGGGAGAGCCTCGGTCGGGGCGAAGGTGACCGGGAGGACGAAGACGCTCTGCTTGCCCTCTCCCTCGACCTGGGGCTCGCCGACGGTGATGTCGGCGGCCTCGGTCAGGCTCCGCTCAGCGCAGTCGCGATCGAGGAGGCGGTCGACGTTGGCGTACCTGTCCTCGGCCTTGCCGGTGCTGGTGCGCCACTCCCCCGCCTCGTCGCCGGCTTCGCGCCAGATGAGGGTCAGGTCGGCGTCGCCGCCCTCGCCGCACTTCCCGCGGGGCATGTCGAAGTCGAAGTCCATCTCGGGGTCGACCGGTTCCGAGCCCGTCCATCGGGCCCGGAACCGGTCGCTGCTCACCTCGACGCGCGAGACCTCGATCGAGGTGCCGGTGTCGTTGACGAGGCGTACGAACGCCTCACCGGTGTTGCGCTGGAGCCGGGTCTGGTCGAGGTATGCCGTGAGCTCGTCGGGCCAGGCCGTCTCGCGCGGCTCGCTCGTGCCGCAGGCGGCCAGGGTCGACCCGCCCAGGAGGCCCGCGGCGAGCACGGCGATTCGGCGCACTGCCGCAGGTTAGCGGAGTCACGGCACCTGGTCATGCCCCTTTCGTGAAGGTCCAGGCACCGGAGCCGATCCGGTAGGAGGTGATGCCGTTCGCGGTCCCGAGGCGCTCCGGGGCGGTCCTGCCGGGGCCGGTGGCCAGGTAGGAGCCTTCGGGGAGGCGTACGACCGCGGTGACGTTGACCGGGATGGTGGCGCGAAGGGCGACGGCGTCGGCGGTGCGGGTCCAGGCGGAGGCGACCCGGCCTCGCTGGGTGGCCACGGAGCCCTTGGCGTGGGTCAGGCCGGTGGCCGGCACGGTGAGCTCGACCTCGGCGGCACCCGGGGCGGTGGTGCGGATGCCGAGCACCGACTCGGTGACGTCGACGATGCCGCGCGAGCCCCAGCCGTGGGAGGCGCTGTTGGCCGAGCCGCTCAGCTCCCAGGCCTCGGGAGTGAAGGTGCCTCCGTCCGCGAGCCAGCCGGCCCAGCCGTAGTCGTCCTCGTTGGTCAGCAGGTTCAGGACGCTCTCGCCGGCACCAGCTTCGGAGAGGGCCTCGAGCAGCACGTGGGCGGTCATCGGGCCCTGCTTCATCCCCTGGGCGGCGATCTGCTCACCGAGCGCGGGCACATCCTTGTGCGGTGCGACGCCGAAGGCGATGGCGTACGAGGTCGCGTGCTGTCCGGCATGGGCGGACTGGGTGCCGTCGGCGAGCAGGCCGTCGACGTAGGTCCCGTCGGCCTTGCGCAGCGTCTGGTTCATCCGCGTCGCGAGGGCGTCGGCGTCCGAGCGGAGCGCGGCGACCTCGGCGTCGGGGCGGTCCAGCTCCTCGCCGATCAGCGCGACCTTGCGGAGCACGTCGACGCCGAGCGCGTTGACCGTAGTCCTGGCGGCGGTGGTCATGTCGTAGCCGAAGCGGCCGTGAGCGGGCCAGTCGACGATGCCGTACAGGTACTGGCCGGAGCCGCCGGACAGGTTGGTGACCAGCCCCTGGGTCGGGCCGCTGGTGGCGATGTGGCGGCGGATGTAGCCGGCGGTGGCGGTGAGGTTGTCGTAGGCGTCCTCGAGGACGGCCTTGTCGCCGGTCTCGAGGTAGTAGCGCCAGATCCAGTCGGGGACGACCTCGGTGAAGTCGGGGATGTCGCGCTTGCCGTCGCCGTTGGGGTAGACCGCGTTGTAGCGGCCGGCGTCGTTGCCGGTGGTCCAGTAGCGCTCCTGGCTGAGCAGGAACTCCCGGATCGCCTGGCGGGACGCGACCCGCTCGCGCTGGGAGGACATCAGGCCGATCGAGATGTTGGCGGTGTCGTGCAGGAACTGGCCCTGCTCGCGCGTCGGGGTGTCGACGAAGGTCTCCTGGACGGAGTAGCGCAGGGAGCGGTCCATCAGGTCCCACACGTCGTCGAGGGTCGCGTCGGAGCTCTCGAAGGTGGCAGCACCGTCCTCGTCGTACGCGGTGTGGACGACGGTCGCGGTCACGTCCTCGGCGGTGATCTCCTCCCCCGCTCCCGGGATCTCGAGGTAGCGGAAGCCGAGGTGTCCGACCGCCAGATAGTCCTGCGCGCCCGCGGCCTGGGTGTAGGGGAAGGACATGTTGGTGCTCTGCGTCGAGAGGCCGGTGGTCGAGACGCGGCCGGTGTCGGCGAGCTCGTAGCCGGCCCGGATCGGGACCTGTCGCCCGGCGACGCCGTCGTCGAAGTGCACGCCGGGGCGGGCCGGGATGATCCTGCCGAAGTCGGCGACCGGGGTGCCGTCGGCGGCTTGGAGGATGCGCTCGGGGTGGACGACGGTCTCCTCGAGCCGGGTCTGCTGGCCCTCCAGGTGGGTGAACGGCGCCACCGGGTGCGCACCGACGACTACGGCGCCGGACCACTGCGAGTCGTCGTAGCCGGGCTCGGTCCAGTCGCCGATCTGTTGGGCAGTCTGGCCGTCGAGGTGCTCGATCCACAGGCCCTCGCCGTTGCGCGTGCCGACGGTGACGTACGGGCCGCGGCGTACCTTCCAGGAGCCGTCGGTGACGATCGTGGTCGTCTCACCGTCGGCGTAGGTCAGCTCGAGCTTCAGGAGTACGCCGGGGATGCCCGCGGCGCGGCCCTGGCCGCCGCTGAACCAGTGCAGCTTGACGCCGAGGGCGAGGGTCTCGCCGGGCGTGACCAGGTCGGTGACGTCCGCGGCCTGGTAGTAGCCCTCGCTGGGGTAGCCGAAGTTGCTCATCCGGTCGGCCTGCTCGCCGCCGAGGTAGAGCTCGGCGGTGTGGCTGGCGGCCAGGTAGCTGCGGGCGCGGACGATCCTGCCGTCCGGGACCTCGACCTCGGTGCGGGCCAGGGTCCACTCGTCGCGTTCCTGGGCCGGGTTGTCCGCGGTGCCCGGTGGTCGCCTGATCCAGCTCGCACCGGCCCAGTCGGCGTCGCCGAGCCCGGTCTCGAAGGCAGCATGCGCCGACCACCGCGACGGCAGCTTGCCGCGATCCCAGGTCATGACCCGCCAGGTGTAGCGGCTGCCGGGCTCGAGGGTCTCGCCGGCGTAGTCGACGTAGGACTGCTGCCCGGAGGTGACCTTGCGGGAGTCCCAGACGATCTCGCCGGCGGCGTCGCTTACCTCGATCTTGTAGGCGCTCTGCACCTCGTTGGCGTCGCTGTCCTGGGGCAGCCACCCGAACCGTGGGGTCAGGTCGGTGTTGAGCGGTCGGGTGACGTCGTCGACGGTCAGACCGGCGGGTGCGCCGGGCGCGGTGTTGGCGGACGCGGCACCGGTCGGTGTCACGGCCGCCGCGAGGCTGGTGACGACCAGGGCGCTGGTGACGATCGCGGCCAGGCGGAGCTTCATGGGTTCCTCCGAGCGAGTTGGTACGTTGCTGTGGCCGGATCCGGGCACAGCCTTCAGGTTCAGCAGACGGCGCGAAGCCGCTCGACCTCCGGGCTCTCACCCGAGCTCGTGCTGATCACATGGCAGCCGGAGGGCACGTCCTGGATCACCAGGTAGGAGCCCTCACGCGTCGCGGGCACCGGGCGTCCGTCGAGGAACACCTGCTCCCCAGACGGCGCCGGCAAGAAGACCTCGGCCCGGGAGTTGCCCGGGACACTCACGCCGACGTCGATGCCGCCGTCGGTCGTGGCGTACGCCGCGCCGATGCGTCCGCGCAGGGTGGGCAGGGTGACGTGTGCCCACAGGACCCCGGCGGGCTGTGGCCGGACGCGGAACTCCTCGTAGCCGGGCATCAGGGGTTCGATGCCGAACATGCCTTGGGGCACGTTGTAGGCCGGGGATGCCGCCCAGGGGTGCGACCACGTCATGTTGGGCTTCAGCGAGGTGTCCCAGGCCTCGGCGGTGGCACCGGCTCCCTTCGCGATCATGTTGAGCCAGCTGCGAAGCCCGGTGCTCGTCAGCAGCTGGTGCGCTACGTCTCCGCGGTCACCGTCGTAGAGGGCCTCGAGGACGAAGGCGGCGCAATAGACGCTGCAGGCCATGCCGCGGGTTCCGATGTAGTCCGCGGCGCGTTGCGCGACCTCACCCTGGGCGAGCCCGAACGCCGTGGCGAAGACGCTGGCCTGGATCGCCCAGTGCTGGATCGGGGTGCCGTCGGCGTTGAGACCGTCACGGAACGCACCCTTCGACGAGTCCCACAACCTCTCGTTGGCCGCGTTCCGGAGCCGGTCGGCGATGGCGGTGTACGTCGCCGCATCGTCGTCGTGGCCCAGCGCCGTCGCGATCTCCGCCATGTCCCGGAACGACCGGTGGCCGATCGCGTTGATGACCGTGTTGTAGGGGCGGAAGACGTAGCCGTCGCGCTCCGATGCCGGCCAGTCGACGATGTCGCAGTCGGTACAGGAGTTGCCACCGTTGGATCCGGTGTTCTTGCGGATGAGTCCCGTGGACGGCTCGACCCACTTCAGAGGCAGCTTCTCCTGCAGGGCGGCGTAGTTGCGGGCCAGGGCGTCGGTGTCACCGGTCTGCTGCCACGAGTCGTGGAAGGCGAGGATCGTGTACATCGGCCACTCGGTCGGCCACGTCCTGCGGGTGAGCAGGTACTCCAGGGAGTAGTTGCCCAGGGTCGGGTCGCTGGAGACGAAGTAGTTGGCCATCATCTGCAGGTAGCTGTCGGCCTCGTAGGCACCGCGCTCGCGGCTCCAGGAGTCGACGTAGAGGTCGTGGTTGGTGGCCTCGATCGTGTTGCGCGACAGCTCCCACACGCGGTCGAGGTCGTCGTCGGCCGAGTCGAAGACCGCCTCGTCGGTGTCGAAGGGATAGATCTGCGCCAGGGCGGGGAAGTCGGCCGTGCCCAGGCCGGTGGGGGCACCGATGACCTCGGCGTAGCGGAAGACGCGCATCCCCCAGGTCTCCAGGTGCTGCTCACCGTCGCGCAGCGTCCACTTGTCCTGGTACGTGTTGCCGGTACGCATGGCGTACCGCACCGTCTGGGGCGCGGACAGCTCTTCGCCGAACCGGAGGTCGAGCACCTGGCCCGCGGTGCCGTCGATGTCCAGGGAGAGACCGCCGATCCACGTGCGGCCGTAGTCGATGAAGTAGTGGCCGGGTGCCTTCTCCACCACGCTGACCGGGGCCCTCAGCTGCTGCTCCACCTTCGCCGTGGGGGCTGCGCGGAGGTCACCGAAAGCCGGGCGCACCGCGGCGTCGCTCCAGCCGGAGTCGTCGAAGCCCGGCTCGGCGAAGCCCTCGGGCCACTGGGCCGACTGCAGGTTCTCCTTCGGGGCCGAGAAGAACGAGGTCCCGATGCTGCCGGCGGAGGGGAAGACGAGCCCACCGGAGCGACTCCGCCACTGCGGACCGCTCACGATCGCGTCACGGGTGCCGTCGGCGTACTCCACGACGAGCCGCCCGAGGAAGCGCCGGTCGCTGCTCGTCCAGCCGAGCACCCCGATCGCATTCTCGGCTCCCGGTCGCAGTGCGGCGGTCACGTCGAAGCCGTCGTATCGGGCCTCGCCGCGGATCGGCTGCGTCGGGCCGAGGCCGACGAACTTCCCGTTGAGCCACGCCTTGTAGACGTACTGCCGGCCCGGCGCGGTCGAGGATGCGGTCGCATAGAGGGTGGCGGCCGCGATCGGCTTGTCGGGCAGCGTGAACTCGTGCCGGAGGAAGGCCCAGTCCTGCGACTCGACACCGTAGACGCAGTTGGCGTTCGTGCCGACCTCGAGCCAGCCGCCCACCGCGGCGCCGCAGGCGAAGTCGCTCCTGGCGGAGAAGTCGTTGGTGTAGAGGACCTCGCCGGAGGCGGAGGTGACGGTCAGGTCGTCCCACGCGTTGCGCTCGGACCCGCCTGTGCGGAAGCCGACCGAGCCGGCGGCGAAGTCGGTGAGGGTACGGGTGTCGATGAGGGTGTCGTCGAGCCACGTGCGGATGGTGGTGCCCTCGGCCTGGATGCGAAGCCGGTAGGACGTGTCGCGGACGAGAGGCTCGGGCAGCGGCACCGAGTCCAGTTGGGTGAAGGTCCCGCCCACGCGCTTGTGGGGAGCGAAGGTGTTCACCCCGTCGCCGCGGAACTGCCACATGTAGTAGTTGCTGGCGTCCGCGGCCCGGAAGGCGATGGTGGCGTTCTGGGACGTGATCCGGAAGGTGGTGTCGATGGTGACGTCACCCCAGGTGACCGTACGGGCCGGGGCGAGCCAGATCGGCTGGGCCTGACCCCACTCCTGGCCGGGACCGGTGGTGAAGGTGGAGACGCTCGACCAGTCCGAGCCCTTTCCACGGCCGTCCCAGGTGCGTACTCGCCATTGGTAGGTCTGCTCGGGCTCGAGCGCCGGACCGGCGTAGGGCACGTTGGTGCTCGCCGATGACGTGACGCGACCGGAGTCCCAAACCCCGGCGGCTCCGATGCCTTCGGTGATCCGGGCGACCTGCACGCGGTAGGCGCTCTGCTCAGCGAAGGGGACGTGCCAGGCCAGCAGCGGCGAGCTGCGGTCCTCCACGTCGCGCGGCGAGGGCAGCTGCGAGACGGTCAGGTGGGTGGCCGCCGCGCCGTCGACAGCCACAGCCGGGGCCGGCACCGCGACGACGAGGGCACTGATCACGATCGCGGCCAGGCGGAGCTTCATGGGGGTCCTCCGGAGCGGGATTGATACGTTTCACTGCTACCTGGAGACTATGGCGCTCGTCACATGTTGGGGAAGGGTGATGGCCGGATCCGGTCACGCCGACCGTCTCGGACGCCGAAGCGTCAGTTCTTGACCGCGAAGGGTCGATTCTTGAACACGAGGGGTCGATTTCTGGCGCGGGCGTTGCACTCAGAATTCGACCCCTCGACGTCAGAAATCGACCTCTCGCGGCCAGAAACTGACGCCTCGCGGCCAGAAACTGACGCCTCGGCGTCAGGAAGTGACTTTTCGGGGTGCGACCACCAGGACGTGGAGGGTGCGGGGGCCGTGGACACCTTCTACGCGGTCGAGCTCGATGTCGCTGGTGGCCGAGGGGCCGCTGATCCAGGTCTGCGGGCGGGCGGGGTCCAGGACGCCGATGGCATCGGGTACGTCGGGGACCACCTGGTCCTCGCGGATCACGCAGATGTGGGTGTCGGGGACCAGCGAGATGGCTCGGCGGCCCTGGTCAGGGGCGTGGTCGAGGACGATCGTGCCGGTCTCGGCGATGCCGACCCGGGCCTCGGTGACGACCGCTGCGATCCGGTCCAGCTCCGCGGCGGTGAGGGTGCCGTCGTCGACGATGGCGTCGGGGACCTGGACCGACAGGCCGGGCGGGACGACCACCTGACCGGCTGGGAGCGCGGCGGCGATGCGGACCTCGAGCTCCTCGGCTGCGCAACGCTCGACCAGGGCTCGGTAGTCGGCCACGCGTTCGGCGAAGAGGTCGACGACCTCTGGGGTCGCGACCGGCGCGAGGTCCCGCGGAGCGGACGTCTCGGGGAGCTCGATCGCCGAGCCGGCCAGTGCCTCGCGGACTCGGGCGAGGATCTCGGTGCGGGCGTCAGTCATCGGTGCCATCTCCCTTTCGGCCGCCGTCGGTGCGGCCGCCATCCGTGCGTAGCCACCAGGCGCGGAAGCTCTCCCGCGGAGCGTCTGGCAGATCTCGCGCGCCGATCCAGGCGGCGGGTCCGAAGCGGCGCGCGAAGCGCATGCCGAGACCGGTGAAGCGCTCGACGGCGGAGAGGCGGCGCGAGCGCCCCAGGACGTACGCCGCACCCTTCATCGCCACGGCCTCCGGCTTCGGCACGCCACCTCGGTGGGCGTCGACCACCTGGGCGCGCAGGTCGACCAGGACGGAGGGGATGTCGATGCGTACCGGACAGACCTCGAAGCAGGCGCCGCACAGCGAGGAGGCGTAGGGCAGCGAGTCGGTCTGCTCGTCGTGGCCTACGCCCTTCAGCAGCGGATTGAGGATGGCGCCGATCGGGCCCGGGTAGACCGAGCCGTACGCATGGCCGCCGGTGCGCTCATAGACCGGGCAGACGTTGAGGCAGGCCGAACAGCGGATGCAGCGCAGCGCCTGCCGACCTACCTCGTCGGCCAGCGCGCGGGTGCGGCCGTTGTCGAGCAGCACCACATGCACCTCCTGCGGACCGTCACCGGGGGTGATCCCGCTCCATGTCGAGGTGTAGGGGTTCATCCGCTCGCCGGTCGAGGACCGCGGCAGGAGCCTGAGCATCGGGTCGAGGTCCTCCCAGCGGGAGACGACCTTCTCGATGCCGACCACCGACACGAGCACGTCGGGCAGGGTCAGGCACATCCGGCCGTTGCCCTCCGACTCCACCACGACGAGGGTGCCGGTCTCGGCGACCGCGAAGTTCGCGCCGGAGATCCCGACCTTCGCACGCAGGAACTTCTCGCGCAGGTGCTCCCGGGCGGCAGCGGCGAGTACAGCCGGCTCGTCGGTGAGGTCTGCGGGCGCCGGACGGCCGGCGGCCCCCATCTTCGACCGGAAGATCTCGCGGATCTCGGCCCGGTTGCGGTGGATCGCCGGCACCAGGATGTGGCTCGGCAGATCGTCACCGAGCTGCACGATCAGCTCGGCCAGGTCGGTCTCCCAGGCAGCGATGCCCTCCTCCGCGAGCGCCTCGTTGAGCCCGATCTCCTGGGTCACCATCGACTTGACCTTCACGACCTCCTCGGCGGCGTGGGCCTTCGCGATCCCAGCGACGATCGCGTTCGCCTCGGCGGCGTCACGGGCCCAGTGGACGGTCGCGCCATTGGCGGTGAGGGTCTCCTCGAGGCGTACGAGCTGGGTGTCGAGGTCGAGCAGCGCGCGCTCCTTGACCGCGGCACCGGCCAGGCGCAGCTCCTCCCAGTCCTCCACCTCGGCGACGACCTTGGCCCGCTTGGCCCGGATGGTGCCGGTCGCGTGGGCGAGGTTGTGGCGCAGCTGGGTGTCGGCGAGGGCCTCGCGCGCGGCCTCGGGGAACGCCGGCATGCCGACGAAGGTGCCGGTCATCGCAGAGCCCCTTCGGTCGAGGCCAGGATCTCGGCGAGATGGACGGTGCGTACGCCCGAACGCTGCCGCGAGAGCACGCCGCCGATGTGGGTCAGGCAGGAGTTGTCGCCGGCGACCACGATCTCGGCGCCGGTCTCGCGGATGTGGCGCGCCTTGTCGGCGCCCATCGCGATCGAGGTGTCGGCGTTCTTGACCGCGAAGGTGCCGCCGAAGCCGCAGCACTGGTCGGCGCCCGGAAGGTCGACCAGCCTGATCCCCCGCACCGACTCCAGCAGCCGTCGCGGCCGGTCCCCCACGCCCAGCATCCGCAGCGAGTGGCAGGTCGGGTGGTAGGTCACCCGGTGCGGGTAGTAGGCGCCGACATCCGTCACTCCGAGCACGTCGACGAGGAACTCGGAGAGCTCATAGACCTTCGGGGCGACCTCCGCGACGGCCCTCTCCAGGGCCTCGTCGCCGGAGCGGCGGGCCACGATCGAGTGCTGGTGCCGGGCCGAGCCCGCGCACGACCCGGACGGCGTCACGACGGCGTCGTAGCCGGCGAAGGCGTCCACGAACGTACGCACCACCGGAACCGCCTCGTCCAGATAGCCGGTGTTGACCATCGGCTGCCCGCAGCACGTCTGCGCCTGCGGGAAGTCCACCTCGACGCCGAGCCGGCGCAGGAGGCGTACGACGGCCTGACCTGTGCTCGGGTAGAGCGCGTCGTTGATGCACGTGACCATCAGTGCGACTCGCATCGAGCAGCCTCCTTCGTCTGTCTAGTTGCCATCAAATCAGTTCAGATGAGTCCGGTGCGTACGGCCCGCACGACCGCCTCCACACTCGTCCCCGCTCCCAGCGCATCCGCGGCAGCCCGGAGACGGCGCCGCACGGTGCGCTCGGAGATGCCCAGCGCCCGCGCGATCCGCTCGATCGTGTAGCCCCGCGCGAACAACGCCAGCACCTCCACCTCGTCCGCGGGAAGATCGGTCGAAGAGGAAGGTCGTACGCCGCCCGAGGCCGCCACGGTTCACTCCTGTCTCAGCATGATGCTGATCGATGGGTGGGCCGATGAATGGACTCGCGACCGGGACACCGCGCTCATCCGGCCACCACCTTCTCGACGTAGGGCACCAGACGCACCGGCCCGGCGAGCCCGTAGCTCTGCCTGGTCGCCACGCCGTAGACCGATGGGGTGACGGTGCGCAGCCGGTTGAGCAGCGTGGAGGCCACCTCGATCTCGATCGTGTTGGAGCCGGCGACCAGGGCGTGGCCCAGGTCGACCACCGGGTCCATCGGGTCGCACGGCGCCAGCAGCTCACCGTTGACGCGCACCCGGAAGGTGTCGTTGACCTCGCCGAGCTCGAGGTAGGCGCCGTCCTCCGCGGTCCAGTCGGTGCCGAGGTCGATGCTCGTGCGGTAGTGGCCGATGCCGGAGGCGTCCTCGAGGCCGGCGACCTTCGACCAGGGCTGCGGCGCCGCGAGGTCGCTGGTCACGACCTCCTTTGTCGTGGCGAGGTCCTTGGGGTCGGCAGGGTTGGCCGGCTTCCAGTCCTCGAGCGCGAGGGCCCAGGACTGCGGCGTCACCGGCTCGCGTACCCGGTCGACGGCGACCTTCACCGTCCGGCCGTCGGCCTTGGTGAGCTCGAAGGTGCCGGCTGTCGTCGTGCGCAGCGCGACGTTGGCGCCCCGCGCCACCACGGCCTGGCCAGCGGTGGCGACGGGGAGAACAGAGCGGGCGACACCCGCGCCCGGGGCCGCGAGAGCGACCACGGTGGACTGGCCCGGAACGAGGTCGACTCGCACCCGAACCCGGTCGCCGGCGCGCTCGTAGCCGGCGATCCGGGTGACCTCACCGGTCCACGCGTCCAACAGCCACGGCACGGCGGCGCGGTCGGTGGCGGTCAGCCAGACGTCCTGCTGCACCGGGTTGAGCCGCCGGTTCTCGGCGTGCCGGGCATTGGCGAGGTAGTAGAGGTCGACCTTGCCGGTGACGCGTCGGACGTGCATGACCGTCGAGTCGGCGTGCTCGACGTCGCGTACGACACCGAGCGCGGCCAGCGCGTTGCCGACCTCGGCCTCGGGGACGGTGCGGGTGGTCGGCAGGGCGCCGATCTGGGCCATCAGCGAGCGCACCTCGGCGGTGGCCGCCTCACTGTCGCGCCCGGCGACGGTGACCTGCGACCAGTCGCCGATGAGCACGATCGGCAGGCCCTTGCGGCCGAGCGCGAGCAGCCGCTTCGCGCCGTCGATCTCCATCGTGAACGCGTTGCTGCGCAGCGAGTCGGGACCGACGACGACGGCCTTGTAGGCGGGGCCGTCCGGCGCCAAACGGCCGTTGACGACGTCGACGCCGTCGAGCGCGAGCAGCGAGGCGCTGACAAAGGAGTGCGACCAGCCGAGCTTGGTGCCGTTGTTGGTGATCCACTGCGGGCCGATGCCGGTCGAGGCCCAGCCCTTGTGGCGCCAGAACGCGACGTCGTACTTCGGGGCGCCGGTCTGCAGGACCAGCTGGGTGCGGGCGAGGTAGGCGGCGATGCCGGGGATGTGCTGCCACTGCGGGGTGCGCGGCCCCCAGGCCTCCCCGAAGCCGATCGCGCCGTTGTAGTAGGGCGAGAAGGCCGCGAAGCCCGGCCAGGTGACGTCGGGCGCCTTCGCGTAGGGGAAGCCGTGGATCATCAGCTGGTTCACGCCGGCGACGAAGATGCTGTTGATCGTGAACAGCGCCTGGTTCTGGGCGGTCGGGCTGGTGCTGTTGGCGCCCCAGGTCGTGTTGTAGGCCGCGCCGTTGTAGCAGATCGCCTCACAGGAGAGGACCTTGTGGCCGGCGAGGTCGCGGCCGGCGGCCATCACCCGGTAGTCGTCCAGGTTCTTGAACCCCAGCGACTCGGTCTCCGGTACGTCGACCACGGCCGCGTGCTGCATGGTGTCGGTCTCCAGGCCGTAGGGCTGGATCCGGATGCCCATGCCGAGCGTCTTCGCGAACTCCTGCATCGGGCGCAGGTGGTGGTCGCGGTAGAGGTCGGAGAGCACGATGTTGTAGTCGTCGCGGATCTCGTTGGTGCGCAGGTTGTCGGCGGTGGCGGGGTCGGCGGCCGCGATCGAGAACTGGTACTTCTCGTCCTTCTCCAGGACGTACGGCAGCCAGGGCCGCAGGTCGTAGCCGTGCTTCGTCTCGAACTCGTCGAGGAGGTCGCGGGTCCAGATCGTCGCCTCGGTCTCGATCTCGAGGGAGTCCTCGAAGAGGTAGCCGCCCGCGGCCCGCAGCAGCGTACGCAGCTCGCCGTCGAGCACCCGGTCCTGCCACAGGTCGATGACCTTCTGGGCGCCGCGGCGGTTGAAGTGGTCGACCACGTAGGCACGCGGCGAGGTGTGCGGGCCGGCCTCGGGCTCCTGGCCCGAGCCCCGCTGCCAGGTCGCGAGCACGACCCAGGTGGCGCCGGCCGGCTCGGCCGGCGCGGTCCAGGTGAGGTGCTCGCCCTCGACACTGTCGCTGAGGTCGAGGTAGGAGGCCGGGTCGAGGATCGTGCTGGTGATGTTGTTGTTGCGGTCGCGTACGTAGCCGGTGACGCGGTGCGCCTGCACGGTCACCAGCTCCGAGCGGGTCACCGACGACGCCGGCTCCACGACGGGCTCGGGAAGCGCTGCGTCGTAGGACGAACCGGCACTGACGACCGCCTGCCCGTGCACGAGCTCGGTGCAGGCCGCGTCGTCGTCGGGCGTGATCGTCGGGACGGCCGCAGGCCAGGAGGGGCCGACCGTCAGGTCCACCCGTACGTCCCGCTTCGCCGCCTGCGCGAGCGCGGCCTTGACACCGGCCACCCACGGCGCCGTCCCCCACCCGTGCGTCGCGACGTCGATGTCGATGTTGCGGGCCCGCAGGCTGTGGGTGACGTCGGCGACCTCGAGCACGCCGAAGCCGGCGTCGGCGACCTGGTCGACCTCCCGTGCGATCTCGACCGGGTCGACGAGGCCGTGCGGCCACCACCAGCGGAAGCCCGCCGCGGTGGCCGTGCCCGGCTTGCGGAACGCCCTGACGAAGGCGTCCGGGAACCCGGCGGTGCCGGTCGCGCTCGCGGCGGTCGTGGCCCCGGCGGGGGTCACGGCAGCGGTCGCGGTGACGCCGGCGGCAGCGGTGCCGAGGGTGGCGGCCGCGGTGCCGAAGAGCGCGCGGCGGCTGAGCCGGGCGGTGGAGAGGAAGTCGGTCATGGGGGTGCCTTCGGGGAGCAGGGTCAGGAGATGCGGGCCTCGGCGGCGGCCCAGTCGAGGCCGTCGCGCGGCTCGAAGCGGCGTACGTCGTAGGAGCGGCGGACCAGGTCCCGCATCGCGGGGAGGTCAGGCAGGTCGGCCCCGAGAGCCCTGCCCTGGACCAGGACGTTTCCGAGTGCGGCCGCCTCGACCGGGCCGGCGAGAACCGGCAGGCCGCAGGCGTCCGCGGTGAGCTGGCAGAGCAGCTCGTTCTGGGATCCGCCGCCGACGACGTGGACGACCTCGGGGGAGGTGCCCGCGAGGGCGGCGGCGGTGCGTACGTGGCGACGGTAGGCGACAGCGAGGCTGTCGAGGATGCAGCGGGTGATCGCGGCCGGCGAGCGCGGGATCGCCTCGTCGGACTCCGTGGCCAGCGCGGCGATCCGCTCCGGCATCGGGTCGGCAGACGTGCTCGGGAAGAGCAGCCGCGGGTCGTTGATGTCGACCACCGTACGCAGCGGCTCGAGCTCCGCCGCGGCTGCGAGCAGCGAGCGAAGCTCGGCGCCCTGGTAGCGCCGCTCGCTCCACGAGCGCAGCGACTCCGACAGGACCCACAGGCCCATCACGTTCTTGAGGAAGCGGATGGTGCCATCGACGCCGACCTCGTTGGTGAAGTCGGCGAGCCGGGCCTCCTCTGTCAGCACCGGCTGGTCGAGCTCGAGGCCGACCAGCGACCAGGTGCCCGAGGAGATGTAGGCGAAGTCCCCGCTGCTGCCGGTGGCGGGGACGCCGACGACCGCCGAGGCGGTGTCGTGCGACCCCACCGCGACCACGGGTACGTCGGCGGTGACACCCAGCTCGTCAGCGACGTCGGGCAGCAGGGTGCCGAGGAGAGAGCCCGGGTCCCGAAGGGGCGGGAGGACCCCTTCGGGAATCCCGAGCTCCCGGCACAGGTCGACCGCCCAGGCGCCCTGACGTACGTCGTAGAGCTGGGTGGTCGAGGCGTTGGTGCGCTCCGCGCCGATCGCACCGGTGAGCCAGTAGCCGAGCAGGTCGGGCAGCAGCAGCATCGTCTCGGCGGCGTCGAGGGCGGTGGTGCCGCGGGCCGCCACCAGCTGGTAGATCGTGTTGAACGGGAGCTGCTGGATGCCGGTGGTGCCGTAGAGCGTCGCCGCGCCGATCTGGGCGACGACCTTCTCGGCGATCCCCTCGACGCGGGCGTCGCGGTGGCTGAAGACCTGGCCGAGGAGCTGGCCGTCGTGGTCCAGCAGCCCGTGGTCGATGGCCCAAGAGTCGATGCCGATGCCGTGCAGCGGTCCGGTCCGGGCCACCTCGCGGATGCCGGTGAGCACCTCACGATGGATGTCGAGCACGTCCCAGAAGAGCGAGCCTCGGACGCGTACGGCCCCGTTCGGGAAGCGGTGCAGCTGGTCGATCTCGACCCGGCCGCCACCGATCCGGCCGGACATGACCCGGCCGGAGGTGGCACCCAGGTCGACCGCCGCGACCCTGAGGTGAGGATTCATCGCAAGAAGGCGGCGGCGACGCCGGCGTCGACAGGGACGTGCAGACCGGTGGTGTGGGTCAGGTCGGGGCCGCAGAGCACGAAGACGGCGTTGGCGATGTTCTCCGGCAGCACCTCGCGCTTGAGCAGGGTGCGCTGGGCGTAGAACTTGCCGAGCTCCTCCTCCTTGACCCCGTAGACCTCGGCGCGCTTGGCGCCCCAGCCGCCGGCGAAGATGCCGGAGCCCTGGACCACGCCGTCGGGGTTGATGCCGTTGACCTTGATCCCGTGCTCGCCGAGCTCGGCCGCCAGCAGCCGGACCTGGTGGGCCTGGTCAGCCTTGGCCGCGCCGTACGCGACGTTGTTGGGCCCGGCGAAGAGCGAGTTCTTCGAGGAGATGTAGACGATGTCGCCGCCCATCTCCTGCTCGATCAGCACCTTCGCGGCAGCCTTGGAGACCAGGAACGAGCCCTTGGCCATCACGTCGTGCTGCAGGTCCCAGTCGCGCTCGGTGGTCTCCAGCAGCGACTTCGAAAGCGACAGACCGGCGTTGTTGACGACCAGGTCGACACCGCCGAAGGCGAGCACCGCGGCGTCGAACATCGCCTGCACGGCGGCCGCGTCGGAGACGTCGGCGGCGAGGCCGACGGCGACGTCAGGGCCACCGATCTCTTCCGCTGCGGCCTGCGCCTTGGCGAGGTCGAGGTCGGCGATCACGACGCAGGCACCCTCGGCGGCGAGCCGCTTCGCGGTGGCCTTGCCGATACCGGAGGCGGCGCCGGTGACCAGGGCGACCCTGGTCGCGAGGGGCTTGGGGGCAGGCATCCGCTGGAGCTTGGCCTCCTCGAGCGCCCAGTACTCGATCCGGAACTTCTCCGACTCGTCGATCGGGGCGTACGTCGAGAGCCCCTCGGCACCGCGCATCACGTTGATCGCGTTGACGTAGAACTCCCCGGCCACGCGGGCGGTCTGCTTGTTCTTGCCGAAGGAGAACATGCCGACGCCGGGGACCAGGACGATGAGCGGGTCCTTGCCGCGGATCGCGGGGCTGTCCTGGTCGGCGTGCCGGTCGTAGTAACCCTGGTAGTCCTCGCGGTAGCTGACCGCGAGCTCCTTGAGGCGGGCGATCGACTCCTCGACGGTCGCGTTCGCCGGAAGATCGAGGACCAGCGGCTTGACCTTGGTGCGCAGGAAGTGGTCCGGGCACGACGTGCCGAGCTCGGCCAGACGCGCGTGGGCCTCGTGAGCGAGGAAGTCGAGGACCACGTCGGAGTCGTTGAAGTGGCCGACCATCGGCTGGTCCGCCGAGGCGATGCCACGGATCGTGGGGGCCAGAGCAGCGGCCTTCGTACGCCGCTCCTCCTCCGGCAGGGCTGCGTAGCCCTCGAGCGCGGGGCCGAACGGTTCCGCCTTGCTGTGCTCCTCGATGTAGGCAGCCGCCGTGTCGATGATCCACAGCGAGTTCTTCTCGGCCTCCTCGGACGTGTCGCCCCATGCGGTGATGCCGTGACCACCCAGGACGCAGCCGACCGCCTGCGGGTTCTTCGCCTTGATCTCGGCGATGTCGAGACCGAGCTGGAAGCCGGGACGGCGCCACGGCACCCAGACGACCTGGTCGCCGAAGATCTCCTTGGTGAGGTTCTCGCCGTCGGCGGCGGTCGCGATCGCGATGCCGCTGTCGGGGTGCAGGTGGTCGACGTGGGCGGCGTCCACGAGCCCGTGCATCGCGGTGTCGATCGACGGCGCCGCACCGCCCTTGCCGTGCAGGCAGTAGTCGAACGCGGCGACCATCTCGTCCTCGCGCTCGACGCCCGGGTAGACGTCGACGAGCGCGCGCATCCGGTCGAGCCGGAGCACGGCGAGGCCACTCTCCTTGAGGGTGCCGAGGTCACCGCCGGAGCCCTTCACCCAGAGCAGCTCGACGTCCTGGCCCGTCACGGGGTCGGTCGCGGTGCCCTTGGCGGAGGTGTTGCCGCCGGCGTAGTTGGTGTTCTTCGGATCCGCACCGAGTCGGTTCGAGCGCGCGATCAGGTCTTCTGCAGTGGTCATCTTCAGTTCCATCCGGCCTGGGTGCCGCCGACACGGGCGGCTTCGATCTGTTCCTGGTAGCCGCTGGCGAGGTAGGCGCGCATCGGGTCCGCGGCCAGGCCACGGTCCTCACGCCACCCGCCGAGGTCGGCGCGTACGTCGGTGTAGAAGGCGTCCATGAAGATCTCGTTGGCCAGGAGTACGTCGCCGTCCTCCTGCGCCTGGGCGAGAGCATCGGTGTCGAGGAGGAGCGCCCGTGCGGACATCTCCTGGACGTTGAGCACGGACCGGATCTGGCCCGGGATCTTCTTCTCGATGTTGTGGCACTGGTCGAGCATGAACGCGACCCCGCCCTCGGTCACAGGCTTGAACCCGCCGCCACGGACCACCTCGACAAGGATCCGGAAGAGCTGGAACGGGTCGGCCGCACCGACGATCAGGTCGTCATCGGCGTAGAAGCGGCTGTTGAAGTCGAACGAGCCGAGCCTCCCCAGCCGCAGCAGCTGCATCACGATGAACTCGATGTTGGTGCCGGGCGCGTGGTGGCCGGTGTCGAGGCACACGACGGCACGGTCGCCGAGCGCGCTGACCTGGGCGAAGGACGTACCCCAGTCGGGGACGTCGGTGTGGTAGAACGCCGGCTCGAAGAACTTGTACTCGAGCACCAGGCGCTGCTCCTCACCGAGGCGCTCGTAGATGGTCGCGAGCGACTCGGCGAGCCGGTCCTGGCGGCCGCGCATGTCGGCCTGCCCGGGATAGTTGGACCCCTCGGCGAGCCAGATCTTCAGGTCACGCGAGCCGGTCGCGTTCATCACCTCGATGCACTCGAAGTGGTGGTCGATCGCCTTCTGCCGGATCTTCGCGTCAGTGTGGGTGAGCGCGCCGAGCTTGTAGTCGTCGTCCTGGAACGTGTTGGAGTTGATCGTGCCGAGCGCGATCCCCTGGTCCTCGGCGTAGGAGCGCAGGGCCGCGTAGTCATCGACCCTGTCCCACGGGATGTGCAGCGCGACGCTCGGCGCCAGGCCGGTGAAGCGGTGGACGGTGGCCGCGTCGGCGACCTTCTCCTCGGGGGTGCGCGGTGTGCCCGGGGTGCCGAAGACCTTGAACCGGGTCCCCGAGTTTCCGTAGGCCCACGAGGGGACCTCGATCTCGAGGGCGGCCAGGTCGCCCGAGATCTGGTCGAACGTCGTCATCGGAGAGCCTCTCTGTGTGCGGTTGAAAGGTTTCAAAGCGCGCATCCGACGTTAGTGGCGCACGTCACGTGCGTCAAGAGCAGCGCGAACTTCGTTGCGTTTCAGCGCTGACCGCGAGAGGTCAGTTTCTGACCGCGAGAGGTCGGTTTCTGACGACGAGAAGTCAGTTCCTGGCCCACGGAACCCATTGCGCGTACAGGAATCGACGCCTCGAGGTCAGAAACTGACCCCTCGGCGTCGAAAACTGACTCCTCGGCGTCGAAAACTGACTCCTCGGCGTCGAAAACTGACCCTTCGGCGTCAGGGCCCCAGCTGGTCCTCGAGGTGGAAGACCTCCTCGAGGCGGAGGAAGCCCTCGTCCGGCGCGACACCGTCGAGGTCCTCGAAGAACTCCGCCATCTCCGCCTGCCAGCGGGCGTTGACCTCGGTGGCCGCCATTCCGGCCTGAGCAGCCTCGATGGACGGGGTCTCGACGTAGCCGATGAGCATGCCGTCAGGGCGGAGGAACAGGGAGTAGTTGTGCCACCCGGTCTCCGCGAGCGCCTGGAGCATGTCGGGCCAGACGGCGGCGTGGCGCCGCTTGTACTCCTCGATGCGCTCAGGCTTGACCTGCAGCTGGAAGCAGACGCGCTCCATGACGACCTCCGATGAAACGATTTAGACACGGACGCTAATGAGCATGTCCGACATCGGTCAATCCCGGTAGCGTCCTTCCTCGTCACAGCGCCGCCCACGGCCTATGCTGCGATTGAACGTTTCAGGAAGGAGCCCAGGTGGCGATCACCCCAGGTGCGGGCACCCCGCGCAGCGCCTCGGTCAAGGACGTCGCGGCCACCGCAGGCGTCTCCCTCGGCACGGTGTCCAACGTGCTCAACCGGCCCGACCGGGTCAGCCGGACGACCCGCGAGCGGGTCGAGCGCGCGATGGCCGACCTCGGCTTCGTACGCAACGAGTCGGCGCGCTCCCTGCGCACCGGCAGCACCCAGTCGCTGGCCTACGTCATGCTCGACGCCGGCAACCCGTTCTTCACCGACGTCGCCCGCGGCATCGAGCTGGCCGCCGAGGCGGCCGGGCTCTCGCTGTTCCTGTGCAACAGCGACGGCCGCTCGGCCCGCGAGGGCGCCCACCTGGCCCACCTGCAGCAGCAGCGGGTCCAGGGCATCCTGATCACCCCGGTCGACCCCGACGACCCGCAGCTCGACCAGCTGATCGAGCGAGGCACCCCAGTAGTCATCGTCGACCGCACCCGGGCCGGGTCGTCGTTCTGCTCCGTCGCCGTCGACGACGTCCTTGGCGGGCGGCTGGCTGTCGAGCACCTCATCGACGCCGGCCACAAGCGGGTGGCGTACGTCGGTGGGCCGGAGTCGATCGGACAGGTCCGCGACCGTGGCGAGGGCGCCCGGCAGGCCTGGGCCGAGGCCGGGCTGCCGCCCGAGGACCTGATCACGCTCTCCTGCGAGGCCCCGACCGTCGCCTGTGGCCGCGCCGCCGGCGAGCGGCTCGTCGGGCTGCCCGCCCGGCGCCGCCCCACCGCCGCGTTCTGCGCCAACGACCTGCTCGCGCTCGGCCTGCTCCAGCAGACGATCTCCGGCGGCCGGACCGTACCCGGCGACCTCGCGATCGTCGGCTACGACGACATCGAGTTCGCCGCCGCAGCAGCCGTGCCGCTCACCTCCGTACGCCAGCCACGCCAGGACCTCGGCCGCCGCGCTGCCGAGCTGCTCCTCGACGAGGTCGGCGACCCCACCCACGAGCACGAGCAGGTCGTCTTCACCCCCGAGCTCGTCGCCCGCGCCTCCACCCTCGGACGCCCCTGACCGCCGAGTCGGCCGGAGCAGGAGCGGGCGTACGTCTTCATCGGATGCCTTAGGCTCCAGGATCGGAAGCCGAAGGAGAGTCAGTTGGCCGGAGAACGCGCAGCGACGCTGAGCGATGTCGCCCGCGAGGCAGGGGTCTCGCTGGCCACCGCGTCGCGGGCGTTGAACGGCAGCGACCGGGTGGTGCGCCCCGAGCTGCAGGAGCGGGTCCTGGCCGCGGCGAACAAGCTCGGCTACACGCCCAACGCCAACGCCCAGGCCATGGCGCGCGGCTCGACCGAGACGGTCGGGCTCCTGGTGAAGGACATCTCCGACCCCTACTTCTCCACCATCGCCGGCGGTCTGGCCGACGAGGCCGAGAAGCACGGCCTGCTGGTGATGCTGTGCAACACCGGCGGCCAGCCCGAGCGCGAGCAGAAGTTCCTGGCCGCGCTGCGGCGCCAGCGCAGCCGGGCGATCGTGCTGGCGGGAAGCGACACGGCCGACGTACGCCACACCAGCGAGGTCGCCGACCTGCTGACGTCCTACTTGGACGGCGGCGGCCGGGTGGCCGCGATCAGCCAGCCGCGCCTGCCGGTCGACACCGTCGTGATCGACAACCACGGCGGCGCCAAGGCGCTGGCCGAGCAGCTGGTCGGCCTCGGCTACCGCCATGCCGCGGTGCTCACCGGTCCCGAGAACCTGCTGGTCTCGGCCGAGCGCCACGCCGGCTTCGCGGAAGGGTGGCTCGAGGCGACCGGCTCGGAGCCGGCGTACGTCTCCGACGAGTTCAGCCGCGACGGCGGACGCCGGGCGATGACCCGGCTGCTCGATGACGGCCCGAAGGTGGACTGCGTCTTCGCGGTCAACGACCTGATGGCGGTCGGCGCCCTGGCCGCGTGTCGGCAGGCCGGCGTCGAGGTGGGGCCCGATCTGGCCGTCGCCGGCTTCGACGACATCGCCACGCTGCGCGACGTGACACCGGGGCTGACCACCGTACGTCTCCCCCTGGCCGACATCGGCCGGCTCGCGCTCGAGCTCGTCCTCGGCAAGCCGTCGGCGGAGCTTCGCAAGCGGTCCGTCCACGGCGAGGTCGTGCTGCGGGAGAGCACTCCCCCGCGCTCCTGAGTCCGGCTCAGCGGAACACCCTCTTGCGACGGCCATCACATTTGCCATACCGTACTGGAAAGCGCTTTCCCCATCGCTCTCCCGGACTTCCAGCAGACGAGGAACCCTCACATGGCCACACGACGGCTCGGCATCATCATGAACGGCGTCACCGGACGCATGGGCTACCGCCAGCACCTGGTGCGCAGCATCCTGGCGATCCAGGAGCAGGGCGGTGTCGAGCTCTCCGACGGCACCCGGATCCTGCCCGACCCGATCCTGGTCGGACGCAATGCCGAGAAGCTCCAGGACATCGCCAAGGAGCATGGCCTGGACCGTTGGACCACCGACCTCGACGAGGCCCTCGCCGACGCCGAGGACACGGTCTACTTCGACGCCCAGCTGACCAACGTCCGCGAGGTCGCCATCACCAAGGCGGTCGCGGCCGGCAAGCACGTCTACACCGAGAAGCCGATCGCCGACGACGTCGAGGGCTCGCTGCGCCTGGCCCGTCTGGCGGCCGACGCGGGCGTGAAGAGCGGCGTCGTCCACGACAAGCTCTATCTGCCGGGTCTGCTCAAGCTGCGCCGCCTGGTCGAGTCCGGCTTCTTCGGCCGCATCCTCAGCGTGCGCGGGGAGTTCGGCTACTGGGTCTTCGAGGGCGACCTGCAGCCCGCCCAGCGGCCGAGCTGGAACTACCGCAAGGAGGACGGCGGCGGCATCACCACCGACATGTTCCCCCACTGGAACTACGTCCTGGAGAACCTCTTCGGCAAGGTCGAGGCCGTCACCGCCAAGGTCGTCACCCACATCCCCGAGCGCTGGGACGAGAAGGGCAACGCGTACGCCGCCACCGCCGACGACTCCGCCTACGGCATCTTCGAGCTCGAGGGTGGGATCGTCGCGCAGATCAACTCCTCATGGGCCACCCGGGTCAACCGTGGCGAGCTGGTCGAGTTCCACGTCGACGGCACCCACGGCTCCGCCGTCGCCGGCCTGCACCACTGCGTCGCCCAGGACCGCAACCTGACCCCGAAGCCGGTCTGGAACCCCGACCTGGTCGAGAGCATCCGGTTCCGCGAGCAGTGGTCCGAGGTGCCCGACAACCAGCCCTTCGACAACGGGTTCAAGGCCCAGTGGGAGCAGTTCATCCGCTACGTCGAGGGCGACGGCAACCACCCCTACGACTTCATGGCGGGGGTCCGCGGCGTACGGCTCGCCGAGGCCGGGCTCGCCTCCTCGACCGAGGGCCGCCGGATCGAGCTCGGAGAGATCCAGCTGTGACCTCAATACGCCTCCCGCTGCCCGACGGCGGCACCGAGCTCCACACGCTCGCGGCCCCCAAGGAGTGGACGAAGCCGACTGCGCCGTTCACCTCCCGCACCGCGTACGCCGCCGCCCACGTCGTCCCCCGCGTGCTCGCCGAGAACGTGCCCGGCGCCCCCGCGGACATCGACTGGGACCGCACCCTGGCCTACCGGCACGAGCTGTGGTCCTACGGTCTCGGCGTCGCCGAGGCAATGGACACCGCGCAGCGCGGCATGGGGGTCGACTGGACCGCCGCGGCCGAGCTGATCCGCCGCTCCGCCGCCGAGGCGGCCACCGTGGGCGGGTCGATCGCCTGCGGCGCCGGCACCGACCAGCTCGCCCTCGACGCCGTCCCCGAGGGCAGGGCCGGCCTGGCCACCGTCATCGACGCCTATCGCGAGCAGATGAAGGTCGTCGCCGACACCGGCGCGACCACCATCGTGATGGCCTCGCGCGCGCTCGCCCGGGTCGCCCGCAGCGCCGAGGACTATGCCGAGGTCTACGCGACCATTCTCGACGAGGCCGAGAGCCCGGTGATCCTGCATTGGCTGGGCGACATGTTCGACCCGGCGCTGGCGGGCTACTGGGGCTCCTCCTCGGTCGAGGAGGCGACCGAGACGTTCCTCGACGTCATCCGGGCCCGTCCCGGCAAGGTCGACGGGGTCAAGGTCTCGCTCCTCGACGCCGAGCACGAGGTCGGGCTGCGCCGGGCGCTGCCCGGCGGCGTACGGCTCTACACGGGGGACGACTTCAACTACCCCGAGCTGATCGTCGGCGAGGGGACCGAGGAGGGCGAGTTCTCGCACGCGCTGCTCGGCATCTTCGCCGCTATCTACCCGGCCGCCTCTGCCGCGCTGCAGGCGCTCGACGACGGTGATCCCGAGACGGCCAAGCAGCTGCTGGAGAGCACCCAGGCGCTCGGCCGGAAGATCTTTGAGGCGCCGACCTACTACTACAAGACCGGGATCGCGTTCCTCTCCTGGCTCAACGGCCACCAGCCCGGCTTCTCGATGGCCGGCGGCCTGCACACCGGTCGCTCGGTGCCCCATCTGGCCGAGGTGTTCCGGCTGGCCGACGCGGCCGGCCTGCTGACCAGCCCCGACCTCGCGGCCGCACGCATGCGCGCCTTCCTCACCGTGCAAGGAGTCGACCAGTGACCGACAGCAGCACCGGGCTGGAACGCCTCTCGCTCAACACCAAGACCACCAACTCCTGGACCCTCGCCGAGGCCGTCGACGGAGCCGCTCGCGCCGGCATCCCCGCCCTGGGGCTGTGGCGCGACCGCGTGCACGAGGCCGGGCTGGAGAAGGCCGCCAAGCTCGTACGCGACGCCGGGCTGCGCGTCTCCTCGCTCTGCCGCGGCGGCTTCCTGACGGCCTCCGACGAGGCGGGGATCGCCGGCGCTCTCGAGGACAACAAGCGGGCGGTCGACGAGGCCGCGACGCTCGGCACCGACGCGCTGGTGATGGTCGTCGGCGGCCTCCCCGAGGGCGATGTGGACCTGGCCGGCGCCCGGGAGCGGGTCGCCGAGCGGCTCGCCGAGCTGGCCCCGTACGCCGGCGACCACGGCGTGAGGCTCGTCCTGGAGCCGCTGCACCCGATGTACGTCGCCGACCGCGCGGTCATCTCGACCCTCGGTCAGGCGCTCGATCTGGCCGCGCCGCACCCGGTCGACGCGGTCGCGGTCGTCGTGGACACCTTCCACGTCTTCTGGGACCCGGACATCGCGGCCCAGATCGAGCGGGCCGGCGTGGAAAGCCGGATCGCGGCGTACCAGGTCTGCGATTTCAACCTGCCGATCCCCTCCGACGCGCTGCTGGCGCGCGGGATGATGGGCGACGGGGTCATCGACTTCGCGTCGATCACGCGGATGGTCGCCGCGACCGGCTACACCGGCGACGTCGAGGTCGAGATCTTCAACGAGGCGGTCTGGGCCGGCGACCCCGACGACGTGCTCGCCACCATGGCGCAGCGCTACCGCGACCTCGTCCTCCCGTACCTGTGATGCCGGCTCGTCGGGTCGTCGTCGCCTGCGACAAGTTCAAGGGCTCGCTGACCGCGCGCGAGGTCGACGAGGCGGTGGCCGCCGGGATCCTCGCGGCGAACCCCGAGACAGAGGTACGGATCGTGCCGATTGCCGACGGCGGCGACGGCACCGTGGCGGCGCTGGCCGGTGCCGGTTTCGACCTGGTGCCGGTCGAGGTCGCCGGCCCGACGCTCGAGCCGGTATCGGCACACTACGCCGTACGCGGCGACCTGGCGGTCGTCGAGCTCGCCGACACCTGCGGACTGCTGCGGCTGCCCGGTGGCCGGCTCGCCCCGCTGACCGCGTCCTCCCGCGGTCTCGGTGAGGCCGTGCTCGCCGCCATCGACGGTGGTGCCGGCGCGGTCGTTCTCGGGCTCGGTGGGAGTGCCAGCAACGACGGCGGCGCGGGAATGCTCCGCGCCCTCGGGGCACGCCTCCTCGACGCAGCCGGGTCCGAGCTCCCCGAGGGCGGCGGCCCTCTCGGAAGCCTCGCGGAGATTGACCTCACCGGTCTCGACCCTCGTCTCCAGGAGACCGAGATCGTGGTCGCCTGCGACGTCGACAACCCGCTGCTCGGCCCTCGCGGCGCGGTCGCCACCTTCTCCGCGCAGAAGGGCGCCGGCTCCGTGGACCAGGAGCTGCTCGAGGCAGCCCTGGCGACGTACGCAGCCAAGGTCGCCGCGGCCACCGGGCGCGATCACGCCGGGATCGTCGAGGCGCCCGGCGCGGGCGCGGCCGGTGGCGTCGGGTTCGCCGCCCTCGCGGTGCTCGGCGGCAGCGTCGAGCGCGGCGTCGAGCTGCTGCTCGGCCTCGTCGGCTTCGCCGAGGCACTCGCGGGCGCGGACCTGGTCATCACCGGCGAGGGCTCCTTCGACCACCAGACCCTGTCCGGCAAGGCGCCGATGGGCGTGCTCCAGGCTGCTCGCGAGGCGGACATCCGCGCCGTCGTCGTCTGCGGCCGCACCACCCTCTCCCCCGTCGAGGCGGAGCAGGCGGGGGCCGCCGAGGTGCGCGCGCTCACCGACCTCGAGCCCGACCCCGAACGCTGCATGACGAACGCCGCCGAGCTGCTCTCACAGCTCGGCGGCGAACTCGGGTAACACGTCGTTCGTAGGTCTGTCCGGTCGTTCCCATAGGGCGAGTAGTCCTACGAACAGCGTGTTACCTGAAGACGCTGGATCTCGACCCGCCCGTCGTTCCGGGCGAGCGAGCTCGCCGGAACGGGGCTTGCTCGATCTCCTCGCGTTGCGACCCTGCGACTGCGTCGGGCCGGGTTCAAGGACTTCGAGACCCGGCTGAAGACGCCCGGTGGCTTCGCCCTGCCCAACGGCCCGCGCGACTCGCGCACCTTCAACACCGCGACCGGCCGGGCC
>NZ_JBEXRR010000048.1:0-45961 GCF_040613175.1 Nocardioides sp. NPDC006303
CCAGAACCTTTATCGGCTCCTTGCCTTTCAGACTTTAGCAGACTCACTTTCGCTTTCCCAATTCGGCGCGTTCCGCGCTTTCCCTGGTTTAGCAGTTGTGTTTCTGCCTCGTCCTGGAGGACTTTATCGGATCTCGCTTTGTTGTCCAATTCGGCGAATTCACACCGGATTCGGATAAAAGCAATATCCACACCTACACAGCCATGACGATCTGATGTGAATCAGATCTTGAGTTCTTCGGCAGATCCTGAGACCCGCTGCCAGAACACCCTGGAATCGAGCGATGCTCGAAAGAGTGGAGGTGGCCGCTCCGGGGCCGGAAGCCCGCACGAAGACTCGCGCTTGCTTCCCGCCGCACCCTGGCGACTCGGAGAACACTACACACACCCTGGCGCCGTTTCAAATCGCCAGGGCAACTTTTTTCGTGCGATGTTCTGGGCCTCACTCTAGACCCCCGAGACAAGGCCCATGGGCCGTTTGCTCCACCCGGCGCCAGGGGCCTCGTGACCCGCCGGTCAGGCGGGGGCGAAGAGCTCGACCGGGTTGCCGGCCGGGTCTTCGATCACGGCCTGGGCTCCGCCCCGGCCATCGATGCGGCTGGTGCGTACGCGAGCGCCGGCTTCGCTCAGGCGCCGGAGCTCCTGGTCGACATCGGGCACCTCGAGCTGGATACGGCTCCAGCCACCGGGGCTCGGAACCTTGCCGTCGTCGGCGGCCTGCCCGGCGCCTCCGGCACCGGGGGTGTTCAGCATCAGGCGCAGGCCGTGGCCCTCGAGCATCGCGAAGCCGCCGGCTCTCGGACCGACGTCCTCGAACCCGAGCTCGCGGTAGAAGGCGACGGCGGCAGTGATGTCGTCGACGATGTAGCGGAATCCGGGAATCATCTGTCTCTCCTTTCTGCAACACTACTGTTGCATAGTAGGCTCCGGGCATGGCTTCTCGTCAAGGGCGTACGGACCCCCGAGTGGTGCGCAGCCGGGAAAGAGTGCTCGAAGCGGCGCTCGCGGAGCTCGCCGAGCGGGGATACGGCGGATTCAGCATCGACGGGGTGGCGACCCGTGCCGGCGTCGCCCGGAGCACGATCTATCGACTGGGGCACGACCGGCTCAGCCTGGTCGCCGCGGCCATGGAGACGCTCAACGTGCAGCCACGCCCGGAAGCCGGCGGACAGGACCCGCGCGCCGATGTGGTGGCGATCGTCGCCCACCTCGCCTCCGCCATGCAGTCGTCGCTGATGTCCGACTGTCTCCCCGCCGTGCTCGACGGCGCAGAGCGCGACCCGGGCCTGCGGGAGCTGCACCACCGCTACAGCGCGCAGCGCCGTACGCGGCTGGTCGATGCACTCACCAGGCTGCGGGACTCGGGGCACGATGTTGGGGATCCGGAGCGGGCGGCGGAGGCGCTGGCGGGGGCGGTGTTCTATCGGCGGCTGATGACCTCGGTGCCGCTGCGTACGGATGAGGTCGAGGGTTTGGTGGCGACCGTGCTCGGGGAGAAGTGATCCTGCAACGGGCTCAGCCGACGCCGATGTGCTGGTAGTCGAGGTCGATCAGGGCGACGGCACGGTCTCCGTACGCATCGACCTCGCGGGGGTAGGGCGCGCCGGTGTATCGGGTGGCGAGCTCGTCGATGATCTCCCAGCGGGTCTCGTCCTCGACCCAGCCGACGACGCGGCCCCGGAGGATGACCGGCATGAAGTCGTTCTCCTGCGGCGCCAGGGAGAGTGCGATGCGCGGGTCGGTGTGGAGGTTGCGGTACTTGCGGCCACGGTTGCCGGTGAGGAAGACGACGTGGTCGCCGTGGGTTCCGATCCAGACCGGGGAGGTGCGCGGGGCGCCGTCGGGTCCGATCGTGGCGACATGCGCCAGGGCGGTTCCCTCGAGGAAGGGGCGTACGTCGGGGTTGATCATCGGTCTTCTCCTTGCTTCGGTGGTCAGCGGATGACGCGGTAGTGGAGGTGGGTGACGCCCGGTGCGGGGACGACGTCGACGATCTCGAGCGAGATGTGCTCAGGGAGCTCGTTGAAGAAGCGGCGGCCGGCGCCGAGGAGCACCGGGACCTGGTGGAGGACGATCTCGTCGACCAGGCCGGCCCTCAGTGCTTCCGTCACGACACCGCCGCCCATGAGTCCGACGTCCTTGCCGCCGGCCTGCTCCTTGGCGAGGGCGATCGCGTCGTCGATGGTGGTGGCGAAGGTCTGGCGGTCGTGGATCGCGGGAGCGGGACGATGGGAGAGGACGACCAGAGGAGCGGTGGGATGCGGCGCTCCTCCGTCGTCCCAACCGGAGTCGTCGTAGGTGTTGCGGCCGGCGAGGCTGACCCCGTCGCGTACGGCTAGGGCGTCGAAGACGCGGGCGCTCGGCTCGGAGAGCTTGAAGCCGTCGAAGACCTGGCTGGGGGTGTCGCCGTCGAAGTACCAGTCGAAGAGGACGCCGCCGTCCCCCAGGCCGCGCCCCGGGCCGGGAGCACGGCCGGTGATGAAGCCGTCGACGGAGACCGACAGTGCTGCGAGGACCTTGCTCATGATCGCTCCCTGAGGGTCGGAGTTTCCTGAAGAGACTCTGTGACCGTAACACTCTGAGTTCCTTCAGGGAACCCCAAATGGTAGATTCGGGTCATGCAACGTACGAACTTCGGTGACATGGCCTGCTCGATCGCGAGGACGCTCGACGTGATCGGGGAGCCGTGGTCGCCTCTCGTGCTGCGCGACATCTGGGTGGGTATGAACCGCTTCGATCAGATCCAGGCGGATCTCGGGATCTCTCGGAAGGTGCTCACCGAGCGGCTCGGGCATCTGGTCGAGCACGGGGTGGTGGAGAAGCAGGCGTACGACAACCGGCCGCGCTATGAGTACGTGCTGACGGAGAAGGGGCGCGAGCTCGTCGACGTGCTGATGGTCATGGTCGGCTGGGGTGACAAGTGGCTCGCGGGCGAGGCCGGGCCGCCGGTGCTCTATCGGCATCACGCGTGCGGCGAGATCGGGCGGGTCGATCTGCGGTGCTCGCACTGCGGCGAGCCGATGCATGCCGACGACATCGACGTGCTGCCCGGGCCGGGGGCTGCGCCGGAGCCGGCCTCAGCGGGGTAGCGGACCGGTGTAGGCCTGCCGCGCCGTCTCCACGGCTGGCATGTTCGCCTCCGACCAGTTGCCGACGGCCGCGAAGACCGGCTGCAGGCTGCGGCCGAGGTCGGTGATGTCGTACTCCACCCGGGGTGGCACCTCGGCGTGGTAGCGGCGCTCGACGAGACCGTCGCGCTCGAGCTGGCGCAGGCGCTGGGTCAGCACCTTCGAGGAGATCGTGCCGAGGCGGCGCTCCAGCTCTACGAAGCGCTGGGTGCCGAACTCGTGCAGCGTCCACAGGATCGGGGTGGTCCATCGGCTGAAGATCAGCTCCACCGCCGGGGTGATCGGACAGGCCGCCACCGGCTCGTCAGTGCTCGGACGCCAGGTCATATCGCTCCAATACTTACCTTGGGGAACCCACTGTATCGAGGGATCTAACGTCGTTCCGAACCCAGATCCACGACCTATGAATGGAGACCTCGATGATCGTCATCACCGGAGCGACGGGGAATGTCGGACAACCGCTCGTCGAGCTGCTGGCCGACGCCGGGCACACCGTCACCGCCGTCTCGCGCGGGATGTCGGCACCGCTGCCGACCCGGGCGGGAGTCGCCACCGCGGTGGCTGACCTCTCCGACGTCACGACCCTGGCGCCGGCGCTGGCCGGCGCCGACGCGCTGTTCCTGATCGTCAGCGGCGCCGGCGCGCATGTCGACGGGCCGGCACTGATGAAGCATGCCGAGGCGGCAGGCGTACGTCGCGTGGTCCTGTTGTCCTCGCAGGCGGTCGGCACCCGGCCTGGGACTCCGTCGCACGCACCGCTCGCCGACCTCGAGGAGGCGGTGCGGGGCTCGGCGATGGAGTGGACGATCCTGCGCCCCGGCGGCTTCGCGAGCAATGCGCTCGCCTGGGTGCCGATGATCAAGGAGATGAACGCCGTGCACGCACCGTACGGAGATGTCGCGCTTCCCGTGGTCGACCCTCTCGACATCGCCGAGGTCGCCGCGGCGACCCTGACCGAGGACGGTCACGCGGGGCGGACGTACGAAATCACCGGTCCTGCCGCGACCACGCCGCGGGATCGGGTCGAGGAGATCGCCTCGGCGATCGGGCGTCCGCTGGAGTTCGTCGAGCTGACCCCGGAGGAGGCCCGGAGCCAGATGTTGGAGTTCATGCCGCCGGCCGTCGTCGAGGGGACGCTCGCCATCCTCGGGCACGCGACCGCCGACGAGCAGGCGGTCAGCCCGCACGTCGAGGAAGTGCTGGGCAGGCCGGCCCGCGGTTTCGGGGAGTGGGCTCGGCGGTTCGCCGCTGCGTACGGGGCCTGAGTTCGGGCCTGAGGGTCAGCTACCGCCGGCGGCGCCCAGCTCCTTCAGCGCGGCGCCGTCGATGCGGTGGACCTCCCACTCGTCCTGCGGGACCGAGCCGAGAGAGCGGTAGAAGGCGATCGACGGTTCGTTCCATGTCAGCACCCACCACTCGAGGCGGCGCCAGTCGTTCTCGACGCAGATCTCGGCGAGGCGTACGAGGAGCGCCTTGCCTGCGCCGGCGCCGCGGTGCGCCGGGTCGACGAAGAGGTCCTCGAGCCAGATGCCGTTGCGGCCGGTCCAGGTGGAGAAGGTGACGTACCAGACCGCCATGCCGATGACCGTGCCGTCGAGCTCGGCGATGAGGCAGCGGGTGGTCGGGGTGCCGGACTCGGGGAAGAGCGCCGCGGTGAAGTCCGTCTCCGTCGCCTCGACGGCGTCGGGCTCCTTCTCGTAGACGGCCAGGGCGTGGACGAGGCGGAGGATCTCGGGTACGTCGGCGGGCGCTGCATCGCGGATGGTGACGGTCACGGGTCGATCCTAGGACTACTCGCCAGTTCAGGAATGCGCATTCCAGTGAGACGCAAACGCAATCACGATGCAACAAAGGCTTCCTACGTTTCGGGGCGTCCCCAACAGATTGGATACCCCCACATGACTCAGACTCAGTCACGTCGGAACTTCTTGCGCAACGTCGGCCTCGCCGGCGGCGCGGGAGTCATGTTGCACAGCATGGGTGCTCTCGGGCTCACCTCGGCTCACGCCGCGGAGACCCCCAGCTTCACTCCTCCCAAGCCTTCCGATCTCGCCCGGGCCGGCAGCAAGTCGGTCGTGATCCTCGGCGGCGGCATCGCCGGGCTCACCGCTGCGTACGAGCTGCTCAAGGGTGGCTACAAGGTCACCGTGCTCGAGGGGCGCGAGCGGCCGGGCGGTCGCAACTTCACCGTGCGCGGCGGGACCCGGGTGACCGATCTGAACGGGGTCACGCAGGTGGCCGGGTTCTCCAAGGGTCAGTACATGAACGCCGGGCCCGGGCGCCTGCCGCAGAGCCACATCACGCTCGACTACTGCAAGGAGCTGGGCGTCCCGATCGAGGCGTTCACCAACCAGAACGCCAACGCACTGCTCTATTACCCCGGCGACCACGGCATCGGCGCGGTGCAGATGCGTCAGGCGAAGGCGGACACGTACGGCTATGTCTCCGAGCTGCTCGCGAAGGCGACCGACAAGGGCGCCCTGGACGAGGAGCTGACGGCCGCCGACAAGGAGGCGCTGATCGCCTTCCTGAGGAACTTCGGCGATCTCGGCTCCAAGGCGGAGGGGTACGCCTACACCGGCTCCAGCCGCGCGGGCTACACGGTCGAGCCCGGGGCCGGGCAGGAGTCGGGCACCGAGGTCGCCCCGAACTCCATGAGTGCTGTCCTCGCCGCCGGGCTGGGTCAGTACTTCTCCTTCGAGTTCGGCTACGACCAGGCGATGATGATGTATCAGCCGGTCGGTGGCATGGACGCGATTCCGAACGCCTTCGCCCAGGCCGTCGGGGCGCGGAACATCCGCTACGGCGCCGAGGTCGTCGAGTGGAACAACACCTCGACCGGCGTCTCCGTCTCCTACAAGGCTCGCGGGAGGACCGAGACCATCAAGGCGGACTTCGCGATCAACTGCATGCCGCCGAACATCGCGGCCAAGGTCCAGCACAACCTCGGCGCCGACATCACCGCGAGCCTGAAGTCCTTCGGGCCCTCGAACGCCGGCAAGATCGGGATCGAGTACGACCGGCGCTGGTGGGAGGAGGACTTCCGGATCTACGGCGGCATCACCAACACCCGCCTCGACCTGCGCAACATGTGGCATCCGTCGTACGGGTTCAACGGGGACAAGGGCACGATGATCGGCTACTACAACACCGGTAGTGCGGCCGACACCTACGGCGTGCTCAGCCCCGCCCAGCGGCTCTCGCGGGCGGTGGACATGGGCAAGCAGATCTTCGGGGACGTCTACGGCGAGGGCATCACCGCCTCCTACAGCCAGGACTGGAAGACGCAGAAGTTCTCCGAGGGAGCCTGGGCCTACTCGACGACGGCCGACACCGATCCGCTCTACACACGGCTGCTGGACGCCACCGGCAACACGTATTTCGCCGGTGACCACCTCAGCCACTCCGTGGCGTGGCAGCACGGCGCGATCACTGCCGCCCGGGCAGCCGTCGAGAAGCTGCACGCGCGGGTGACGGCATGATGTCGCCGCGTACGAAGGTGCTGGCTGTGGTCGGGTTGACCGCGGCGCTGGTCGCTCCGACGGCGGCGGTCGCTGGGAGCAGATGGTCCGACTTCCCGCCGCGAGGTGGGGAGACGATCTCGGTGCTGCCCGCGGGGCAGGACAACCCGTCGATCGCCAACGGCGTCGCGATCGGGCCGGAGGCCGCGATCTACAAGACCAGCGGGCTCGGTCCGTCGCGGCTCAACACCGGGGCGAGCGGCGAGGCGGCCTACATCGACACCGCGGTGTTCCCGGGTGGCGAGCTGCCGCCGGGCGTGACCATCACCGAGGCCCAGGGGATCAACGTGCTGCGCCGGATCGGGGAGAACCTCGAGGCGGCCGGTCTCTCCTACGACGACGTGATCACGATGCGCGTCTTCCTGCAGAACCCCGCGGGCGAGGCGAAGATGGACTTCGCGGGCTGGAACCGGGCCTATCGGCAGTTCTTCGCGAACACATCGGTCTCGACCGGCGAGGCGATCCCGGTGCCGCTGGGCACAGCTGCGCCGGCGGCTCCGATGGTCGTCAACCCCGCCCGGCCGTCGCGGTTCGCGCTCGAGATCGAGAACCTGCCCGTCGACGGATGGCTCGTCGAGGTGGAGGTGGACGCGGCCTATCCGGTGAAGAGGAAGTAGGCCCCGAAAACGAGATCGCCCTCTCCGAGCAGTGCTCGGGGAGGGCGATTCTCGTGCAGCTCAGACGGTTGTCAGAGCTTGGAAAGCTTGGGGAAGGGGCTGGCGATACGCACCAGTCGGGGACCGAAGTCGACAGTGACTGCGGCCGTTTCTTTGTTGACGACCCGACCCAGGCCGAAGGAGTCGTGGGAAACCAGGTCCCCTGACTCGAACTGCTCAATGACCGGCTCGGGATCTGCCTTGAAAGGACTCGCGGCGAAGTGTCGCCGCCGGGGGGTTGAGGTAGTCATCCCTTCGAGTATGTGGCCTCAGACACGAATAAGGGAATGCACAGGTTGGTCACAATGGCCTATCAGATCGTTTCAGGCCGGCGTGTAGTCGGCCTTGTCGTAGCTGGCGCTGCGGCGGTAATGGGCCGAAATGCTTGGCCAGTTGGTGGTGATGCGGCCGTTCCGCTCGCGATACCAGGAGGTGCATTTGCTCCAGACGCTGTCGGCCAGCTTGTCCTGGATCCGCGCGTCGTAGGCCTCCTCGACCTCCGCCCGCACCTCGAGCGGGCCGGCGTCGGCGACGTGATCGGCGTACCGGCCGAGGTAGCGGGCCTGCGTCTCCAGGAAGAAGATGATCGAGCCACCACCGGTGTTGGTGTTGGGGCCGTACATGATCAGCAGGTTGGGGAAGCCCGGGACGGTCATGCCGTGGTAGGCGTGGGCGCCGTCCTTCCAATGGGTGTGCAGGTCGCGGCCCTGGGTGCCGGTGATCGTCATCGGAGCGAGGAAGTCGGTGGCCTTGAACCCGGTGCCCCAGATGATCACGTCGACCTCGTGCTGCTGCCCGTCGGCGGTCGTCACGCCGGTCGGGGTGATCTCGACGATGTCGTCGGTGATCACGTCCACGTCGGGCTGGGCGAGGGCCGGCAGGTAGTCGTCGGCGAAGAGGATGCGCTTGCAGCCGAACGGGTAGTCCGGCCAGACCTTCTCGAAGAGCCCCGGCTTCGCCGCGGTCTGCGCCTTCATGTGGCGCTTGGACCAGGCGCGCATGACCGCACCGAACGGCTTGACGTGGAAGGACGTGGTGAGCCACTCGGCCTGGACCCAGATCTTCGCGCGGTTGAGGAGCTGCGGGATCGGGCCGGCGGCGTCGGTGCGCTCGAAGTCCTTGCGGGGGACGATGTAGGGCGCCGAGCGCTGGAAGAGGAGCACCTGCGCTGCGTCCTTGCGCACCTCGGGCACGAACTGGATGGCGCTGGCCCCGGTGCCGATCACCGCCACCCGCTTGTCGTGGAGGCTCAGGTCGTGGTTCCACTCGGCGGAGTGGAAGGCCTCTCCCTGGAACGTGTCGGCGCCGGGGATGTTCGGGACCGAGGGCCGGGAGAGCTGGCCGACGGCAGGTACGAACAGGTCGACCGTCTCCGTCTCCCCCGTGCTGAGCTCGAGCCGCCAGGTCTTCGACTCGTCGTCCCAGCGGGCGGCGGTCACCTCGGTGTGGAACCGGATGTGGCGGCGTACGTCGTACTTGTCGACGACCCGGTGGATGTAGTCGAGGATCGCGGGCTGGCGGGAGAACTTGTGGGGCCAGTGCGGGTTGGGCTCGAAGGAGTAGGAGTAGAGGCTGGAGGGTACGTCGCAGGCGGCGCCCGGGTAGGTGTTCTCGCGCCAGACACCGCCGACGTCTCCTGCCTTCTCGAACACGACGATGTCGTCGTGGCCGCGCTTCTTGAGCTCGATCGTGGCGGCCAGGCCGCCGAAGCCGGTGCCGATGACTGCGATGCGCAAGAGATCCTCCGAGGGCCGGGAGCGACGGTGTGACCTGGACCATACCGGGAGAATGTGACCGGCAAAATGTGAATGGCCGCGAGAGGACCGAAAGGTAAGAAGTGGGACGCCCGCTCGTCTTCGGGATTAGGTTCGGCTAACCTAAACCCATGATCGTCTGCCAGTGCCGAGTCGTCACGGACCGTGACGTCGATGCCGCGCTGGCCGACGGGGCGCGTACGGTCAGCGCGATCTGCCGCTCGACGGGAGCCGCTCAGGACTGCGGCTCGTGCATCTTCTCGGTGAAGAAGCAGGTCAGCCGGCATCTCGAGCAGGAGTGCTCGCACCTCGTGGCCGACGGCGCCGCGAGCTGACGTACGCAACCGGTCACAAACTGAGTCTGTCCTCACTCCCGGGGTGCCGTGCGAGTATCGGGACAGATCCCGTTACCGGAGGTAGGTCATGCAGCCAGTCGATCCACGCGTCGTCGAGCTCCTCAACGAGGCGCTCACGTTCGAGCTCACGGTCACCAACACGTACTTCCTGCATGCTCGGATGCTCGACAACTGGGGGCTGCCCAAGCTCGGCAAGGTCTTCTACGACCTCTCCATCGACGAGATGCGCGACGCCGACGAGCTGATCAACCGGATCCTGATGTTCGACGGCCATCCCAACGTGCAGCGCCTCAACGCCATCCAGGTCGGCGAGACCGCCGAGGAGATGCTCTCCCTCGCCCTGGCGAGCGAGCGCGCCGCGGTCGCCCAGTTCAACGCCGGCGGCGAGGAGTGCCACCAGCTCGGTGACCACGGCACCGCCGCCGTCTTCGAGGAGATGGTCCGCGACGAGGAGAAGCACGCCGACTGGTTCGAGTCCCAGCTCGACGCGATCGATCGCGTCGGCCTCCAGGCTTACCTGGCTCAGCACGTCGGCGCAGGTGAAGGACCCGGCTGAGCCGGGCCCTTCCGTGCTTTCCGTCAGGCAGGCACCGCGTCGTCGATGCAGAGGATGTTGTCCTCGCTGTCCTTGAACCAGGCTGCGTGACCAGCCTCGCCCATGCCGGCGACGTCACCGTCCCAGGTCAGTCCGGGCATCTCGTAGTGCTCGAAACTGACCCCCTTGGCGCGCAGGTCTTCGGTCTCCTTGCGGACGTCGGCCACGTGGAACTGGGCGATCGTGTGCCCGGCCTTGCCCGCCTGCTCGGTCTCGTAGAGGTGGAAGGACGTGCCACCGCCGGTCGAGTAGACCAGCCAGCCTTCGCTCTCCTCGCTCGGCTCGAGCCCGAGCTTGTCGGCGTAGAAACGGCGTGCCCGGCCGAGGTCGGCGGCCGGGATGTTCGCCCTCACACTGCTTTCGGTCAACATCGTCGGCCTCCTCAGGCGCTCTCGAACCAGGGGCGGTGGAGGTCGTAGTACGTCGCGCCCTGCATCGCGTAGTCGAGCTCGCGGCGCACGTCTTCCGGGGGCTCGATCTGCTCGCCCTTACGGGCGTCGGCCTCGTTGGTGAACGCGACGGTCTCGATGAAGCTGCCGTCCGCCTCGATCGCGAGGGTGCCGCCGAGGATCTCGGGGCGCATCTCGTGCAGCTGGGTGGTGTCGGTCGTCATCATCGCCTTGAGCCGGCTCGGGTCGTCGACGCGGCCGCGGATGATCTGCACGAACCCGGCGTCGTCGGAGCCGCCGTCGAAGAGCAGCGTGACGTCGTCGCAGTCGTGGAACTCCATCGGCCCGTCCATGACCTCGGCCATCTTCGCGGCCCACTCCCCCTGCTCGGGACGGTTGGAGTTGGCCATCGCCGCCTCGCGGGACTCGAAGCGGACCACCCCGATGAGCTGACCGTCGTCGGTGAATCCGTTGGTGCCGCCCAGCCACCCGGTCGCGCCCGGCGCCAGGTCGCGCCGCCACTCGTCGAGCAACTGGCGGGCCTCGTCCTGCCGGGTGCAGGGACCCTGGATCATCTGGATGAACATTGCTGCCTCCTCGGTCGTTGGTGTGCCAACGGACCGGTCGAGGCGGTAGCCGGGCCCCGGCCAGGCCCTCTCGCAACGTACGTCCGAAGGGTTCCCCCGCACATACCCCAAACAGGGCGTTTTTGAAACGACGCCGTCAGTCGACGTCGACCCAGTCGAGCGTGCGGTCGACGGCCTTCCGCCAGCCGGCGTACCCGGTCTCGCGCTGCTCCTCGTTCCAGGCCGGCGTCCAGCGCTTGGACTCGTTCCAGTTCTGGCGGAGCTCGTCGGTGTCCTTCCAGAAACCGACGGCGAGCCCGGCGGCGTACGCGGCTCCGAGCGCGGTGGTCTCGGCGACGACCGGGCGGCTGACCTCGACGCCGAGGACGTCGGCCTGGATCTGCATGCACAGCTCGTTGGCGGTGATGCCGCCGTCGACCTTGAGGACCTCGAGGCGTACGCCGGAGTCCTTCTCCATCGCCTCGGCGACGTCACGGCTCTGGTAGCAGATCGCCTCCAGGGCCGCGCGGGCGATGTGGCCGCTGTTGTTGAACCGGGACAGGCCGACGATCACGCCGCGCGCATCCGAGCGCCAGTAGGGGGCGAAGAGACCGGAGAAGGCCGGGACGAAATAGACCCCGCCGTTGTCCTCGACCTCCTTGGCCAGGGCTTCGACCTGCGTGGCGTTGCTGATCACCCGCAGCTGGTCGCGCAGCCACTGCACCGCGGAGCCGGTGACGGCGATCGAACCCTCCAGGGCGTACGTCGGTGGCTGGTCGCCGAACTGGTAGCAGACCGTGGTGAGGAGACCGTTCTGGGAGCGTACGAGCTCCTGGCCGGTGTTGAGGAGGAGGAAGTTGCCGGTGCCGTAGGTGTTCTTGGCCTCGCCGGCGTCCAGGCAGACCTGGCCGACCATCGCGGCCTGCTGGTCCCCGAGGATGCCGGTGATCGGGATCTCGCCGCCGAGCGGACCGTTCTCCAGCGTGGTGCCGTAGGCGTTGGGATCGGAGGAGGGCCGGATCTCGGGGAGCATCTGGCGCGGGATGTCGAAGAATCCGAGCAGCTCGTCGTCCCAGTCGAGGGTCTCGAGGTCCATCAGCATCGTGCGGCTGGCGTTGGTGACGTCGGTGACGTGCACGCCCCCGCTGGGACCGCCGGTCAGGTTCCAGACGATCCAGGTGTCGGTGGTGCCGAAGATGGCCTCGCCGTTCTCCGCGGCCTCGCGGACACCGTCGACGTTCTCCAGGATCCACTGGATCTTGCCTCCGGCGAAGTACGTCGCGGGCGGGAGCCCTGCCTTGCGGCGGATGATGTCGCCGCGCTCGTCCTTGTCGAGGGCGGAGGCGATCCGGTCGGTGCGGGTGTCCTGCCAGACGATCGCGTTGTAGTAGGGCCGTCCGGTCCTCTTGTTCCACACCACGGTGGTCTCGCGCTGGTTGGTGACGCCGAGCGCGGCGATGTCCTTGTCCGTCAGGCCCTTGCTGCCGAGCGCGATCTGGATCACCGCCCTGGTGCGCTCCCAGATCTCCACCGGGTTGTGCTCGACCCAGCCCGCTTTGGGCAGGATCTGCTGGTGCTCCAGCTGGTGGCGGGCCACCTCCTTGCCGCCGTGGTCGAAGATCATGCAGCGGGTGCTCGTGGTGCCTTGGTCGATGGCTGCGACGTAGTCGGGCATGTCGGTCCTTTCGGTTCCTGTTTCCGGGATCGGTGGTCAGGCGGCGGCAGGCAGGTCGCTGGTCTCCTCAGCCTCCTCCTCGGTGGGCAAGAAGCGTGTGATCAACACCTTGTACGCTCCGGCACCGCTGAGTCCACCGACAAGCGGGACGACGATCGGGATCCAGGAGTAGAGGTCGCCTCGCCATCGGGTGGGTTGTCGCCCGTGGCAGTTCATGGTCCAATTCGGGTCTCGGGGGCTCCTGTGGGGGCATGTTCAGCATGTGGGTGCCTCATCATCGGGAGACAGAATGCGTCGCTTGGCCTCGTCCCTGCTTGTTCTGGCGGGAGCTCTGACCGGCCTGGCGCTGGTGAGCCCGCCGGCGCACGCCGCCTTGTCGGTCACCATCTACGCCTCGGCATCGACCGTGCCCGAAGGCTCCGCGGTCACCTTCACCGGCAGAGCGATCGACGCGCGCCTGGGCAGCGTCGTACGTCTTCAGCGTCAGCGCACCGACGGGAGCTGGGCGGTCGTGGCGTCCCGCAAACTGGTGGACACCCGGCGATACCGCTTCACCACCACTCCTCCGCGTGGTTATCAGAAGTACCGGGTCGTGAAGCCGGCTCAGCTGCGTCAGCCCGGCAGGGTGTCCGCGACCAAGACCATCAAGGTGACCTGGCGTCCCGCGGTCACGCTCGGGACCGTGAAGCACCAGGTCGTCGACTACTCCACCGGCGCGGTCACGACCAGCACCAACGGTCGAACGACACGGTTGAGCGCCGGCTTCGAGCTGCGCCGGGAACTGCAGCGCTCGGACGGAACGTGGGCGCTGCACGGTCGTGTGCGCGTCGCGTCCGACCAGACCTGGCGTGACCGCTTCTCCAGCCGCCACGGCCAGCGTTTCCGCTACGTGGCTCCTGCTTATGGATCCCGGCTCGCGAAGGCGAGCAGCTCGTTCGTCGTCGACGGGCACTGGACTCCGACCGTCACGGCATTCGCCGCACTCGTTCCTCAGACCGGCGACGCGTCGCTGCGCGGTGACTCCACGGGTCTGACCGGTGACGCATGGGTACGCCTGCAGGTGCTCTATTCCGACGGATGGCACTCTCTCGACGCTGGAGCCACCGTCGCTGCAGACGGCACCTTCTCCATGACGTTCCAGCCGAACATGTCCCTGTCGTACCGTGTCTACGCCCCCGGTGACGGTCTCCGGAGAGCCGCCACGTCAGCGCCGTTCGAGGTTGCTCAGGGCAGTCCCACTCGCGTCGAGCTCAACACCACTACACCCGTAGTGTTTCCGAGCGAGGCGACCCGGCGACAGCTGGTCGTCGCGCTCGAGAAGGGTCAGACGTTCACCTATTACAGCTGGTACGTGGTGACGGAGAGCGTCACCGACCCCTCTGGGAACACTGTGCCGGCCTTCGGTCCGTCCGACCACGGAACGACGCGGGTCGCTCCCCTCACGGGCGACTACATCATCACGCTGACCAAGTCGGCGTACTGGGACGCCGAGTCGGTCGATATCACGCTCAGCACTCCGCTCGTGATCGACTCCGCGATCGATGCACCGGCCATGGACCTGGCGAATGAGCTGCCCGGGCAGGTCGTCGACCTCCGGTTCGATGGCACTGCAGGCTCGACGATCTCCGAATACACACCTCAGGGCCCGAGGCGATCGTCGGAAACGCTTATCGATCCATCCGGCGACGTCGTCGCCGGATGGGACGGTTACTACCGGCGGATCGGGAACCTGAACGAGACGGGCCGATACACGATCCGGTTCGCTCCCAATGCAGGAGACAGGTTCACGAGACCAGGCGAGCAAGTCCTGTCGGCCAGGAAAGGCGCCATGGTCCTC
Organism: Nocardioides sp. NPDC006303; assembly: GCF_040613175.1. Classification (NCBI taxonomy): domain Bacteria; kingdom Bacillati; phylum Actinomycetota; class Actinomycetes; order Propionibacteriales; family Nocardioidaceae; genus Nocardioides; species Nocardioides sp. NPDC006303. The sequence continues at coordinate 14,477 of NZ_JBEXRR010000048.1, forward strand.
GACGGGTCTCCCGCGCCGGTCAGTCTCGACGGCCCGGGTCGCGTAGGGATCGTGACCGTGGAAGTGCCGGCCGGGATCGATCTTCTCGTCTCGCGCAACGGAGATTCGGGTCCCAGTCAGTCGCTCTACGACCCCGACGGCCAGGAGGTGTCGGGCCACTCCTCCAACAGTCACGAGATTCGCTCGACCAAGGCGGGCACCTACACCCTCTTCGTATCGAATACGGTCCCGGTTGAGCTCGAGTTCTATGCCAGCACTCCTCTCGACATAGCCGCGTCCCCGGAGGCCACCACACCGTACGTCCGCGGGCCGGCTCCCCGTCGAAACGCCAATGTCACGATCCCCGTCACCGCCGGACAGCTGCTCAGCTTCGAGATCCTCGACGATGCCGGCCAGTACTGCTCCGGCGACGCGAGCGTCGAGTCCGACTGGAGCGGGTTCGAGTGGATCATGAACGGCGACCACCCGGCCGTCTTCAAGGTTGCCAACACAGCCGAGATCGTGCTCCGGGCACGCCTGTGTTCGACTACAGGAAGCATCCGGCTCAATCCCGTCACCATGGCGACACCGTCACTGACAGGTTCGACCGTCGACGGGGCCGGCAGGACCGTCGACACCCATGAGGTCACCGTCGAGGCAGCACAACCGGGGCAGGTCATGCTCGTGGACTACAGCCCAGGAACGCAGCTGGGAGAGGTCGAGATGCGGGCGACCCGCTCGACTTTCTCCGACCAGAACCCCTACTGGGCCGCGTATGGCTTCCCTCCGAATGCCTTCACCACGTCCACGTACGTCGGTCCGGTGCCTTTCGATCGGCTCTGGTCGAGGAAGAGCTGGTCCTACCCGTGGCGGCAGTACTACTTCGTGTACGCCGGGCCGACCGAGACGGGCGCTCTCGACCTGCAGTTCACCTACACCCACGGGTAAGGAACGCGAGTGCCCAACCAGGAGCCAGACCCCGGCCTCAGTCGTCCGCTGACTCGGCGAGGGACTTGAGGGCGCGGAGCCTGGTGTCCCAGGCGTTGCCGATGCGGTCGAGCTCGTGGGCGAGGGCGTTGAGGCGGGAGCCGAGGGCGGCGTAGACGATCTCGCGGCCGCGGCGCTCGGCAGTGACGAGGCCGGCCTCGGAGAGTACGTCGAGGTGCTTGACGATCGCCTGGCGGCTGACCGGGAGCACCCGGGCCAGGGCGGAGGCGGACATGGTCTCCTGCCCCAGCCGGGTGAGGATGTCCCAGCGGGTCTGGTCGCCCAGCGCCGCGCACATCTCGGGGAGGGTGGGCGTCGCGCTCACGCGCGCGCCTCGACGTACGTCTTGGCCGCTTCGAGCTCCTGGGCCCAGCCGCCGTCGTTGCCCTCGCGCTCCTTGAGCCAGACCGCGGGGTCCTCGGACAGGGTGGAGAAGCCGCTCTCCAGGACCTCGAGGGTCACGCCGCCGGCCGGGTTCTCCTCGATCCGGAACTCCACCAGCGTGCCCTCGGTGGCGTCGCGGTAGGGCGTGCCGAGCCAGCGGAACGCGGCGTAGCGCGGCTCGTCGAGCTCGATCGTGCGGAACCGGAACTCGCCCATCGTCGGGTGGGTGACCACGGCGATCTCGGTGCCGTCATCGGCGGTCTCGACGCGGGTGTCCGGGTCGTCGAGGACGGTGCCGTCGTTGACGTACCACCCGGGGCGGGTGATCAGGGACCAGACCTTCTCGGCGCTGGCGTCGATGTCGATCTGGCGTCGGATGCTGTCGAGCTCGGCGAGCTCTTCGGTGCTGTGAACCATGGGTCCTCCTCGGGTAGTGGAAGTGCAACCTCAGTGTTGCACTTCGACGACCCATCTGCAACCTTCTAGTTGCAGACTCGACCAGCCGGCGTACGTCCTCTACTTCTGGATCCGCTCGAGCTTGGTCCAGCCGGTGTAGCCGCGCTTCTCGACCAGGCGCATGAGGTCGTGGGCGACGGGGACCTGCTCGACGAACATGGCGTCGAGCAGGGAGACGAGCTCGGTGGGCATGGCCTGGTCGTCCTCGACGTACGCGGCCCAGTCCTCGGGAGAGATCGCTTCGAGCTGCGAGACGATCCGGTCGGCCATGGCCTCCAGGCGGGGGTCACCGGGCAGCCAGTCGAGCATGGCATCCAGCTCCTGGTAGGTCTCCACGACCGAAGGGTCGTCGAGCTGGCCGACCTTGCTGCGGATGAAGGCCTCCATGCTCCGCGGCTGCTGGGCCGCGACGAGGATCCAGGCGTCGCGCTCGCCGTCGATCATCCGCTGCGGGATGCCGAGCTCCCGCATCCGTTCCAGATAGGCGACCGCCTCGGGCGGGAGGGCCAGTCCGTCGCCGTGGACGAGCCGGGCGATCCGCTCGCGGTGGCCCTGGCGCTCGCGGATCTCGAGACGGAGGCGCTTGTCGATCTCGGCGACCGCCTTCTTGAAATCGTCGTCGCCGGCGTCCAGCAGCTCCTTGACACGGGAGAGCGGGACGCCGGCGTCGGCGAGGATGCGGATCTTGATCAGGTCGACGACGGCAGCTGCGTCGTAGCGTCGGTAGCCCGAGTGGTCGCGCTCGGGCTCCAGTAGCAACCCTTTGGCGTGGTAGTGACGCACTGCCCGGACGGTGACTCCGGCGGCGGCAGCCACCTGGCTGATCGTGAGCATCCCCGAATAGTGGCGGGAACGCCCGGGTTTGTCGCGTGGTTTAGGCGAACTTGCGACGGTAGGCAGCGGTGGCCAGGACGTACGCGACGACCAGGATGCAGACGCACCAGGCCAGCGCGATCCACAGCTCGTTGCCCAGCGGCTGACCGGCGAAGATCGCCCGGATGGAGTCGACGATCGAGGTGACCGGCTGGTGCTCGGCGAAGGCTCGCACCGGGCCGGGCATGGTGTCGGTCGGCACGAACGCCGAGCTGAGGAAGGGCAGGAAGATCAGCGGGTAGGAGAACGCGCTGGCTCCCTCGACCGTGCCGGCAGTCAGGCCCGGGATCACCGCGAGCCAGGTCAGCGCCAGGGTGAACAGGGCCAGGATGCCGACGACCGCGAGCCAGTCGAGCACGCTCGCGCCGGTGCGGAAGCCCATCAGCAGGGCGACGAGCACCACCACGACCAGCGAGATCATGTTCGCGACCACCGAGGTGAGCACGTGACCCCACAGAACCGCGGACCGGGCGATCGGCATCGACTGGAACCGGTCGAACATGCCGCCGTTCTTGTCCTGGAACAGACGGTAGGCGGTGTAGGCGATGCCGGAGGCGATGGTGATCAACAGGATGCCGGGTAGCTGATAGGTGACATAGCTCTCGGTGGACCCGGTGTCGATCGCACCGCCGAAGACGTACACGAACAAGAGCATCATGGCGATCGGGGTGATCGCGGTGGTGACGATGGTGTCGGGGCTGCGGCCGATGTGTCGAAGGGAGCGGCCGGTCAAGATGGCGGTGTCGCCGAAGAATCGGGTGGTCATCGTGACTCCTTGAGGTTGTTCGTGCTGGCGGACTTGCCGTTGGACTTGCTGGTGATGGCGAGGAAGATGTCCTCGAGGGACGGCTGTTTCTCGATGTACTCCTGCTTGGCCGGCGGGAACATCGCCTTGAGCTCGGCGAGGGTTCCGTTGGCGATGATGCGGCCCTCGTGGAGGATCGCGATCCGGTCGGCGAGCTGCTCGGCCTCTTCGAGGTACTGCGTGGTGAGCAGGACCGTCGTGCCGCTGTCGGCGAGCTCCTTGACCGTCTGCCAGACCTCGAGCCGGGCCTCCGGGTCGAGACCGGTGGTCGGCTCGTCGAGGAAGATCACCGACGGGTTGCCGATGAGGCTCATCGCGATGTCGACGCGGCGGCGCATGCCACCGGAGTACGTCGCGACCTTGCGGTTGCCGGCCTCGGTGAGCGAGAACCGGGCGAGGAGCTCGTCGGCGACCGCGCCCGGGTTCTTCTGGCGGAGCAGCTTGGCGATCAGGATGAGGTTCTCGCGACCGGTCAGGATCTCGTCGACGGCGGCGAACTGGCCGGTGAGGCTGATGGAACTACGTACGTCGTCGGCCTGGGTCGCGACGTCGAAGCCGTTGACCGTCGCCTGGCCACCGTCCGCCTTGAGCAGCGTGGTCAGGACCTTCACGGTCGTGGTCTTGCCGGCGCCGTTGGAGCCGAGGAGGGCGAAGATGCTCCCCTTCTCGACGCTCATGTCGACGCCCTGGAGGACGTGTACGTCGCCGTAGGACTTGGTCAGTCCGGCGATCTCGATTGCTGGTGTCGGGTTCATGTCGAATAGCGTCGAGGGTTGACGCTGGGTCAAGGTCAAGCGGAAGTTTGGATCTTTTCCGCTGGGCCTGATCAGACCCGACAGGAGTGCGAAATGCGCTGGTCGCGCGGTCATTCCTTCTGCAGGCGGCGCCAGCCACCGGCCCGGTTGTTGGCGACGATGGCGCGCAGCAGCTCGGTCAGCGCCGGACGGTCGATCGGGTCGTCCCGGTAGATCTGGATGGCTCGCCCGGTGGCGTTGCCGTGACCCTGGTTGATGATCCCAGCCGGATCGGGGACGGTCGGGTCGTAGAGGAACAGGTTGACGTGGTCCTTGGTGGCGAGGAGCGCGCACACGTTGCCCTGCAGCACGAAGTAGGGCTGGACCGTCCGCTTGATCGTCTCCTCGATCTCCGGGTCGGCGTCGTGGATGATCTCGCGCAGATCGCGGCAGATGTCGCGCTGCCACTCCGGCAGACCGTCGAGGTAGCTGTCGACGCCGGCATGGGTGCGGATGGCCATGATCGCAATGTACGCCCGGGCCGCGGGCGCCCGGCAAGCCAAATACACATGTCGATAAATCATCCCTTTGACTTCAAGTACTTGAAGTTCTTAGCGTCTTTGGCGTGACTGCATCAACGACTCGGACGTACACGATCCGAGAGGTGGCGACGCTGACCGGACTGCCGGCCAGCACCTTGCGCTACTACGAGACGATCGGGCTGATCTCGCCGGTCAGTCGCGGCGCCAGCAGCGGGCACCGGGTCTATGACGAGACCGACCTGGACCAGCTGACCGGCGTCGCCTGCCTGGCCGCGATCGGCCTCTCGATCGACGACATGAGGACGTACGTCACGAACAGCCGCCTCGGTCGCGACGGTGCCGCCGAGCAGATCGACATGCTCACCGAGCACGCCGCTCACCTCGCCCGCGAGGCCGAGAACCTCGAGCTGCGGCGGCGTTACGTCGGTCTCAAGACCGACTACTGGCGAGCCGTCGCGGCCGGCGACGAGGCGCGCGCCGAGGAGATCGGCGAGCAGGCACACACGCTGGCCGATCAGATCCGCAGCCGCGAGAACCACTGATCCACCACTCATCTCAGACTCAGGAGAACCCCCATGCGCGTCAACGCGTACGCAGCACCTTCCGCCGGCGAGCCGCTGGCCCCGATCACCATCGAGCGCCGTGAGGTGGGCGCCAACGACGTCCTCATCGCGATCGAGTACGCCGGCATCTGCCACTCCGACATCCACACCGTCAACGGTGACTGGGGCCCGCAGCCGTTCCCGGTCGTCCCGGGCCACGAGATCGTCGGCCGCGTCACCGAGGTCGGCTCGTCGGTCACCAACCACAAGGTCGGCGACCGTGTCGGCGTCGGCTGCTTCGTGAACTCGTGCCGCGAGTGCGACAACTGCCGCAACGGCGATGAGCAGCACTGCTCGACCCCGGGCGGCGGCGTCGGGACGTACGCCGCGAAGGACCGCGACGGTTCGTTCACCCAGGGCGGCTACTCGACCCACGTCGTCGTCGACGCCCACTTCGCGCTCAAGGTGCCCGAGGGCATGGATGCGGCGGTCGCGACGCCGCTGCTCTGCGCCGGCATCACGACGTACGCGCCCCTGAAGAAGTGGGGCGCCGGCCCGGGCAAGAAGGTCGCGATCGTCGGCCTCGGCGGCCTCGGCCACATGGGCGTCCAGATCGCCCACGCGATGGGCGCCGAGGTCACCGTGCTCTCGCAGTCGCTGAAGAAGCAGGAGGACGGGCTGCGGCTCGGCGCGGACCACTACTTCGCGACCTCCGACCCGGCGACGTTCGAGCAGCTGGCCAGCTCGTTCGACCTGATCGTGAACACCGTCAGCGCGAAGATCGACCTGGACGCCTACCTCGGCCTGCTCGCCGTGGACGGCACCATGGTCAACGTCGGCGCCCCCGCGGAGCCGCTGAGCGTCAACGTGTTCTCGCTGATCACCAACCGGCGCAACTTCGCCGGCTCGATGATCGGCGGCATCGAGCTGACCCAGGAGATGCTCGACTTCTGCGCCGAGCACGGCATCGGCTCCGAGGTCGAGGTGATCTCGGCGGAGCAGATCAACGAGGCGTACGCGCGGGTCCTGGCCTCCGACGTGCGCTACCGCTTCGTGATCGACACGGCCACGCTGGCCTGATCTTCACGACCACGCGAGAGCGGCAGCCGGATCCAGGTCCGGCTGCCGCTCTCGCCATTTCGGCTTATCCCCAGTGCGCGGGGCGGGCGAGGCCGTCCGGCAGGCGCGTGCTCGCGTCTCCACGCGTGGCGTTGACCTGCGCCTGGCCGAGGAAGAGCGCTCGGGACAGGTCCGCACCGGCGACCGCGGCATCGCGGAGGTCGGCGCCGAGCAGGTCGGCATCGGCCAGGTCCACACCGCGCAGGTCGACGGAGATCAGGAGAGCGCTCCGGAGATCGGCGCGCCGCAGGTCTCGCCGGCGCAGGTCCCGGCCGACGAGGTCGGCACCGCTCAGCGCCGGGCCGGCGGGGCGGCGTACCTCCCCACTCACCTGCCGGAGCGCATTCCCGACGACCGTGCGGAGCGCGGGAACGTCGGTGGCGAGGACCTGCTCGGCAGCGCCGGCCGTTGCCGCGGACACCAGCTCGGTCGCCTCGGAGAGGTCGGTCGCGGTGCCGCGCCAGGCCGCCTCCTCGAGCAGGGCCAGCATCTCGTGGAGCTGCCGCATCACGTCGAAGACGTCGAACATGCTCTGCCGCAGGTCTGGCTCCGTACGCCAGTCCGCGCCGCCGAAGGTCACCTGGGTGACCTGCTGACCGGCGCCGGAGCACTCGAAGACCGTGCATCCGTTGTAGCCGCGGTCGCGCAGCCGGTCGTGGATCCCGCACCCGAAGTCGGGGCCGAGGTGACGGCACGGATCGCCGGCCGCCTTGTCCTCGGGGAAGTCCGCCGAGCGGGTGAAGGACAGCGCGACGCAGCACAGGCCGGCGCAGCGGGAGCAGTCCGAGCGGTACGCGGAGTCGGGGCGGGTCACCTCCTCATCCTCCCGCAGCCGCACGTCGGTCAGGCGAGCGCGTCGACGATGGCCGCGAAGGCGACCGCGTGGCCGCGAGCGTTGCCGTGGATGCGGTCGCGGGCGTAGATGTCCGGGTCGGCCGCCAGCGGGTGGTGATGGGTGTCGATGTGGATGCCGCCCAGGCTCCGGGTGATCTCGGCGGTGATCCGGTCGAGGGTGTCGAAGCGCTGGGCCATGTCCGCGGCGTCCTCGGCCCGCACCAGCCCGGACCGAGCGAGGTCGAAGAGCCCGACGGTGAGAATGACGGCGCCGCTCTCGGCCAGCGGCACCAGGAGCAGCTCGAGCTCCTCGCGCAGCCGGTCCGGATCGTACGGATTGAAGGCGTCGTTCCCGCCCGCGCTGACGAGCACCGCATCGGGGGCGAAGGCCAGGGCCGGCTCGAGCTGCACCTCCCGGATCTCGGAGACGGTCAGGTACGGGACGGCGAGATTCACCGCCTCGAAGCCGGGGCGAGTGCTCGCCAGCGCGCTCACCAGGCGCTCGGCGAAGGACTCGTCGCGGTAGCCGTCGAGCGGGCCGCGCACGCCGGCGGTGACGCTGTCGCCCAGCACGGCGAGCCGTTGCCAGGGCAGGTGGCGGAGCCGTTCGGTGGCGGTCTCGGGGTCGGTGCAGTAGGGATCTGCTGCCTCCAGGTCGAAGCGGTCGGGCAGCTCGCGGATCTCGGTCATCGGCGTCTCCTTCGTGGTCTGGTTGGCGGACGCTCGATCAGATTAAGCGCACGATCGTACGTTATGCAATAGCGATCGTTCGTGCGCTAAACTCGGCGCATGGCAGGACGTGCATCCGCGCAGGCGGCACTCGAGACCCGACGAAGCGTGGTCAAGGCAGCCGCCGACCTCGCGTCGGTCGAGGGCCTGGACAGCGTGACGATCGGGCGGCTGGCCGAGATCGTCCGGATGAGCAAGTCGGGGGTGATCGGCCAGTTCCGCACCAAGGAGGCACTTCAGCTGGAGACGGTCGAGCTGGTCTTCTCCGACTTCCGCACCCGGGTCTGGGAGACGGTCAAGCGGTTCCCGCGCGGTCTCCCCCGGCTCCTGGCGGCATGCGACGCCTGGACGGAGTACGCCGCCGACCCCGGCTACCCCGGCGGATGCCTGATGACCCAGGTGACCTACGACTACGACGGGCGCGACGGCGCCGTCCACGAGCGACTGCTCCAGGGCCGCAACCAGTGGCGCGAGACGCTACGAGCCGATCTCACCACCGCTGTCGAGGCCGGTGATCTGCCCGAGGACACCGACATCGAGTCGGTCGTGTTCGGAATCGAGTCGCTCGCCTCGTTCATCACCCCGGCCCGCCTCCTCCACGGCGACACCCGGGCCGCCGACCGCGCCTACCAGGGCATGCGGCGGATCATCGGGGTCCCGGAGTAGGTCCGGCCGGTGGCGCGGCCGCGATGCCGCGGACCGCATGCTCCAGGGCGTGCCGAGCAAGCGGGTCGGTGATGCGGTCGGCGTTCAGCAGCAGTGCCCCAGGCAGGGTGACGACGCAGTGGCGCACGATCGTGACCGCGGGACGGTCGTGCCGCTCCCACAGCGCGGAGGCGAGCGCGACGAGGAGCGCACCGAGCTCCTTCTGGAGCCCGAGCAACTGCGTACGTCCCTCCGCGTCGAGCTCCGAGGTCAGCAGATCGTCCGCGGTCGCAGCCAGCAGAAGCCGGGCGCCGTCCTCGTTGTCCTTCGCGTACGCGGCGGGGGCGAGCGCGGCTGCGACGAGCGCCGCGGTCGCATCGCCCTCGCGCGTCGCATCGCCCTCGCGCATCGCCTCCGCCACACGGTCGCGCTGGAACGTGAGGAAGCGGCCGGCCTCCTCGGCCCAGACCCGGACCAGGAGGCCGTCGCGGGACCCGAACGCGTGGTAGACCGCTCCGTTGGACGCACCCGACGCCGCGCTCAGCGCTCGGATCGTCAGGCCGTCGACGCCTCGCCCGATCCAGAGATCCCGGGCATGCGCCAGAAGGTCGTCGACGTCGTACTGCCGTGGACGTCCCATACCGCGATCAGGCAGGGTCGTCGTTGCCGGCGCCGAGCGCCGTGACGACATCCGCGAACATCCGGGCCTTGATCGTGCCGAGGGTGGCGCGGTCCTTGCCCGCCAGATCGCGCACGAAGCCGGCGGCCGCCTCGAACAGCTTCTCCGACGAAGCGGTGGCGTCGACGATGCCCACCGCCGTCCCGTCAGCTCCACCGTAGCGGCGCCCGGTCGCCATCGCGTCGAGCGCCGTGCGCGGGGTCAGCTTGCTTGTGACGAGGGCATTCATCCCCACGGTGAAGGGGATGTGGATGTCGACCTCGGGGAAGCAGAAGTAGCCGCGGTCCTCACGCATCACGCGGTAGTCGTGCGCCATCGCCAGCATGGCGCCCGCGCCGAACGCGTGTCCGTTGACCGCGGCGACCGTCGGAACCGGCAACGTGAGGATGCGGGCGAAGAGGTCCTCGACCCGGGCGACGTACGTGTCGTGCTGGTCGAGGTTCTGCCCCAGCCACTCCAGGTCGAGCCCGTTCGAGTAGAACTTGCCGCCACCGATCGTGACCAGCACCGCCGGTTCGGTCGTCGACTCGATCTGGTCGAGGGCAGAGCCGACCGCCTCGAGCCAGTCGGGCGAGAAGCGGTTCTCGCCGTCCCCGAGGTCGAGTGTCCATACCGGTCCGTCGCTGGAGATGGTGACCATGCTGCTGCTCCTTAAAGTCGTGACCGGCGTCGGCACCGGGCCGTTGGCCACCGAGAGTAACAGAGCAGTGCTCCAAAAAGCGTGGCTCGGTGACGCACGTCACCCGATCTCGTGGGCGAGACTGGTGGAGAGGTCGAGGTGTGCGTGAGCCTGCTCCTGCAACGTACGAGCCTTGGTCTCGAACGTCTCGACGGCGTCGGCACCGGCAGCGAAGCGCAGCGGCGGCTCGTCGAGAGCCGCCAGCTGAACGAGCGCGGCGCCGAGCTTCGCGGGATCACCGCCCTGCTTGCCGTCCATGCCTCGCCAGGCTTCCACGGTCGCGGCCGAGCGGTCGGCGTAGTCCGCGATCGACGGCACGGCGTAATGGGTGGACTGCGGGGTGAGCAGCTCGGTGCGGAAGAAGCCGGGCTCGACGAGCATGGTCCGGATCCCGAACGGAGCGATCTCCGGGCCGAGAGCCTCCATGAACCCCTCGACACCGAACTTCGAGGCGGCGTACGCGGTGAGGAAGTCACCCGCCGGAGCGATGCCGGCCGTCGAGGAGATCGTCATCACCAGGCCGTCCCGCTGCAGCCGGAGCTGAGGCAGCGCGGCTCGGATGAGGTTGATCGGGCCGTACAGCGTGGTCTCGATCTGGGAGCGGAACGCCTCGGGCGTCATCTCCTCGAAGAAGCCGGCCTGGAAGCTGCCGGCGTTGTTGACCAGTACGTCGAGACGGCCGAATCGCTCGACCGCCTCCTGGACTGCGGCCTCGGCCGCTGCCGGGTCGGTGACGTCGAGGGCGACGGGCAACAGATCGTCGTGCTCGCCCAACGCCCCGGTGACGCTCTTCGGGTTCCGGGCGGTGGCGACCACTGCGTGCCCGGCGGCGAGGGCCGCGCGGGTGATGTCGACGCCCAGGCCGCGGCCCGCACCCGTCACGAGCCAGACGTTCTTCTCGGTCTTCTCTGTCTTCTCAGTCATGCGCTTTCCTTCTCGTTCGTCGGCGCCCTGGTGGGCGCCACCTATCACTGAACCAGCACGGAAGGGTCGCAAGAAGGCCCGCTCGGTGGGGTCACCGGCAGTGACCCTCACGCGGGCTCGAAGGCTCCTACAGTGGAGGGCATGACCTCCGACGTGCCCAGTCGCCGCGATGCGGCGCGAGCCGAGATCCGGGAGTTCCTGAGCACGCGTCGTGCTCGGATCACACCTGATCAGGCGGGTCTTCCGAGCTACGGAGGCGAGCGGCGGCGAGTGCCCGGCCTGCGCCGCGAGGAGGCCGCGCTCCTCGTCGGGGTCTCGCCGCAGTACTACATCCGGCTGGAGCGCGGCGATGCCACCGGGGTCTCGGAGAGCGTCGTCGACGGCATCGCCCAGGCACTCGAGCTCGACGAGGCCGAGCGCGCGCATCTGATGGACCTGATCCGCACCGCGGGCGGTCCGGCGCAGGTCGCCAGGCGCCGCCGGTCCACGGCGCCCCGGAGCGTACGTCCGACGATCGAGCGGTTGGTGGACTCCATGAACGGCGTGCCGGCCATGGTGCTCAACGCGCACCTCGACGTGTTGGCCATCAATTCGCTGGGGCGAGCGGTGTTCTCTCCGTGGTACGCGTCCGGCGAGCCGGTGAACACCGCCCGGATGGTGTTCCTCGAGGAGACCGCCGGCACCTTCTTCCGCGAGTGGGGAAACGCCGCCGACGACACCGTCGCCCTGCTGCGCGCGGAGGCAGGCCGCAACCCCTACGACCGCGATCTCTCCGATCTGGTGGGCGAGCTCAGCACCCGCAGCGAAGAGTTCCGGGTGCGCTGGGCTGCGCATGACGTACGCATCCACACGACCGGGGTGAAGAAGCTGCACCATCCCGTGGTCGGCGACCTCGACCTGCCGTTCGAGTCGCTCTCCGTCGATCCGGGCAGCAGCACCAACCTGGTGACGTACGTCCCCGAACCCGGCTCGTCGACGGAAGCAGCTCTCGCGGTCCTCGCCGCGAACTAGGGTGAGAGACATGAGCATCCCGGTCGCGTTGCCCGATCTCGCCTCGACCCTCGACCGGTTCGGCAGCGGTTTCCTGCTGACCACCGCGGGCGAGCGGATCAAGGTCGTGGTCGTGGACCCGGTCGTCGAGGGCTCGACGCTGCGGATCTCGGATCCCGGCGGCGGCACCCGTGCGAACCTGGCCACCAATCCGGTGCTCACCCTGACGTACGCCCCGCTCACGCCGCGCGACCACGCGCTGATCGTCGACGGCACCGGCCGCGTCGAGGGGTCCGACGTCCTGGTGACGCCGACCGGTGCCGTGTTGCATCGGCCGGCATCGCACGCTTCCGGGCCGGTCTCCGAGGACGGTTGCGGGCAGGACTGCCGACCGGTCGACTCGCCGCGTCCGTAGGCTCGACCCATGGAGACCTCGCCCACCGTGCTCGTCACCGGCGCGACCGGCTTCATCGGTCGGCGGCTGGTCGCGGAGCTGACCCGAACCGGCACCACGGTGCGCGCGATGACCCGGCGCCCGGACGACTACGACGGCCCCGGTGAGCCGGTGGGTGCCGACGTCGACGACCCGAGCACCCTGTCGGCCGCGCTCGACGGGGTCGACGTGGCGGTCTATCTGGTGCACTCGCTCGATCACGACGACTTCGAGGAGCGCGACGCCCGGGCCGCACGGTCCTTCGGAGCCGCCGCGGCTCGGGCCGGGGTGCGCCAGATCGTCTACCTCGGCGGCCTCGGCGACGATGACGGGAACCTCTCTCCCCACCTGCGCTCTCGCCGCGAGGTCGAGGCCCTGCTCGGCGAGGCCGGCGTCCCGGTCACGGTGCTGCGGGCCGCGATCGTCGTCGGCCACGGCGGCGTCTCCTGGGAGCTGACCCGGCAGCTGGTCAAGAACCTCCCCGCCATGGTCGTGCCGAGGTGGACCGCCACCCGGACCCAGCCCATCGCCGTCGACGACGTGATCCGCTACCTCGCGGGTGTCATCGACAACGAGGACGCGTTCGGTGAGGTCTTCGAGATCGGCGGTCCCGAGGCGATGACCTACGTCGACATGCTGACCGTCGCCTCCGAGGTGGCCACCGGCCGAACGATCCCCGTCGTCCCGGTGCCGGTGCTGACACCGCGACTGTCGTCGTACTGGCTGGCGCTGGTGACCGATGTCGACCTGACCACAGGGCGCAACCTGATCGACTCGATGACCACCGAGGTGGTCGCGCAGGACCGGCGCATCCTCGAGGTCGTGCCCGGCGAGCCGTTGCCCTACCGCGAGGCCGTGCGACGTGCCCTGGCCGAGCGGCTGGCTGAGGGCAAGGGCGTCTGAGACCTCAGCCGAAGAGCAGCGGCAGCGCCAGCAGCATCGACAGCGACCACGCACAGTGGGTGAGGATCGGCGCGAGTACGCCGCCGGACGCACGCCGCTCGAGGCCGACCACGACCCCGAGCAGGATCGCGGCGAAGGCCAGCATCACGTTGCCGGTCGCGAGCGTCGCGATCACATAGGCCACCGACGTCCAGACGACCGGATGGCGAGGTAGGGCGGCGTAGACCGCACCGCGGAAGAACAGCTCCTCCGCCACCCCGTTGACGGCCGTCACCACGACCAGGATCGGGAGCGAGCCCTGGTCGGCGAAGTCGAGCACCGAGCGCACCTGCCGGTCCAGCCACGGGATCTCGCGCACGACGAGACCGCCGATCACGAAGATCCCGGCCAGACCGAGGCCGAGCAGGATCGGCGGCAGCACCGGACGTACGAGCCGCCGTCTGTCCTCGGCGTCCTGCCGGCGCCAGGTGCCGATCCGTCCCAGGTGCAGCGGCCCGGACGCGAAGGCGCCGACGGCCCAGACACCGGCCAGGGCGAAGGTCGCCGGATAGAACCAGACGCTGCCCGGCTCGATGCGGAGCGATACGCCGAGCACCAACGCACCGAGCACCACGAATCCGACCGTGACCGCCTGGCGGCGCCGCAAGCCGGCGTCGCTCTGACGGTGATCGCGCGGCACGACGTCCCACAAGGACCTGCGCACCCAGCTGCGCACGGCACTCCCCTCGCTCCGGTGCTGCGTTCCCGTCCAACGTACGTCAGATGATCGCGACTGCGTTCGCCGGTGAGCCGGTCGCGCCGGTGACGTTGAGCGGCTTGACGCTGAGGAAGGCCTCCCACCGCTGCAGCGCGTCCATCCGGCGTGCCAACGGCCCGAGCCGCCACAGCTCACCGAGCGGCATACCGAGCTTGGCCAGGAACTCCTGGTGCATCATGCCGCGGTCGTTCGGCGCCGACTGGACGAAGGGCGAGCCGGGCACGGCCGGCAGGCACTCGACCGCGAAGGTGTCCGCCGCGAGCAGGGCGAGACCGGAGTCCCAGGCCCAGTCGAGCACCTCCTCGCTCTGCTCGATCCCCGTGGCGCGACCGAGGGCATGCTGAGCCAGCTTCTGCTCGGCAGTCAGCTCGAGGAACCACTCGCACCACCCGGTGTGGAGCATGACGATGTCGCCGGCACGCAGCTCGATCGCCTGCGCGGTGAGAGCCTGGTCGATGTAGTCGTACGGGATCGGCTGGCCGGCCTCGTGGTCGAGAGTCTCATCGCGCCGGGCGAGCAGGCCGGCGATGTCCACCAGGACTCCCCGGCTGACGATGGGTCGGTCGGCCCAGACCTGGATGCCGATCTCCTCGGTCCCCGGGATGATCAGCTCGTCGGCGGTCTCGCCGTAGAACCCGACGTCGTCGGCGCGCCGGTGCCGCAGCCCGTCGACCTGGGTCGAGGACTGGAGGTAGTAGCCGCCGAGATAGTCGGCGCGGTGAGCCGGGTCGTTGCCGTAGATGACGTGCTCGGCCGGCTTCTCGGTGCTGGACATCCCGGGCATGAATGCGTCGATCGGGTAGTCCAGCCCATAGGTCTCGCCCAGCTGGACGAGTTCGGCCGCGGCCACCACGCACTGCTCGTCCGCGAACGACGGCGTACCGCGCCACGGGTCTTCAAAGAGCTCCCAGGAAGTGCCCCGTAGCGATCCGGGCCGGTCGTGGAGCTCGGCCCTGCTCGGGCGGTCATGCGTGGTCATGGTGGTGTCCGTTCGTCTCTCAGACCGGCTGGCTGCCGTGCCCCCACGCGGCTCGCCTCAGTATCTCGCGCTTCGCCGTGCCCTAGAGTCATTTTCGATGCCCGACAACTGGCTGAACGAGACCCGCGAGTCGTACGACACCGATGCCGCCGGCTACGCCGAGAAGGTACGCGGCCTGCTGGACGATCGTCCGTACCTCCGCGCCGGCCTGGCGGTGTTCGCCGAGGCTGTGCGCGATGGCGGGCCGGTGGCCGATGTCGGCTGTGGCCCGGGGTACGTCACCCGGCATCTGCACGACCTCGGCGTCGACGCGTTCGGGATCGACCTCTCCCCCGAGATGATCACCATCGCCCGGCAGGACCATCCCGATCTCGGGTTCGAGGTCGGGTCGATGACCGATCTGCCGCTGGCGGACCGGTCTCTCGGCGGCGTACTCGCCTTCTGGTCCGTCATCCATATCCCCGACGCGGCGGTGCCCGGAGTGTTCGAGGAGTTCCGGCGGGTGCTGCGGCCCGGCGGTTCGGTGCTGGTCGGCTTCCACGTCGGCGACGAGACTCAGCGTTCGACCACCGGCTACACCGGGCGCGCGATCAACGTCGACACCCATCGCCGTACGCCCGAGCAGATCTCCCAACGGCTGCGCGAGGCCGGGTTCAGCATCGAGGCCGAGCTCCTCATGCGACCCGACGACGAGGTCCCGGGCGCGATCGTCTTCGCCCGGAAACCTCTCCCCGACTGATCAGGAACGAAGAAGCGTAGGGAGCCTCTGCCTCCTTAGGCTCGTCTCAACGGACCCGATAGGAAGGAAAGACCGATGGCGAAGAGCACCACGTTCACCGAGGAAGAGAAGGCCGCCATGAAGGAGGCCGCCGCCGAGCGCCGGACGGCCGCCAAGCGTGGGACCGGCAGCAAGAAGGCCGCGGCCGACCTCGCGGACTGCCTCGAGAAGATCGAGGCCATGGACGACAACGACCGCGCGATCGGCGAGACGCTCCACCGGATCGTCACCACGCACGCGGCCGACCTCGCCCCGAAGACCTGGTACGGCATGCCCGCCTACGCCAACTCCGACGGCAAGGTCGTGGTCTTCTACAAGTGCGCCGGGAAGTTCAAGATGCGCTACGCCGAGGTCGGCTTCCAGGAGTGGGCGAACCTCGACGACGGCGACATCTGGCCGACCGTATTCGCCGTCACGTCGATGACCCCGGCCGTCGAGAAGAAGCTCACCGAGCTGGTGAAGCGGGCGGTCCGCTAGCCGGCGTGATGCTCGCGGTAGCGCCGGTAGAGCCGCTCCAGGAACCCTTCGAGCTCGGCGGCCATCTCCTCGTCCAACGTGGGAAAGGAGAAGGTCGCCTTGCCCGTACGCCGCTTGCGGAAGGCCTCCGATGAGCCCTCGAGCGCATCCGGCCAGGTGTCGACAGCGATCGCGTAGAGGCTCACCTTCTGCGCGCTCCGCTTGACCGCCGCGAAGTAGTCATGGGCGCCCGCCCCGGGCCAGCGCAACGACGGCATCCCGTAGATCGTCGCGTCCTCGAGCTCGTTGCGGTAACGGGCGAGGAGCGCCCAGATCCGGTCTTCGACGGCATCGAGGTCGGCCATTGAGCGAGCGTACCGAACGCATCGCGCTCGCCGAGGCGCTCAGCGGCGACGGAAGAGCCGGAACCGACGGCTTCGCCGACCATCCGCGCCTGCCGGTTCGCGAGGTCTCCTCGCTCGCGCCGCGCGGCGGGCGGCCCATTCGGCCACCGTGGTGTCGGGGTCGCGTGGCATCGTGATCAGCGGCGGCCCCGCCGGGGGTTCATATCGGGCGCGGATCACTTGTGCGTTGAAGTCGTCGATCTCGCGACGTACGGCCTTCTCGTCTGCCAGCTGATCCAGGCGCCCGTCCAGTGCGGCGTCATCCTTGCGGAGCTGGATCGACGGCGGAAGCAGCACAACGTGCTCACGCTCGATGAGGCTCCTGATCCACCACTCCGGGTCGTGCTGGTCCGGTAGGTCGATCGGCTCACCGCTGCCGGGCAGGTCGTCGAAGTCGCCGCGGGCGATCGCCTTGCGGACCTGGAAGTCGGCGAGCAGAGCGACCGCGACGGCGTCGTCGATCGCGAAGGCGTACGGGTCGTGGTGCATCACCTTTGGTCACCTCCACTCCATCGACTGCGGATATAAGTCACCTGTATTATGTCACGCGTATTGAAACGACGAAGGGGACAGGCGATGCCGAAGCAGGTCGACCACCGCGAGCGACGAGAAGCGATCGCGCATGCGCTGTGGCGGGTGGTCGAACAACAGGGCTGGCCCCGAGCGACCATGCGCGAGGTCGCCCGCGAAGCCGATGTCTCTCTCGGGCAGCTTCAGCACTACTTCTCGTCCCGGACCGCGATGCTGACGTTCGCGATGGAGTTCGCAGCTGAACAGACCTCAGAGCGGGTCGCGCGCGGGCTGACGGGTCTCGACCAGCCGCCACACCCCCGGGACGTACTGCGGGTGGTGCTCACCGAGATGCTCCCGCTGCATCCCGATGCGCGCGCCACCAGCCGGATGAACGCCGCGTACGTCCTCGAGGCGCTGCACGACCCCGAGCTGCGCGAGATGGCCGGCGTCGGCCTGCGCGAGGGTCGTGACATGGTCGAGCGTCTCATCCGAGAGGCGATGGCCGATGGACACATCTCCGCCGACCGCAACCTTGCGATCGAGACGGACCTCATCCTCTCGCTGACCGGATTCACACCGCTGCTGGAGCTCGGCGTCGTCACATCCGAGGCCGCGCTCGCGGCCATCGACCAGCACCTGGACCGGCTCTTCACGCCATGAGCGGATCGGCGAATATCGGTGTTTCCGGCTGGGTTGGTCTCATTAGGGTGGCCTCATGCTCGTAGGCCGGGACGAGGAGAAGCAGCAGGTCGATCGGCTTCTGACGGAGACCTGCAAGGAGCACGGTGGTGCCCTCACGGTGCGCGGAGAGCCGGGCATCGGCAAGTCGGTCCTGCTCGACTACGCGGTCTCGGTCGCGAAGCAGCAGGGGATGGCAGTGGTTCGGGGCACGGGAGTCGAGTCCGATGCCAAGCTGGTCTACGGCGGCCTGCACCAGCTGCTCTACCCGCACCTCGACCGCGTGGAGACGCTGCCGGCACCGCAGGCCGCGGCGTTGCGGGTCGCTCTGGGCCTGGCTGAGGGGGACGAGGCGAACCACTTCCTGGTCTCGGCCGGGACGCTGGGCCTGCTCGCCGACCTCGCGGAAGAGGCGCCGCTGCTCTGCGTCGTCGACGACCTCCAGTGGATCGACCAGGAGTCGGTGGCGGCTCTTCTCTTCGCGGCCCGTCGACTGAGTGCCGATCGCGTCGCCATGCTGTTCGCCGTACGCGAGGCCTCCTTGCCGTTCGAGACCCCGAGCATCGATGTGCTGCACCTCCAGCGGCTGAACGCCGACGATGCCGGCCGGCTGCTCGACGCGCGTACGCCGAGGTTGGCCGATCCGCTGCGAGCCCGGGTGATCGAGGAGTCCCACGGCAACCCGTTGGCGATCCTCGAGCTCAGCTCGGCCAACGACGACGTCCTCGATCACGCCGAGGCGGCCGGACGCGTCGGCGCTCTGCCGGTGGCGCACCGGGTCCAGGACGTGTTCCGCCGGCAGATCGCAGCGCTGCCCGTGGACACCCGTCGCGCACTCCTGGTGGTTGCCGCGGACGCGGGGGCACCGCTGACGACGATGCTGCGCGTCATCGAGGACCTGGGCGGCGCCGCCGTCGATCTGGAGCCGGCCGAGCGGGCCGCCCTGATCCAGATCGGGAGCAAGGTGACCTTTCAGCACCCGTTGGTGCGCGCGGCGGCCTACCAGGGCGAGCCCCTGCACCGGCGGATCGAGGTGCACCACGCGTACGCCGCGGTCCTCTCCGCCGCTACCGACGCAGACCGTCGCGTCTGGCACCTGGCCGCAGCCACGACCGCTCCTGACGAAGCCGTCGCCGCCGAGCTCGAGGCCGCCGCCGAGCGGTCACGGCGACGTGGTGCTGCGATGGCGGTGTCGGCGGCCTTCGAGCGAGCTGGGCGACTCAGCGTCGGCCAGCAGTCGATGGGCCGGCGCATCGCGGGAGCCGCGCAGGCCGCCTTCGACGCCGGCAAACCCGATCGGGCCTCCAGGTTGGCCGCAGAAGCCCTGGCGTTGGCGACGGACCCGGGTGTCCGGGCCGAGGCCATCTATGTCCGAGGCGCCGTGGCGTACGAGCGAGCGTCGCCACGGACCGATGCGGAGCTGACCATCGAAGCGGCCACGCTCGTCCGCGAGACCGATCCCGAGCGCGCCGCGCTCACCCTGTACGAGGCGGTCCACGCCGCTCGCCACGGCGCCGCCCACGATCTCCTGGATCAGGCTGCCGAGCTGATGCGTGACCTGACCCCGCCACCGCACTGGGCACCGGTGGTCGATGCTCTCGTCGGCTGGGCGGAGCTGTTCGCCGGCCGCCCGGACCTGGCCGTCGGACCGATGCGTGCCCTCCAAGCGGCCGGTGGCGGCGAGGAGGCCAGCCTGATGCGCCGGATGACCGCCGGTATCGGCGGACTCCTGATCGGTGACGAGGACGACGTCGTCGCCGAGATGGAGGAGCTGCTGGCGCAGGTCCGCGCGTCGGGTGCGCTGGCGTGGGTGCCGTACGCACTCAACTCGCTCGCGCTGGCCAGGCTGCAGCGCGGGGAGTTCGCCGATGCGCACGCGTGCGTCGCCGAGGGCGTCGAGATCGCGGACGAGCTCGGCAACTCGACCGAGAGTCTGGCGCACCGGTCGATCGAGGTCTGGCTGCACGCAGTACGGGGTGAGGAGGACCGCTGCCGCGATCTCGCCGCGCGGGTGCTGCCTGAGGCGCGGACCCGTCATCGGGTCAACGCTGAGCTGGCGGGCTGGGGCATGGCCATGCTCGACCTCTCGGCTCGCCGGTTCGGCGCCGCTCTCGATGGTCTCGACGAGGTCTGCCGTGGACCCGCCCGCCGAGATGTGGTCAGGCGGGCCGTCCCCGACCTCGTGGAGGCTGCCGCCCGTAGCGACGCACCGGACCGGTGCCGGGAAGCGCTGACGGAGTTCGCGCGCTGGGCAGAGCACGTGGACCGTCCGGTCACCACCGGCCTCCTCCTGCGGTCTCGCGCACTCCTGACCGACGACGCCGAAGCCGACGGGCTGTACGCCGAGGCGCTGCGACTCCACGAAGCGCACGCAGGGCCGTACGATCTCGCCCGCACTCGCTTGGTCTACGGCGAGTGGCTGCGCCGGCGCAGGCGCCGTACCGAGGCGCGAGCCCGTCTCGAGGCCGCGAGCTCGGAGTTCGACCGCTTGGGCGCGCGGCTGTGGGCTGAGCGCGCCCGTAGCGAGCTGACCGCGCTGGGTGGAGCTCGGGAGGAGCAGCGCGCCGGCGGTCCGCTCACCCTGCTCACCCCTCAGGAGTGGCAGATCGTCCAGCTGGCTGCGGCCGGGCACACCAACAAGGAGATCGCCGCCAAGCTCTACCTCAGCCCCCGCACGGTCGGCCACCACCTCTACAAGGCCTATCCGAAGCTGGGGGTCACGGCCCGCAGCGAGCTGGCCAAGCTCACCAGCTCCGATGCCTCCGGCTGACCCTCCACCGGTCATCGGCCCCAGAGATCAGTCATCGTGACTGATGCGCCGTCTCGCTCACTCTCCTTAGCGTTCTCCACAGGGATTCAGCCCAAGAAACGTTCGCACCACTCAAGGAGAGTCACCATGACGCAGTACTTCCTCAGCCTCCCCCACGACTCCAGCGAGGAGCCGACCATGGAGAACATCGACCCCGCCGAACTGGAGAAGCTCATCGCGGAGGTCGACGCGTTCAACACCGCGCTCCAGGACACCGGAGCCTTCCTCTTCGCCGGCGGCCTCCAGCCGCCCTCGAGCGCGACCACCGTCGACGCCACCTCCGACAGCCCCACGTTCACCCCCGGCCCGTTCGTCAAGGCCGACGAGTACCTCGGTGGGTTCTGGATCATCGAGGCCGACAACGACGACGACGCTATCGAGTGGACGAAGCGGGCTTCGCGGGCGCTGGGCAGCCGGGTGGAGGTACGCGCCCTCCAGGAAGCGCCGGCGAGCTGAACCAGCCACCTGCGCCACGCGGCCGGTCCCCGTGGGTGTCGCGGAGCCGGGAGTCACAGACCGCCTCGCTGTCCGGTCTAACGAATGCACCGTTCATCGAGGAGGACTCCCATGTCACTGACCGTGCTTCAGGAAGCGAAACCGCCCTTCATCCCGGAGGGGGCGCACGCGATGACGATCGTCATCGAGTACCCGCCGGGCGACCCCGGCACCCCGCCGCACCGCCACCCCGGACCGGCCTTCGGCTACGTACTGGAGGGCGAGATGGTGTTCGAGCTCGAGGGCGAGCCGCCGCGGGTCGTCCGTGCCGGCGAGGCTTTCTGGGAGCCCGGTGGCGACGTCATCCACTACCAGGACGGCAACAGCCGCGACGACATCCCGGTGCGGTTCACCGTCACGATGCTCTGCGAACCGGGCAAGCCGATGCTCGAGTTCGTGTCCGAGCAAGAACTCCAGGCGAAGGGATGGTCGCGGAGCTGAACTGACCGGAGCTGAACTGACCGGGCCCGTACGGCACACGCCGTACGGGCCCGGTCAGCTGCGATGCCAGTCGCCCAGCTTGGCCGGGTTGACCACGATCCACAGCGTCGCGATCTCATACCCGGCCGTCTCCGCGCCGATGACCGCGACAGCACGAGAGCCATGGCGCAGGACCAGCCCGGCGCGGCCGTTGACGGACTCGACGGCCAGGTCGACACCGGCCTGCCCGCACAGCGTCGTGACCAAATGGGCGACCTCCGCCTGACCGTGCAGAGGCTCGTCAGGGCCGGGTACGAGTCCGCCGGCGTCGCAGGTGCCGACGACCTCGACGCCCAGGACGGCGGTGAGTGCGGTGACGTCTCCCCCGCCACAGGCTTCGGCGAACCTGCGGACGACCACGTCGTGCCGATCGAGCGGACCCCAGGATGTACGCACATCGTGCCCCGTTCTCTCGCGGTCGCAGGTGTGTCCATCGGCGACTCAGCCTGCGGCGGACACGCCCATGTTCTTGTCGGGGTTGACCAGCCAGAGCACCTGATAGATGCCTTCGGCGGTGGCGCCGACGGTGACCAGGCCGTACGCGGAGCCGTCGCGGACGAGTACGGCGGACGTCTGTCCGTTCGTGGTCGTCCAGCGCACCTCGACGCCGTCCCAGAACCAGGTGGAGATCGCCTTGAGGAACTTCGCCACCCGCTCCGCGCCGACGAGCGGCGTACGGGCGATACCGGTCCGGCCGTTGCCGTCGGACAGGCTGGTCACGTCCGGCGTGAAGAGCCGCTCCAACGCGGTCAGGTCGCCGGCGCGGGCAGCGGTGAGGAACGTGGTCAGCAGCTCCTGCTGCTCCTCCGCGGCCACCGGCGCCCGCCGCTCGCTGGCGATGTGCTTGCGTGCCCGGCTGACCAGCTGACGTACGGCTGGTTCGGTCGAGGACAGGATGTCCGCGATCTGCGCGTAGGAGTATTCGAAGGCTTCTCGCAGGACGTAGGCGGCGCGTTCGCTCGGGGTGAGCTTCTCCATCAGCAGCAGGGAGGCGAACTGCAGAGCCTCGGCCCGCTCGGCACCCAGGTACGGGTCCGCCCCGGTGTCAACCGGTTCGGGCAGCCACGGCCCGATGTAGGTCTCGCGCCGTTTCCACGCCGACTGGAGGACGTTGATGGCCAGCCGGGTGGTGGTGGTCGCCAAGAACGCCTCCGGGTTGACCACCGTGGACCGGTCGTACGCCTGCCAGCGCAGCCACACGTCCTGCACGAGGTCCTCGGCCTCGGTGACGCTGCTGAGCATGCGATACGCGATCCCGAACAGGCGCGGCCGCACCTGCGTGAAGACAGCGGTGGCCGCCTCGAGATCCTCCGCGTCACCGAGCTCACGCACCTCGGAATCCGTCATCCCACGCCCCCACCGTCGTCCCTCGATCGCCGTCCGGCACCAGCCAAACTCTAGAGGCTCTCAGAGTGCTGCCGCACGACGATCGTGATCGCTCATGGTCACTTCGCCGGCGGCGGGTTCAGCGGCAGCCAGTCGGCGAATCGGGTGTCCGACAGCTGCGCGTCCGGGCCCGGCAGGAGCATGTCCTTGTCCAGCACGGCACCGAAGTAGCGCGCCTCCGGGTCGGCGACGACCTCACGGGCGTCACCGCGGGAGCTCAGCCCGGTGCGGATCAGCTCGTCGAGACCGAACTGCTCGGGG
Organism: Nocardioides sp. NPDC006303; assembly: GCF_040613175.1. Taxonomy (NCBI): domain Bacteria; kingdom Bacillati; phylum Actinomycetota; class Actinomycetes; order Propionibacteriales; family Nocardioidaceae; genus Nocardioides; species Nocardioides sp. NPDC006303. The sequence goes on from NZ_JBEXRR010000048.1 coordinate 37,710, forward strand.
CCGGCCACCTCGACGGTGCCGTTCAGCGGCGTACCCACGGAGACTCGGCCAACCGCGGCGGCCACGTCCTCGCCTGCGATGGGCTGGATCCGCGCATCCGACAGACGGACCGTGTTTCCCTCGGTGGCCGCTTGGGCGATGCTGCCCACGAACTCGAAGAACTGCGTGGCGTGCACGATCGAGTACGGCCGTCCGGACTCCTTGATCAGCCTCTCCTGCTCGATCTTCGCGCGGAAGTAGCCGCTCTCCGCGAGACGCTCGGTGCCGACCACCGACAAGGCCACGTGGTGTCCGACCCCAGCCTTCTCCTCGGCGGCGAGGAGGTTCCCGGTGGACGTACGGAAGAAGTCCAGCACGGCATCGTCGGCGAACGAAGGTGAGTTCGAGACGTCTACCAGGACGTCAGCGCCCTCCAGCACCTCGGCCAGCCCTTCGCCGGTCAGGGTGTTCACGCCCGAGTCGGGTGACGCGGGCACCGCTTCGTGGCCGTGCTCGGCCAGCTTCCGGACGAGCTTCGAGCCGATCAGGCCAGTTCCGCCGATCACGACGATCTTCATGGTGTTCCTTCCATCTCGCGTCCCGGCCGATCCGGAACGTCGCTCATCAGTCAGGACCGGACAGGCCTGCGGTTTGTGACAGAAGGTCCGACGGCGGATGCGATCACCCGTCGCCGGACCTCTGTCACAAACCGAGGGCTGGTCCGGTCCTGATTGCAGACACCGACCTGACGAACCGAGGTACGCAATGGACACCCCAGGCGCCCACGCCATCGACACGATCGACGATCTCCGCCGCCACCTGCAGTGGGCGATCGAGCTCGAGCACGCGACGATTCCTCCCTACCTGTGCGCGCTCTACTCCCTGGACCCGGCCCGCAACCCCGAGGCCGCCCAGGTCGTGGGCACGGTCCTTGCCGAGGAGATGATCCATCTGGCGCTGGCCGCGAACCTGCTCAACGCCGTCGGCGGCTCTCCCAAGCTGGACGCACCGGAGCTGCTTCCGGCGTACCCGCATCCGCTGCCTCACGGCGACCGATCCGTCCACGTCCATCTCGTCCCGTTCGGCCCCGAAGCGCTCGACCTGTTCCTACGCATTGAGCAGCCGGCGTCGGTCGACGCGCCTCCGCAGGGTGACGAGTATCAGACGATCGGGCAGTTCTACGCCGCCATCGAGGCCGGCCTGCGCACCCTGTGCGACCAGCTGGGCGAGGAGAACGTGTTCAGCGGCGACCCGGCCCGGCAGATCGGCGAGCTCCACCTCCGGGGCGGAGGCGGCGGGGTGCTGCCGGTCGTCGACCTGAAATCCGCGTCGGCCGCGCTGGCGGAGATCGTCGAGCAGGGCGAGGGCGCCGCGCGTACGAACGTGTGGGACGGCGACCGCGACGTCTTCCACCCCGACCGGGACGAGGTCGCGCACTACTACAGGTTCCAGGAGCTCCGCCTAGGCCGCCGCTACCAGACCGGCGACACACCGCAGTCCGGGCCGACCGGCAAGGAGATCGCCATCGACTTCGACGGTGTCCTGCCGATGCGGCCCAACCCGCGTACCGCCGACTATCCGGAGGGCAGCCCCATCCGCGTCGCCCAGGAGGAGTTCAACCAGACCTACAGCCTGGTTCTGTACCTGCTCGAGCAGGCCTTCAATGGCGATCCCAGCCAGATGCAGGACGCCGTCGGCGCCATGTTCGGGCTCCGCAAGCAGGCGATGGCGCTGATGAAGATGCCGACCGGCGACGGGAAGACCACCGCCGGTCCGACCTTCGAGTACGTGCCACTCGAGCAACGGAACTGAAGCGCGGCTCTGGCGAGTCCTCGCCCGAGTCAGTGGGCCATGTCGACGAAGCGGCTGTAGTGGCCCTGGAAGGCGACGACGAGGTCGCGGGTGGGGCCGTTACGGTGCTTGGCGATGATCACGTCGGCCTCGCCGGGGCGGGTCGACTCCTTCTCGTAGACGTCGTCGCGGTGGAGGAGGACGACCATGTCGGCGTCCTGCTCCAGCGAGCCTGACTCACGGAGGTCGGAGACGGCCGGGCGCTTGTCGGCGCGCTGCTCGGAACCACGGTTGAGCTGGGACAGCGCGATGATCGGGACCTCGAGCTCCTTGGCCAGCAGCTTGATCTGGCGGGAGAACTCGGAGACCTCGAGCTGACGGGACTCGACCTTCTTGCCGGAGCTCATCAGCTGGAGGTAGTCGATCACGATGAGCCGGAGATCGTGGCGCTGCTTGAGCCTTCGGGCCTTGCTCCGGATCTCCATCATCGTCATGTTGGGGCTGTCGTCGATGAACATCGGCGCGCTGGAGACCTCGCCCATCTTGCGGGCCAGCTTGTTCCAGTCGTCGTCGGACATGTTGCCGTTGCGGATGTGGTTGAGCGGCACCTTGGCCTCGGCGCTCAGGAGACGCATGGTGATCTCGGAGCGGCTCATCTCCAGGCTGAAGAAGACGCTGGTCAGGTTGTTGTGGATCGAGGCCGCGCGGCAGAAGTCCAAGGCGAGGGTTGACTTGCCCATAGCCGGACGAGCCGCGACGATGATCATCTGCCCGCCGTGGAAGCCGTTGGTGAGCTCATCGAAGTCGGCGAAGCCGGTGGGTACGCCGTAGAGACCGGCCTCGCGGTTGGAGATCGCCTCGATCTCGTCGAGGACGCCGTCCATGATGTCGGCGAGCGGGGAGTAGTCCTCACCCGAGCGCTTGTCGGTGAGCTTGAAGACCTCGGCCTGGGCCTCGTCGACGATGTTGTCGACCTCGCCCTCGCCGGCGTAGCCGATCTGCACGATCTTGGTGCCGGCCTCGACCAGGCGGCGCAGGACCGACTTCTCGCGGACGATCTCGCCGTAGTAGCCCGCGTTGGCGGCGATCGGGACGTTGGAGGCAAGAGTGTGCAGGTAAGGGGCCCCACCGATGCGCTCCAACTCAGCCTTGCGGCGCAGCTCGTCGGCGACGGTGACCATGTCGGCGGGCTCGCCGCGACCGTAGAGGTCGATGATCGCGTCGTAGATGGTCTCGTGCGTCGGGCGGTAGAAGTCGGTGCCCCGCAGAGTCTCGGAGACGTCGGCGATGGCGTCCTTCGAGATCAGCATCGAGCCGAGGACAGCCTGCTCGGCTGCCATGTCCTGCGGTGGCGTGCGGTCGTTGACCGCGCGCGGGGCGTTGCCCGGTTCGTACGCCGCTGGGCCGTCGCCCCACTCCTCGAACGGCGGCTCCGGGAAGTCGCCCGGACCGCCCATCGAGCCGGTCTCAGTGACGCTCATTCCCTTGCCCTCCGTGGTCTGCGGATCGTCGCGGCGTGACCTCGGTCGATTCGGTCCCACGCTACGGGCGGGCACCGACAGTTCTGCTCGCGCAGTCCTGGGCCGACCCTCGACGACACCCTCAAGTCTCTGCGACCTTACGTCGCATCCCACATCGGCGACAGCAGGTTATCCACAGGCCCTGGGGATAACCGGGGGATAGCGGTGGACGACACCCTGGTCAATGTGAACAGCCTGGGGAAGTGCCTGTGCATAACTGGTTCCGCAGGATCAGTAAAGTTGGTCTGACCTGCAACTTTACAATCCATAGGCTGTGGACGAAAGAAAGTCGGCCCCCCGCCGGGATTCTCCGCCGAGATCGTCGTACCCCCTTGGGCGTTTTGTCGACATAGCGCCGCAACGACGTTTTCCACAGGTTTTCCACCTGCCCTGAACAACGCCCCGCGCGGGCGGTGTTTAACCTTGAGACCGTGACGAGCCGGGCGGATGCGAAGAGCTACTCCAAGACCGACCGCCGAGGCCTCGACAAGGAGATCTGGCGGCTCGCGATCCCCGCCTTTCTGGCCCTCGTCGCCGAGCCGCTCTTCCTGCTGGCGGACTCTGCGATCGTCGGCCACCTCGGCACCCGCGAGCTCGCCGGCCTCGGCGTCGCGGGCGTCGTGCTCCAGACGATCGTCGGGCTCTGCGTCTTCCTCGCGTACGGCACCACAGCATCGGTCGCCCGCCGCATCGGCGCCGGCGACACCGCCGGCGCGCTCCGGCAGGGCATCGACGGGATCTGGCTCGCGGTGATCATCGGGGTCGTCGTCACGATCCCGGTGATGGTCCTGGCCGAGCCGCTCAGCCGGGCGGTCGGAGCGGGCGACGAGGTCGTCGGCCCCGCGACCACCTACCTCCGGATCGCCGTCCTCGGGGTGACACCGCTGCTGATGATGCTCGCGGCCACCGGCGTGCTCCGTGGCCTGCAGGACACCAAGACGCCGCTGGTCGCGGCGGTCGTGGCCAACGTACTCAACATCGTGCTCAACCTCGCCCTCGTCTACGGCGCCGGGCTCGGCATCGCCGGCTCAGCGATCGGCTCGGTGATCGCGCAGGTGCTGGCCGCCGGGATGCTGACGTACGTCGTGGTGCGGGCCGCCCGCGGCCAAGGCGTACCGCTGCGCCCGGATGCGCCCGGGATCCGGGCCTCCGCGCGGGCCGGCGTGGCCCTCGTGGTCCGAACGCTGACGCTGCGTATGGCGCTGCTGGTCACGACGTACGCCGTCACCCACCTCGCCGTCGGCGACCAGGCCGTCGCCCTGGCGACCCACCAGATCGCCTTCACGCTGTGGACGTTCCTGGCGTTCGTGCTCGACGCGATCGCGATCGCCGCACAGGCGCTGACCGGGCGGTCCCTGGGGGCCGGCGACACCCGAGAGACCCGGGCCATCACGGCCCGGATGGTGTGGTGGGGCGTGGTGATCGGAGTCGTGGCCGGCGTACTCCTGGCTGCTCTCTCCCCGTTCCTCGGCGCACTCTTCACCGAGGACCAGGCGGTGCGGGAGCTGTTGGTCCCGGTGGTGATCGTGGCGGCGATCGCGCAGCCGATCGCGGGCGTCGTCTTCGTGCTCGACGGGGTGCTCATCGGTGCCGGCGACGGACGCTATCTGGCCTGGGGTGGGGTCTGGACCCTCGTCGCCTATGTCCCCCTCGTCGCGCTGGCCGTTGCCCTCGGCGGTGGGCTGGTGTGGGTGTGGATCACCTTCGCGGTCGGCTTCATGGGCGCCCGCTTCGTGGTCCTGACGCTGCGTGCGCGCAGCGACCGCTGGCTGGTCACCGGCGCCTGAGCCCGGTTTCCAGGCATCGGTCCCACATACTCACTTGTGCCCCGGCCCGGACGCAGGCCAAGGTCATCCCATGGCGACCGACCCGAAGACCACCTTGAAGACGTACATCGACGCTCGCCGCGAGGCGCTGATCTCCAAGGTCGAGGGCCTCTCGGAGCGGGAGGCGCGACTGCCGCGTACGCCGACCGGCACCAACCTTCTCGGCATCATCAAGCACGTCACCGGGGTCGAGGCCGTCTATCTCGGGGCGACGTTCGGGCGCCCGTTCCCGCATCCCGGGGAGCTGATCTCGGAGGAGCAGTGGGACATCGACCCGCAGGCGGACTGGTACGCCACCGAGGACGAGACGATCGAGGGCATCATCGACCTCTACCGTCGGGTCATCGCCCACGGTGACGAGACGATCGAGGCGCTGTCGCTGGACGCCATCGGGCATGTGCCGCACTGGGGCAACGAGGAAGTCACCCTGCACCAGATGCTGGTGCACCTCTTCGCCGACCTCGCCGGCCATGGCGGACAGGCCGACATCCTCCGCGAGGATGCCGACGGCGCCGTCGGCTGGCGCAAGTCGGGCGACAACATCCCGCCGGAGTACGACTGGACGGCGTACGTCGCGAAGCTGACCGACATCGCGAACAAGTTCTGACGCGAAGCGTCACCCAGGTCGGCCGAGGCGTCACTCGCGTCGGCCGAGATGGCATTCAGGTGACTGGTCGGGCGACCTGAGTGACGTCTCGGCCGACGTACCTGACGCCTCGGCGAAAACGAACAGGCCCGCCTCCCGGAGGAGGCGGGCCTGTGTGGAATCCCTAGATCAAGCGGGGACCACGTTGAGGGCCAGCTTGGCGGACACCTCGTCGTGGAGCTTGACGGAGACCTCGTGAGCACCGAGCGCCTTGATCGGGTTGCCCAGCGCGATGGTGCGCTTGTCGATCGACTCGCCGGTGGTCTCGGAGACCGCGGCGGCGATGTCGGCGGCGGTGACGGCGCCGTAGAGGCGGCCGTCCTTGCCGGAGCGGACCTTCACGTTGACCGTGTTGGCCTCGAGCTTGCCCTTGATCTCGGCGGCGTGAGCCTCGTCGCGCACGGAGCGAGCCGAGCGCGCAGCCTTGATCGAGTCGGCCTGCGACTCGGCGCCGCGGCTCCAACGGATGGCGTCGCCACGCGGGATCAGGTAGTTGCGGGCGTAGCCGTCCTTGACCTCGACGACGTCACCGGCGGAACCCAGCCCGGTGACCTCCTGCTGAAGGATGATCTTGGTAGCCATGTCGATCCTCCTCAGCGACCGGTGGAGGTGTAGGGCAGCAGAGCAACCTCGCGCGCGTTCTTGACGGCGATGGCCACGTCGCGCTGGTGCTGGACGCAGTTGCCGGTCACACGACGGGCGCGGATCTTGCCGCGGTCGGAGATGAACTTACGGAGGAGGGTGGCGTCCTTGTAGTCGACACCGGTCGCCTTCTCCTTGCAGAACTGGCAAACCTTCTTCTTAGGCTTGCGAATCACTGCCTTGGCCATTGTGGTGCTTCCTTTCTAGAAGCCCGGCCCCAGCCGCGGAGCGGCATCTGGGTTGAGTACCGGAATGGTTGAGGGATTCGGAATGTGGATCTGTTGATCAGAAGGGAGGCTCGTCGTTGCCCACGCCCGGGGTCGCCCACGGGTCGTTGGCCGGCGCGCCGCCGCCCGCGTTGGCGGGCTGCTGCGGAGCCGGCGAGGCCCACGGGTCGTTGCCACCGGCCGGAGCCTGCTGGCCACCGCCCTGGGGGCCGCCGTAGCCGCCGCCCTGGTTGTAGCCACCGCCGCCGCCACCTTGGTTGTAACCGCCGCCGCCACCCTGGCCGCCGGACTGGCGGCTGGCCTTGGTGACCTTCGCGGTCGCGTAGCGGAGCGAGGGACCGATCTCGTCGCACTCGAGCTCGAAGACAGTGCGCTTCTCGCCCTCACGCGTCTCGTAGGACCTCGACTTCAGGCGACCCTGAGCGACGACACGCATGCCGCGCTGCAGGGACTCGGCGACGTTCTCAGCAGCCTGGCGCCAGATCGAGCAGCGCAGGAAGAGGGTCTCCCCGTCCTCCCACGCGTTGGTCTGACGGTTGAAGCTGCTGGGCGTCGAAGCAATCGTGAAGTTGGCAACGGCTGCACCCGACGGCGTGAAGCGAAGCTCCGGGTCGTCGGTGAGGTTGCCGATCACGGTGATGACGGTGTCGCCTGCCATGAGATCTCCCTTGAGTCTGATCTGGGTGTCGGTGTCGGTTCAGGAGTTCCAAATAAATTTCGAACTGGCCGTGTGGGTCCCAACATAGGACCCCGCACCGACATTTTCCGACGGTGACATCCGCGTCACTTGGACGGACGGATGACCTTCGTACGCAGGATCTGCTCGTTGAGGCCAAGCTGGCGGTCGAGCTCCAGAACGGTCTTGGGCTCGGCGGTCAGGTTGACGACGGCGTAGATGCCCTCGGCGTTCTTGTTGACCTCATAGGCCAGACGACGGCGTCCCCAGACGTCAACGTTCTCGACGGTGCCACCATCAGTGGTGACGACCTTCAGGAACTTGTCAAGGGTCGGGGCGACGGTGCGCTCATCGAGGCTGGGCTCGAGGATCACCATTACTTCATAGGCGCGCATAGCGTTCTCCACCTCCTACGGACTCGGCGGCCATGGTCTCTCCATGGCAGGAGGGCTGATGCGATGTCCCATCTCCGTCTGTGGAGAGGGACGAGTCAGGGTATCAACCAGCGGTTTCGGTGGCCGAATCCACGGCCTCGACCGTGAACGGCACCGTGATCACCTCGCCGTCGCCGAGGCGGAACTGAGCCCAGAGGCGGTAGAGACCGGCCTTCGGTACGTCCAGGTGCAGCCCGAGCTCGGGCCCGAACGAGGCGCCGGGGACCGCCAGCTCGTCGCCTTCGGCGTGGCCGTGCACGAACGTCTCGCCGTCCGCACTCATGACCACGACGTGGCCGGCCGCGCCGAGGTAGGGCTGTAGATCGTCGACAACCTTCCCGGTGCTGTCCTCGAATCGGAAGTGCAGGTCGCTCTGCTGGTCGGCGACCGGCGTGCCCTCGAGCGTGACGGTGAGATTGTCGACAGTCGACGATCTCGGGCTCACCTCCAGCGGGACGGCCGGGAGTTGCGTACCTTCGACAGTGAGCTGCTGCCGGTCGAGCACGTCGGC
>NZ_JBEXRR010000049.1:0-40562 GCF_040613175.1 Nocardioides sp. NPDC006303
GGTGCATGCCGGAGGTGCGTCGCCAGGCATCCGTACGCACCGGCGCCTCGAACCCGCGCAGCCAGTCGAACTCCTGGCGGGCCCAGGCGTACGTCTCCTCCAGGTCGATCTCGGCGCCGAGGTAGCGCCGGGCTGCCGACTCGGCCGACGCGGCTGACCTCTCGGCCGACGCGGCTGACGCCTCGGCTGGGGTCAGGGGCGCAGCGTGCCGTCCACGCGACGCGGCGTGCCGGTGTGTCCGTCGCGCAGCTCCTCGGGCAACAGCTCCTGGGGCGCGTCCTGCCACACCATCGGGCGCAGGAACCGGCGTACGGCGGTGACGCCGACCGAGGTGTGCAGGGTGTTGGTGGAGGGCCACGGTCCGCCGTGGTGCTGCGCCCACGAGACGCGTACGCCGGTGGGGAAGCCGTTGAAGACCAGGCGACCGGCGATCGGGGCGACCGCATCGACGAGTCGTCGGGTCAGCGCGGACTCGTCGGGCTCGGAGTAGAGGGACGCGGTGAGCGATCCGGGAACCTGGGTCAACGCAGCGACGAGGTCGGCCTCGTCGGCGTACCTCACCACGACGGCGGCGGGGCCGAAGCACTCCTCGAGGACCTCCGGGAGTCCCGCCGAGCCGGTCACCAGGAGTCCCGCGGCGGCCCAGGCGGGTCCGCCCTGCTCCTGCGCCGTCACGGCGGCGGTGACGCCGGGCGCCGACGTGAGGCGGCCGAGGATCTCGCGGTAGGAGTCGGCGATGCCGACGTTGAGCAGCGGCTGCGCGACCGACTCGGCCAGGATCGCGGCCAGCTCCTCGACCAGCTCGTCGCCGACCTCCCCGGCCGGCACGAACACCAGTCCCGGCTTGGTGCACAGCTGCCCGGCCGACCCGGTGATCGACGCGGCGAGACCCTCGGCGATGGCTGCGCTGCGAGCCACGGCGGCGCCGGGGGTGACCACGAGCGGGTTGAGGCTGCCGAGCTCGCCGTAGAACGGGATCGGCTCGGGGCGCGCGTTGACCAGGTCGAGCAACGCCCGGCCACCGGCGGGCGAGCCGGTGAAGCCGACCGCCTTGATGAGCGGGTGGACGACCAGGTCGGCACCGGCCCCGCGACCGTGGACCAGGCCGACCGTCCCGGGCGGCAGCTCGAGGTCCTCGACCCCGGCACGCAACGCGTCGAAGGCGAGCTGGGAGGTCAGCGGGTGCGACTCGTGCGCCTTGACCACGACCGAGCAGCCGGCCGCGACCGCGGAGGCGGTGTCGCCGCCCGGCACCGAGAACGCGAGCGGGAAGTTGCTGGCCCCGAAGACGGCGACCGGGCCGATCGGCACGAGCATGCGGCGTACATCGGGGGCAGGCCCGAGCGGCGTCTGGCCGGCGTGGTCGATCGCCGCCTCGAGGAAGCCGCCCTCCCGGACGGCCTCGGCGAAGAGGCGCAGCTGGAAGCCGGTGCGGCCAACCTCACCCTCGAGCCGCGGCCGGGTCAGCCCGGTCTCCGACATCGCGGTCTCGACGAGCCGGGCGCGGCTCTCCTCGAGCCGGTCGGCCATCGCTTCGAGCAGGCGGGCACGCCCCTCGCGACCCAGCGCTGTCAGCGCCGGCACGGCGAGATTCGCCTCCGTGACGACCCGGTCGACCTCCTCGGTGCTGGTGGCTCGCAGTCCGGTCGGGGTCTCCTCGCCGGTGGCGGGGTTTCGGGAGGACAGGAAGGTCACAGCAGCTTCCTTCCGGCGAGGTTGCGCATCAGGTCGGCGACGCCGAAGTTCCACGGCGCGCACTCCTCGCTCGCCCTGACGCGGTTGACGAGGGTGCCGAGCTCGGGCGCGGAGATCCGGACGATGTCGCCCGAGTGATGGGTGAACCCCATACCGGGCTCGTCCCGGTCGTGCGAGGGCGCGAACATGGTGCCGAGCAGCAGCACGGCCCCGTCGGGGTACTGGTGGTGCGGGCCGACCAGCTGGCGCACCAGATCGGCGGGGTCGCGGCTGATCGCGCGCATCGACGAGGTGCCCACCATCTCGAAGTCGTCCTCGCCACGCACCTCGAGCGAGACCGTCATCGCGCGCACGTGGTCGAGGGTGAAGCCGGCGTCGAAGAGCCGTACGAACGGGCCGACGGCACAGGCGGCGTTGTTGTCCTTCGCCTTGGGCAGCAGGAGCGCCGAGCGACCCTCGACGTCACGCAGGTTGACGTCGTTGCCCAGGGTGGCGCCGACGATCCGGCCGTCAGAGGCGACGACCAGCGCCACCTCGGGCTCGGGGTTGTTCCAGCGCGACGCGGCCAGCACCCCGACCTCGGTGGCGGTGCCGACCGCGGACAGCGGCTGGGCCTTGGTGAAGATCTCGGCGTCGGGTCCGATGCCGACCTCGAGGTACTGGCTCCACATGCCGCGCTCGCGCAGCACCTCCTTGAGCCGCTGCGCCTCCGGTGAGCCGGGGAGCAGCTCGTCGAGCCCGCCGCCGATCGCCGCGGTGATCTCGGCGCGCACCGTGGCCGCGGCGTCGGCCTCGCCCCGAGCGCGTTCCTCGATGAGCCGCTCCAGCATCGAGACCACGAAGGTCACCCCGGCGGCCTTGACCGCCTGCAGGTCGACCGGCGGGAGCAGCCAGGGGCGGGTGGCGTCGCGGCCCTCCGGCGGCGTGTTGGCGAGCAGGTCGGCCACCGTAGCCAGCGGCTCACCGGGAACGCCGGCCAGAGCGGCGACGGAGTCGGTGTGCTCGCAGAGGTCGCGCACCGTCGGGAACGTCCCGCTCACGTCGTACGCAGTGCCATCCCGCACCACGACGACGCTCGGGCCTCCTGCTTGCGGATCCCAGACACGCCCCACGAGCGTCGGGACAGCGCCATCGGTGGGCAGCGTGGCGGCCAGGTCGGGGCCCCAGTCGGTGGTGACGGTCATCGGTGGTCCTTAGGTCAGGCTCGGACGAATCGGGGTGCGCGCTTCTCGGCGAACGCCGCGCGGCCCTCGGCGGCGTCGGCGGTCGCGAAGCACACGGTCTGGATGTCGCGCTCGTAGGCGACCGCCTGCTCCAGAGGCATGTTGGCGGCGGCGGCCAGATTGGCCTTGGCGGTCTCGACCGCGATGGGTGCGCGGCTCGCGATGGTCTCGGCGAGCTCGAGGGCTCGCGGCAGGAGGGCGTCGGGCTCGAGCACCTCGCTGACCAGGCCCCAGGCGAGCGCCTGCCGCGCGTCGATCGGATCTCCGGTCATCAGCATCACCGCCGCGTTGCTCGGGCCGATCGAGCGTGCCAGCAGCGCAGACATCCCGCCGCCGCCGATCCAGCCGAGCTTCACCTCAGCGGCGGCGAGCTTCGCGGTGGTCGACGCCAGCCGGATGTCGCAGATCAGCGCGGTCTCCAGGCCGCCGCCGAGGGCGTACCCGTTGACGGCGGCGATGATCGGCTTGCGCAACACCTTGAGCGAGTCGCAGTAGTCCTCCCGGTTGCGGAAGGCCCAGGGGCTGGCGTACTTGTCGAGCTCGGCGATGTCCGAGCCCGCGCAGAAGGCGCGGTCCCCGGCGCCGGTGAGCACCACGACGCGGATCTCGTCGGTGTCGTTGCACCAACGTGCCAGCGCGACGAGCGCATCGGACATCTCCTGGGTGACGGCGTTGAGCTTGGCGGGCCGGTTGAGGGTGATCACGCCGATATGGCCGCGCTGCTCGAACAGCACCTCCGGGCAGGTCGACTCGGGTGCGGTCATCGGGCAGCTCCTTCCGGGCTCGTGCGGCCGAGGGTGGCCAGGTGGCGGTCGTCGATCCGAGACAGGGCAGCGGCGATGCTGATCGAGCCGGACAGGGCCTCGCGCACGACCTCGGCGGCCTCGGTCTGGAACGTCACGTAGCCCGGATGACGGGGCCGCACCCACGCCCGCTCGACCGTCTCCAGGGTGCCGCGGTAGAAGTCGCCCACCGGCTCGTTCACCGCCGGCGAGGTCCACGCGGCGCGTGCGGACGGCTGGCCGGCGTGCGCCGGGATGAAGTCCTCCTGCACCGGCGCTGACATGAGGTGGCGTACGTGGTCGAGCAGCTCGGGCGTGACCTGGCACCGTGCCGTGATGGCCAGGCCGGTCCCGCCGAGGGTGGAGCCGGGCCGGGTACCAGGTGCCAGCGTGGGCGCGTCGGTGAAGCGAACCGGACGGTCGAGCGTGGTGTCGGCGTAGGTGACGTAGCCGTAGACGAGCGGCACGTGGGCGATCGTGTCGCCCTCGGTCATCTCGGCGAGCATGCCGATCGGGTCGAGGTCCAGGGTGTGGCGCGGCGCCCGCGCGGCCAGGTCGGCCATCAGCTCGAGGGCCTGGCGTCCGACCTCGTCGGAGACGAACCGCTGGGTGCCACCCGGCTCTTCTCCCAGTGCGACGCAGACCGAGGTGAAGGTCAGGAGCGCGTGCGGGCCCGCTACCGAGAGCGCGACCGGCGCCCGCCGGGACAGCGCGACGACCTCCGCCCACAGCCGCGGCACGGCGTCGACGAGATCCGCACATGTCGCGGCCACCTGCGTCGCCGCGTCGAGAGGCACCGCCCACAGCCGTCCGTCCATGACGTACGACGCCAGGCTCGGACCCACGGCCGCGTCCGCCCACGCCGCCACCTGCTCGTGACCGACGAGGTCGTCGAACGACTGCAGGCAGCCGTGTGCGAGTGCGTCACCGAGATGCGGGTGGTCGAGGACGACGAGGTCGTAGTCGGCGGCGATCTCCTCGATCGGGGTGGACTCGAAGCCGCTGAGCGGGTGCACATCCCAGGTCAGGTCCAGGTCGCTCGCCTCGGCCGCCGCGACCAGCGCATCCCGGCCGCGCGGGTGGTCCCAGGTCAGGCCGCGAAAGGTCGGCAGGGTCATCGGACCGGCTGCTCGGGACGGGTCTCGGCGACCACGCCACCGGCGGTCAGCGCCGCGATCTCCTCGCCGGTGAACCCGGCCTCTGCGAGCAGCTCGCCGGTGTGCTCCCCGACCAGGGGAGCGCCCCGCTCGATCGAGGCCGGCGTGCTGGAGAAGGCGTACGGGAATCCCGGGGTCGTGACCCGGCCCTCGGTGGGGTGGTCGTACTCGACGAAGGTCCCGTTGTGCTTGATCTGCGGGTCCTCGACCAGGGCCGCGTAGTCCTGGACCGGGCCGCACCAGATGCCGGCGGCACCGAGTGCGTCGAGCCACTCGGCCGTCGTACGCAGCACCAGCCTGTCCGCAGTGCGGCGATGGACCTCGTCCCGGTGGGTCCAGCCGTGCACCTCCGAGCTCATCTCGGCGAACGCGGGCTCGTCGATGACCTTCCCCAGCGTCGGCAGGTCGGGCATGGCGAGGGCGAGGAAACCGTCCGCCGTCTTGAACGTGCCATAGGGCGCCCGGATGTAGACGTGCGCGTGCGGCTCCGCGCTGCGCTGCTGGGGCACCTTGCCGGCCACGAACACCGACAGCTCCTGCATCTGCAAGGTGGTGATCGCGTCCAGCATGTTCACCTTCACCAGCTGCCCCTCGCCCGTACGCTCGCGGTGCAGCAGCGCGGCCAGGACAGCTTCGAACGCGGTGGAGGCGGTGACCGCGTCGACGAGGTACTGCCCCGCCGGCTGCGGCGGCTCGCCGTGGCGACCGGTCGAGAGCATCGCGCCGCTGCGGGCCTGCAGCAGCAGGTCCTGCCCGGGCTGGTCGACGTCGGGGCCGTCCTCGCCGTAACCGGACATCGAGACGTAGACCAGGCGCGGGTTGATCGCCGAGAGCGTCGCGTAGTCGACGCCGAGCCGTTCGGCCACGCCTGGGCGGTAGTTCTGGAGGAACACGTCTGCCGTCTCGACCATCCGCAGCAGCACCTGCTTGCCGGCGTCGGCCTTGAGGTCGACGGCCAGCGAGCGCTTGTTGCGGTTGAGGGAGAGGAAGGAGACGTTGATCTGATTGCCCTGCGCGCCGCCGGCCGCGGCGTGGCGCTGCCACTCGCCGGTGACCGGCTCGACCTTGACGACGTCGGCGCCCAGGTCACCCAGCCGCTGAGCGGCGAACGGGCCGGCCATGGCGATCGAGCAGTCGAGGACGCGGTAGCCCTCGAGGATGCGGGGTGTGGTGGTCATCGGTTCGGGACTTCCTTGCCTGGGTGGGTTGGCGGGTCAGTCGGGCTGGTCGCCGAGCGCGCGGATCGCGGCGCGGGAGGCCCGGACGTCCTCCGCGCCGTCGAGCACGCGGATCGTGGTGGTGTAGCTGCGCGTGTCGCCGTGCTCGAGCCAGGTCATCGACCCGTCCTCGCGGGCGGCGGCGTCGCCGGCGACCGCATGCGTCGACGGCTCCAGCCCGATGGCGTACTGGCCGCTGCGGAGGTTCTGCCACTCGAAGAAGTGCGGCATCGTGGCGGAGTCCCAGGAGACCTCCACGCCGAGGGTCTCGTCGCCGCGGAGCAGCGCGACCCGGTGCCGGCCGTCGGCCTCGGCGACGAGGGTGTGCTCGTGGACCTGCTCGACGAACCGCGGCTGCGGCTCGGGGAGGGTGCGGTAGGAGACGCCCTGCTCGGCGACCGAGTCCGAGCACCACGGGGTCTCGCTGATGGCCGCGACGAACTCGGTGCCCGCATCGACCAGTGGCCAGCCGAAGTTGAGGTGGTAGAGGAACATGTGCGGCGTCGGGTCGAAGCCGAGGTTGTCGACGACGTCGTGGAGGCGGATCTCGAGTCCGTCGAAGTCGGCCTCGATCGTGCGGGTCAGGCGCAGGTGCTCACCGAAGGACGTCGCCTGGACGACCTCGCCGCGCACCCGCAGCACACGACGGTCGCCGTCCCACACCTCGCCGGCCTCGAGCAGGCGGCCGGGGATCGCGGTGAGCCGGCCGTGCAGGCCGTGGTTGACCGTCTGCTTGGGCGGATAGTTGTACGCCGTGGCGTCCACGTCGCCACCGAAGAGGGTGTGGTCGAGGCCGCCGGAGACCAGCAGGCCGTCGAGGGCGCGCAGCCAGGAGAGACCGCCTTCGTCGTGGTGCTCGTGCAGGCCCGGGTGGCGGAAGCCGTTGCCGCTGCGCCACCCGAAGGGGACGCCCCGCAGCCGGGCCGCGCCGAGGTCGAGCGCCCGGTCGACCAGCACCTCGAGCTCGAGCCCGGCCGAGGTGCGCAGCTGCACCGCCCGTACGCCGCGCTCGGAACCGTTGTCGAGGACGACCTGGCGTACTCCCGCGACGGACTCGGTGTCGCCGGTGCGCTCGCGCAGCTCTCGCGGCGTGAGTCGGTGTCCGAAGATGTCGAGCTTGTTGTCGTGTTCGCTCATTGCATGTTCCATCCGCCGTCGACGTTCAGGGTCTGCCCGGTCATGAAGGACGCGTCGGGCCCGACCAGGAAGGCGACCACCGCCGCCAGCTCGGCGGGCCGGCCGCGCCGCTTGAGGGACTGGTGGTCCAGCACGTGGGCCGTGTAGGCCTCGGGATCCTCGTGGATCTCCTCGGCCTTGGTCGGGAAGGCACCCGGGGCGACCGCGTTCACGCGGATGCCGCTCGGGCCGAGCTCGCGCGCGAGCGCACGGGTCAGCGCCACCGCCGCGCCCTTGGTCGAGACATAGCTGGCCAGCTTGTCCCAGCCGCCGGAGAAGGTGATCGAGCCGATGTTGACGATCGAGCCGCTCCCCCGCGGCGCCATCAGCCGGGCCGCCGCCTGGGCGGCGACGAAGTAGGCCCGCTGGTTGACCGCCACCACGTCGTCGTACTCGCTGACCGGGATGTCCAGGAACGGCGTGGCCGGATAGATCGCGGCGTTGTTGAGCAGCACCTCGAGCGGCCACAGCTCGCGCTCGGCCTCCTCCAGGGCGGCGACCACTGCATCGGCGTCGCGGACGTCCACGGGCAGGGTGACCTGCCGAGCTCCGGTCGCCTCGACCTCGGCGGCTGTGGTGGTCAGTGCGTCACCCGGCAGGTCGAGCAGGGCGAGCGAGAAGCCCTCCTGCCCGAGGCGTACGGCGCTGGCGCGGCCGAGCGAGCCACCCGCTCCGGTCACCACGGCACAACCGCGGGTCGGGGTCTGGGACGTCATCTGGCTGGTCCTTTCGTGAGTGGGGCAGGTCAGCGCGCGGCGGGGCCCTGGGGGCGCGGGTGGAGGGACGGCTTGCGGACGAGCCGGCGACCGGCTCGCTCCGGACGTACGTGGGGGCCGCCGTGGCGTCCCCAGTCGGCGGCCTCGTTCATGTGCTCGATCGCCGCCTCGTCGACGACCAGGCCGAGACCGGGGAGGTCGCCGAGCACCAGGTGCCCGTCCTCGATCTCCTGGTCGGACTCGATACCGAAGGGCAGATGCAGGTCCTGCACCTCCAGCGAGAGGTGGTTGGGAACGACCGTGGCTGCGTGGGCGATCGGATTGGCGTTGTAGCCGACCGGACTCACCGGCAGGTCGAAGGCCAGCGCGAGGGCGGCCACACGCAGGAAGTGGCTGATCCCCCAGACGCTGCCGGTCTGCACGACGTCGACCGCGTTGGCCTGCAGCAGCGGCCGGAACTGCTCGAGTCCGGTGAGGTTCTCCCCGGTCGCGACGGCCGCACGCACCGACTGGGAGACGCGAGTCAGGCCGTCGACGTCCCACCGGCGCACAGGCTCCTCGACCCAGGCGAGGTCGACCGACTCCTCGAGGCGGCCGATGTGGCGTACCGCCTCCTTGCGCGACCAGGACTCGTTGGCGTCGAGCATCAGCGCGGGCGCGGCGCCCGTCCGGTCATGGAAGACGTCGCTGACGAGGTGGAGGCGCCGCAGGTCGGCTTCGACGTCCAGGCCGCCCTTGATCTTGACGGCAGTGAAGCCGTGGTCGGCGAACCGGGTCTGGAGGGCGGCGAGCTCCTCGTCGGTCAGCGGCCCGTCCAGGCCGGAGGCGTACGCCGGCACGACCCGGTCGCGCCCGCCGAGCAGGCGCCACAGCGGTTGGCCGGCCGCCTTGGCCTTGAGGTCCCACAGCGCCATGTCGAGTGCGCCGATCGCCCCGAACACCGCGCCGCCGTGCCCGGACTTGAAGACCCACGACAGCATCCGGTCGTAGAGCGCCTGCACGGCGATCGGGTCCTCGCCCTCCAGAGCGGGGAAGACGACGTCGAGGCCCTGGTGGTGGCCGAGGCCGATGCCCTCCAGTCCGGAGTCGGTGGTGAGCACGACGATCGGAACGACTGTCTTGCCCGATCCGACAGCGCCGTTGACGTCGCCGATGGGACGACCCCAGTCGTGCACGGTCGTCAGCGTGCGATAGCCCGTGATGCGCATGGTTCGGCGGCCCCTTTAACTCTTTCATGGAGTCCGTGAATCATCAGACATCATTTGTCTGTTGTCAACTGTATGCTGTCTGCAGGCAGAAGTGATCACCGGTGCTCAGGGAGCACCGGTGATCGATGGGCGCGACGGTCAGATGGCGATCTCCGGACGCACCCGCTTGGGCGTCCAGACCCGTTGCCGGCGAGCGCCGTAGCTGGTCAGCAGCAGCGCGCCGACGAGGAAGGCGGTCAGGACGAGGGCGTCCGCGACGACCCGCCCGGAGAGCCCGCCGTACATCAGCTGGCGCAGCCCGTCGACGGCGTAGCTCATCGGCAGTATGTGGTGGAGCCAGTGCAGCGGCTCGGGAATGGTCTGCCAGGGGAACGTGCCGCCGGCGGTGACGAGCTGGACGACCATCAGGACCAGGCCGAGGAACTGGCCCGGGGCGCCGAGGAGCGCGTTGAGCATGTGCACGATCGCGATGAAGGTCGCGGAGGTGAGCAGCAGGAACCCCAACGTGCCGAGCCAGTTCACCGGCGTGATGTCGACGGCGAGACCGACGACCACGAGCACGACGACCATCTGCGCGACGCCGATGAGCGCCGGGGTGAGCCAGCCGCCCAGGGCCACCCTCAGCGGGGTCTGGTTGGCGGCCAGCGCGCGGGTCGAGATCGGCCGGACGAGCAGGAAGAGGACGTACCCGCCGATCCATGCGCCCAGGGCGAGGAAGAACGGCGCCAGCCCGGCTCCGTACGAGGACGCCTTCGCCTCGGAGACCGAGTCGATGGCGACCGGGTCGGCGATCGTCGAGGCGATCCGGTCGCGCAGCTCCTCGTTGGTGGCGGGTGCCTGCGCGGCGCCGTCCTGCAGCCCCTTCTTCAGGTCGCCGGCGCCGGTGGCGAGCTCGGCGGCACCGTCACGCAGCTTGGTCGCTCCGGTGCTGAGCTCGCCGGCACCATCAGCGGCCGAGGAGATCCCGGCGACGAGATCGGGCATCGCATCGGCCAGCTGCTCGTTGCCGTCGGCCACTTGGTCCGCACCGGTGGCGAGCTGGTCGAGCTGGCCCGAGACGTCGCCGACGCGCTGGTCGACGCGGTCGAGCGGGGCGGAGCCGCGGTCGTAGATGGCCAGCACCTCGGCTCGTTGCTGCTCATCGAGCCCCTGCGCCTGGAGCCGGGCGTCGAGGTCGTCCCGATTCGACTCGTAGGCGGCGACGGCGTCATCGACTGCGCTCGCGGCCCGTTGCCCGGTGGCGGCGATCTCGCCGTTGGCGTCGGCAACCTTTCGGGCGCCGGTGGCGAGCTCGCGCGTCTTGCTGGGCAGGTCGGTGACCTTGCCCTCGATGGTGTTCAGGCCGTTCTCGAGGTCGCCGGCTCCGGTGGCCAGCGTCCCGGCTCCGTCGCGCAGCGTGACCGCGCCCTTCTCCAGCTTCGCGGCGCCGTCGGCGGCCTTCACCAGACCCGAGCGGAGGTCGGAGATGCCGAGCAGGAAGTTGGCCGCCGCCTGCTCGGAGACCTCGCTGGCGATGGCGGCGCGGACCTTGTCGGTGACGTTGGTCGCGATCGTGGTGGACAGGTAGGAGTTGGCGTCGTTGGTGATGACCTGGATCTGCGCCTGCTCCGGGTCGAGCCGCTCAGCGCCGGTCAGCGTACGGGAGAACCCCTCCGGGATCCGTAGAGCGAAGTAGTAGTCGCCTTCCTGGACGCCCTCCTCCGCCTCGGCGGCAGAGGTCTCCGTCCAGTCGAAGTCGCCGGATTCCAGGAGGTTGTCGGCGACATCGCGCCCGGCCTCGATCTTCGTGCCGTCGGTCGTGGTGGCCCCGGTGTCCTCCACGATGAGCGCCGCCGGGAGCTCGTCGAAGTGAGCGTACGGATCGTGGTTGGCGTAGAGGTAGAGCCCGGCGTAGAGCGTGGGGACGAGGACGAGCGCCACGATGACGAGCTTCGCCAGCCGCCCGGCAGTGATCCGGCGCAGCTCGGTCAGGGCGATACGCAACGAGTTCATGCTTCCTCCGTCGGACCGATGGTGAACGTACGCACGCCGGCGGGGATGGTGACCGCACGACTCGCGGTGACGAGGACGCCGGGCCGGCTCTCGGAGCCGGCGAGGTCGTCGGCGATGTCCAGCCACTGTGCGACCGGCAGGCCGAGGCGTTCGGGGTAGGTGAGGACGAGGAAGCGGGTGCCTGGACGCAGCAACGCCATCCGGGCGAGGATCTCCAGGCGCGGCACCGGCGGGACCGCCTCCGTGGTGATGCCGGTCGCGAGGTCGTACTCCCCCAGCCAGCCGTCGATGGCTGCAGCGCTCGGCTTGTGCTTCGCCATGGCGAGCTCCTCACCAAGGATCGTGCGGAACGGCACCATCTCGTCGGGCTCGGAGACCCCCGGCACGTCGACCAGCGCCACCGCAGCCTGCAGGACCCGAGGCGACGCGTCACCGTCCAGCTCCGCCCTGCCCGCGTCGAGCCGGAGCCGCCCGGCGAGCGCCAGAGCCAGCGACGTGTGCCCACCTCCCGGCGGACCGACAGCCACCGCGACCTCTCCCCCGTGCAACGTCAACGACGTGGTCGGGAGCAGGTCCCGAGCCCCCTGCCGAACACGTACGCCGAGGGCTCGCAGCCTCGTCTTCTCCTCGTCGACCGCGTCCTCGCTCATAGCCAAACCCTGTCACCAAATGCCGCCGATGACGGTCAGACACAGCGATCCGAAGGCACCCGAACGCTTCGCGTCAGGACTCGAGGATCTCCTTGAGCCTGGCCAGATCCTTGGTCGTCGCTCGCCGCATGGCCCGCTCCATCACCGGCGCAGCGACCCGGGAGAAACCGGACGGGTTGCCGCGGTTGCGCAGCGTCATCCAAGTGCCGCCCTCTCCCGCAGGCTCCCAGGTGTAGGTCGTCTCCATCGGGAACGGTCCATCGGCCGTACGCATCACCAGCCGCTCCCCCGGCACCCACTCGACCACCTCGTAGGTGTAGGCCAGCCGGCGCCCCAGGAACTGCGCGACGAAGTCCATCCTCGACCCGACCCGCACCGGCGGCTCCGTACGCCACTCGACCGAGCGGATGTTGGCGTACCAGGTCGGCGCGTTGGTCGGATCGCCGGCGTACGCGGACACCTCACCCGGCGATCGATGAATCGTCGTTTCCACCAGCACGTCGACGGCCATGACAGCATCCTCCTCCGAGTCAGCGTCCACGGCGAGTATCCGGACTCGGCGTAGGGCGACGAGAGCAGCGCCGAAGCAGGTCAGCTCTGACCGTGGAGCCCGTCGATCCACCCGGTGACGTCGTCGTACGAAGCGGCGATCACGCCGCGGTGGTCGACCCCGGCGTACGTCTCGGAGGTGACAGCAACGCCGTTGGCGGTCAGCTGGGACGTCAGCGCCTGCGTCCATGCCGGCAGCACGGTGGTGTCACCGTCGCCCTGCGCGAGGAACACCGGTACCGACGGCGCAAGCCGGCCCGGCTCGTTGTCGGCCATCGCCCGGTCGAAGGCGGCGAAGTCAGCGCCCGGCTGGAACACCTGGTCGGTGCTGAGCGCACCCCAGGAGTCCGACGCGTTGAGCTGGCCGACGCAACGGTCCTCGGCGTGCGACATCAACTGGTCAGCACCCGGCGTCAGCAGTCCGTCGGTCGACACGCCGGTGGTCTCGACGCCACGGATGATGAGCGGCAAGAACCCGGTGATGCCCCGCAGCGGAAGGTTGCGGATCTGCTCGACGAAGCCGCTCAGCTGAGAGCCGGGCGCAAGACCGACCGCACCGATCAGAGGGAGCTCGGGCGTCCAGCGCGGTGCGACGTCTGCGGCGAACAGGGCCGCGTGACCGCCCTGGGAGTGCCCTGCGGCAACCCATTCGGCACTCAGCTGTCCCGGCGGACCTGGCATCTTGTGTGCGGCGCGCACCATGTCGGCCGCGGCGCGTCCCTCGGCCTCACCGACGAGGTAGCTGTGCTGACCGTCGGTGCCCAACCCCTGATAGTCGGTGGCGACGACCGCGTACCCACGGTCGACCCAGCGCTGCACCGTCTCGTGCATGACCTGCAGGTAGTCGTGGGTCGGATGATCGGCCGCGTCACGAGAGGGCGCGCAGACATCGGCGACGCCCGTCGTGCCGTGCAGCCACGAGATCACCGGCCAGCCGCCCTTCGGGGCCTGGCCGCTAGGGATGGCGACGGTTCCCGAGACCGCGACCGGCTCGCCCTGAGGCGTGACGGAGCGGTAGAGGACCAGCCAGTTGCGAGCGCCGTCGTACGCCGCGTCGCCGTGGAGCGGACGGCGCCGGATCACGCTGCCGTGAGGACCGTCGAGGAGGTCCTTCGGTGCCTGGTAGAAGGCGTCGCCCACCGCTCCGGCAACCGCGGTCGGAGCGCTCGCCGCCGCGTGATGCGGGCGCGCCTCGGCCGAGGTCGTGGTGACCACGGAGGTGAGAGCGGTCGCAAGGACCGCGCCTCCGACGAGGAGTCTCTTCATGACGGGCCCTGCCTTCTTCATCATTGACGGATGCGGCGAGGTTACGTATTCCGTCACAGATGTGTCAAAATTCGTAACGGATCAGATCTTGCTCAGACTCTGGCGCGTCGACCGCACCGCGACCGCGCCGTCCCGCTGAAGGGTCCTCAGGACGTCGGCGGCGTCGAAGACCTGACCCGGTGCGCAGGCCCCGGATCCGTGATGACGCCCATCCAGGAGGCGGGCGACACCCTCGACGACGATCGGCGCACTGACGGCGTAGATGTCACGGCCACTCACGCTCGCTCGACGTACGTCGCCGCCGTCTCGAGCCACGACGTCGACGAAGAACCTCTGGGCCGAGCGGCCACGTTGGTCGACGGCCTCCGGCGCCGGTGTCTCGGCGTCGCGAAGCTCGTCGAGCGAGCCGGTGTTGAGATGAGAGCGCAGCTCCTTCACCTCCAGGTGACGGTCGATGGTGATCACCTCGGAGAACGGCAGCTGGACGACGGCCTGTTCACCCAGCGGCTCGTCGAAGGTCCACGTCTCGAAGGGCGCAGGACTCTCGAGGGGTGCCAGCGCGCCATCGCGGATGACCAGTCGGGTCGCGGTGTTCCGCACCCCGGTCACGCGCGTCCCCGCGGTCGGCCACCACCGGTCCAGACCGATCGCCACCTCGACCTCCTCTGCGTGCGTACGCCCTTCAAGGAGTGCCGTGACGAGCAGGTCGGCGAGGCCACCGTAGAACGCCATCGCCGGGACGACAGCCACGTTCGCCGACCGGGCGGGCGCGTCGAGGTCGCGGTACAGCGCCTGCACGACCGGCTGCTCGGCCGTGACGTCGAGGTAGTGGGCGCCGGCGTCGACGGCTGCCCGGGCCAGCGGAAGCGCGGTGTCGAGGAAGGGACCCGCGCAATTGACGACCGCCGCGGTCCCGGAAAGGGCACGCCGGAGGCCAGCTGGATCCGCCAGCGTGGCCACCCTCCGCTCGAGGCCGGCATACCGCGCGGGACCAGCGGCCAGCCGCTCGGCGTCGCGGCCGGCGAGCACGGGCTCGAGCCCGCGGCGCAGCAGCTCGTCGACGACGAAGCGCCCCGTGTGACCGGTGGCGCCGTAGACAAGGACTCGTTCATTCGTGTTCATGCCTCGATCCTGTCGAGGTCGGGCCGTCGAGACGAGTGTCCGAAACGACATGCACCGTACAGTTTGCGACATGCATCGGATTGCGCTCGTCCTGCACGACACCGCGATGCTCTACGAGGTTGCGATCGCCTCCGAGATCTTCGGCGCCGACCGCCCGGACCAGGACCCCGCAGGCGGCTGGTACGACCTCGTGATCTGCACCGCCGACGGCGGTCCCCATCCATGGCTACCCCACGTGCGCACGGCCGGTTACGCGGAGATCGCCCACGTCGACACCGTCGTCGTGCCCTCGGCCGACGAGCTCGACGACCGAGTGGACCCGGCGCTCATCGACGCCCTCGTCGCCGCCCAGCGGCGAGGCACCCGACTTGCCGCCCTCTGCACCGGTGCGTTCGTGCTGGCGGCCGCAGGCGTGCTCGACGGCCGCGTAGCCACCACTCACTGGATGCACGCCGAAGACCTCGCCCGCCGCTACCCGCAGGTCGACGTACGGCCCGACATCCTCTACGTCGACGACGGGGGCGTGCTCACCTCCGCAGGCAAGACTGCAGCGCTCGACCTCTGCCTGCACCTGGTACGCCGCGACTATGGCGCTGCCGCGGCCAACGCCATGGCCAGGCGGATGGTCGTACCCGCCCACCGCACCGGCGGACAGGCCCAGTTCATCACCCCGCCCGCGGCGCCACGCAGTCCGGACGGGCTCGCCCCTACCCTCGAATGGGCCCGCGCTCGACTCGACCAGCCCCTCACCGTCGCCGACCTCGCCGCCAACGCCCACCTCAGCCCCCGCCAGCTCACCCGCCGGATGCAGACGGAGCTGGAGGCCAGCCCGCTCGACTGGCTCCACCGTCAACGGCTGGCCCGCGCTCAGGAGCTGCTCGAGAGCACCGATGCCTCGATCGACCAGATCGCGACCAGCTGCGGCATGGGCACTGCCACCACCCTGCGCCGCCACTTCCACCGCACGCTCGGCGTCACGCCGACGGCGTACCGGACGACGTTCCGGCTGACTGACGACCCCAGCTCAGGCACTGAAAACCACGAAGGCCCGGACCTTTCGGTCCGAGCCTTCGTCTTGGGGTAGCGGGGACAGGATTTGAACCTGTGACCTCTGGGTTATGAGCCCAGCGAGCTACCGAGCTGCTCCACCCCGCGTCGCAAGAACAACACTACCCGCGAACTGACCCGAACCCCAATCTCGGGCGCCTGGGTCTCGTCGAGCCCGAAATCACGAAGGCCCGGACCTTTCGGTCCGGGCCTTCGTCTTGGAGTAGCGGGGACAGGATTTGAACCTGTGACCTCTGGGTTATGAGCCCAGCGAGCTACCGAGCTGCTCCACCCCGCGTCGCAAGAAGAACATTACACGCGAGGGGAAACGAACCCCTAATCGGAGGTGCCCTCAGCCTCCCGAGATGAGGTCGGCGGCCTGGTCGACCTTGTCCTGAGCCTCGGCGATGAGACGCTCACGCTCGGCGTAGTCGCCCGACTTGCCGGCCTCGTCGGCCTGGGCGAACAGGGCACGCGCGTCCTCGAGGAGCTGGCCGACCTCGCCCGGTGAGTCACCGGATGGAGGCGGAGTGGTCTCGGCCGGCTCCTCGTCGGGATCGGATGCCGTCGGAGGCGTCGGCGCGGCGCCGGTCAGCGCGACCTCGAGGGCCTCGTTCAGCGTCGTACCGTAGCCGACCCGTCCGTCGTAGGAGACCAGCACGAAGGCCAGCTGGGCATAGCCCGAGGTCGAGGCGGTCGCTCGGCGGGCGTAGATCGGCTCGACGTACAGGAGGCCGTTCTTCGCCGTCGGATAGGTGATGACCTGGCCCCACACCGGCGCCGAGCCGGAGCGGTTGAACGAGGCGACCTCGTCGGCGATCGCCTTGTCCGTGCGGAACTCGTTGGAGACCATGCCCGGCCCCTGGGTGTCCTCGGGGAAACCGGTGGTGATCCGGATCTTCCCGTAGTTCTCCGAGGTGGCGTCCGAGTCCACGGACATCATCGCCGCCAGGTTTGGACGGTTGTAGGGCACGAAGGCGGACGTCAGCGACCAGCGTGCGGTGCCGGAGCCGTCGTCGAGGAACATCCGGTAGGGCGTCTGCTGGTGGTTGTCGTCGTTCGGGTCCTCGGGCACGGCCCAGCGCTCGTTACCGGAGAAGAAGACGTCCGGGTCGGAGACGTGGTAGCGCGCCAGCTGGTAGCGCTGCACCTTGTAGAGGTCCTCGGGGTAGCGAAGGTGCTCCATCAGCTCCTTCGGGACCGACGACTTCGGCATCACGGTGCCGGGGAAGGCCGCCTCCCACGTCTGCAGGATCGGGTCCGACTCGTCCCACTCGTAGAGGGTGACCGTGCCGTCGTACGCATCCACGGTCGCCTTCACTGCGTTGCGCATGTAGTTGATCTCGTCGGTCGGCAGCGTCTGCACGCCGGTCGAGGTCTGGGTGGCATCGTCGGTCATCGAGGCGAACGAGTCACGCGCGGCCTGCGGGTAGCGGTCGGTGGTCGTGTAGCCGTCGACCACCCACTGGATCCGCCCACCGACGACGACCGGGTAGACGTCGTCGTCCAGGGTCAGCCACGGCGCCACCTTCTGCACCCGCTCCTTCGGAGAGCGGTCGTAGAGGATCTCGGAGTTCTCGTTCACGCGCGAGGAGAGCAGGAAGTTCGTGGAGCCGAACTGGATGGCGTACATCAGCTGCCGGAAGTTGGAGCCGATCGGGACACCGCCGGCGCCCTCGTACGTCGTCCTGGTCTCGCCGTCCTCGGAGTTGTAGTCGAGCTCGACCGGGTTGCCCTTGCCGGCCTTGCCGACGATCGAGTACTCCGGCGAGTCCTCGCCGAAGTAGACCTTGTCCTGGAACTTGCCCTGGCCCGAGGTCAGGTCGTGCTGGCCGGTGCGGTCGCCCTCGGCCCACTGCATCTGGTTCGACTCGGTCTTGTCGTCGGCGCCGCGCATGTTGGCGTAGGAGGCGATCACTCCGTTGGAGTGGGTGTAGACCGTGTGCAGGTTGGTCCAGGTGCGGTCGGAGTCG
Source organism: Nocardioides sp. NPDC006303 (assembly GCF_040613175.1). Classification (NCBI taxonomy): domain Bacteria; kingdom Bacillati; phylum Actinomycetota; class Actinomycetes; order Propionibacteriales; family Nocardioidaceae; genus Nocardioides; species Nocardioides sp. NPDC006303. The sequence goes on from NZ_JBEXRR010000049.1 coordinate 17,774, forward strand.
GAGATGCCGGCCTGGTTGAGCTCGCGTACGCCGAGCACGACCGCCCGCTCCTTGCCGCCGACCTCGTAGGTGGAGATGTCCAGCGGCTCGTGCACCGAGTAGTAGGAGCGGCCCTGCTGGACCTGCTCGAACTCGCGGTGGACCACCGCGGGGTCGACGATCGGCAGCGAGGACGCGGTCTCGTCGAGCTGCTCGGGCGAGGCGCCGTCGGCCTCGGCCTGCGAGGTGTACTCGGTCACCTCCAGGTCGTCCTTGGCGATGCCGTAGGCGTCCTGGGTGGCCTTGATGTTGGCCGCGAGGTAGGGCTTCTCCTTGTCCTGCTCGCTCGGCCGGACCTGGAAGCCCTGCACGACCGCGGGCCAGATCATCCCGATCAGCAGCACCGAGATCGCGAACAGCGAGATCGCGATCGAGGGCAGCTGCCAGCTGCGTCGCCACATGTTGAGGATGAACAGCACGCCGCAGATCACCGCGATCCCGAGCAGGATCTGGTTGGCCGGGAGCACCGCGTGCTCGTCGGTGTAGGTCATCCCGTCGAGGCGGGGCCCGGAGCCGTTGACCAGGTCGTAGCGGTCGACCCAGTAGTCGAGCCCCTTGACCAGCAGGATCAGCCCGAGCATGGCGCTGAGCTGGATCTGCGCGGAGCGGGTGAACCGGTCGCGCTGCGCGGTGAGCCGGATGCCGCCGTAGACGTAGTGCACGATCATCGCGCCGATGGTGCCGAGGATCAGCCCGGTCAGCGCGAAGTTGACCAGGTAGTGCCACCACGGCAGGTCGAAGACGTAGAAGCCGATGTCCTTGCCGAAGAACTCATCGGTCTTGTCGAAGTCGCGCCCGTGGCGCCACATCAGATACGTACGCCACTGGCCGGCGCCCGAGAAGCCGGCGAAGATCCCGGAGACACCAGCGACGCCGACCAGGAGCCAGGTGCGGATCGGTGCGATCGCGTCGCGGTAGCGGTCCAGGCCACCGATGTCATCGGCCGGGTGGAAGTAGGGACGGGTGCGGTAGGCGAGCGCCGCGGGAAGCCCGATCATGATCGCCATCAGCACGAAGAAGATGACGAACAGTGCCGTACGCGTCCAGAAGACCGTGCCGAAGACGCTGCTGAAGTCGATCGCGTCGTACCACAGCGCGTCGGTGTAGATCGCCGCGAAGGCACTGATGCCGAAGAAGAGCACGATGACCGAGACGGCCGAGATCGCCAGCCATCGGTTGCGGCCGGTGCTCTGTGTGCGCGCCGGCGCCTGCGCCGGGTCGTCGTCGTCGAACAGACTCATGCGTCAGCCTCGCTGTCTGGGTTCTCCTCAAGAGTGACACGCAGCAGTTCGAGGAGCTCGGGGACCAGGTCGACGCCGCCGATGACCGACTGGTCGTCGTCGTGCGCCTTCAACCGCAGAGCACAGTACGTAGCACCAGCACGTGTCGCGCCGGCCACGATGCGTACCTCTTGCCGGTCGGGGTGCGCCTTGGCGAACTCCGCGGCCGCCTCGGCGTCATCGGGGATCTTGCCGTCGGCGTCAGGCGGCAGCACGAGGCGCTCGACCACCGCTGCGCAGCCGGTGACCCCGGCGGGCCAGGCTGTCGTCTGGAGGACCTCCTCCAGCTGGGTCGTCACCGGCACCTGGTCCTGCTCGATCGGGGTCAGCGACCCGTCCTGATCGGGAGCGTCGAGGCCCATCATCGCGGCGAGCGCGGGCTCGGCCCGGACCAGCGCGGCGGTGTCGACGAGCGCGAAGAGCCTCGCCGGTCCGTCCCAGCCTTCGCCGGCGACGTGTGCCTCGATCTCGAGGACCGCTGTGGCCAGGGCGGGGTCGGTCTCCAGGTCGAGACCGCGGCTGAGCTCGGGCGTGGGCTCAGGGGTGTCGTTCACTTCGTGCTCCCACAGGTCGGCAGCTTGGCATTCGGGTCCTCGGTCCAGGTTTCGATGGCCTTGATGGCGTCGTCGAGAGTCTCCACACGGGTCAGGCGCATGTCACCGTTCTCGGCACCCTCGACGTCTTGGCAGTTGCCGGCGGGCACCAGGAAGAGCTTGGCTCCGTCCGAGGCCGCACCCGGGATCTTCTGCTGGATCCCGCCGATCGGGCCTACGTTGCCGTCACCGTCGATGGTGCCGGTGCCGGCGATCTTCTTCTCGCCGGTCAGCGGCCCCTCGGTGAGGGTGTCGTAGACCGAGAGCGCCATCATCAGCCCGGCGCTCGGTCCGCCGATGGCCGGGTCGAGGGTGATCTTGACGTCGTAGGGGAACTCGTAGGTCGCTCCCAGCGAGACGCCGATGAAGGCCTTGCCGTCCTTCTCACCGGTCTTGATGGTCTCGGTGAGCGTCTTGCCCTTGCGCTCGATGGTCAGCTCGACCGTGTCACCGGGCTCGACCTTCTGCACCTCCGCGACGACCTCCTCGGGGGTGTCGACCGCCTTGTCGCCGACCTTGGTGACCACGTCGTCGGCCTTCAGCTTGCCGGCGGCCGGCGCGTCCTCGGTCACCTCGGCGACCGAGACCTCGTCGACGTCCTCACCGAGCTTGGTGAACGCCGCGGCGATCGCCGCGTCCTGGGCGCTGGCCATCTGCACCTGCCCGGCCTCACGGTCGTCCTCGACGGTGCCCTGGTCGGGGTAGGCGACCTCGCGCGGGTAGACCGCCTCGGTGTCGCTCATCCATGCGCCGAGCAGGGTCCAGAGCCCGAGCCTTGCCTCGCGGGTGGTCTCGGAGACCGTGGTCATCCGCAGCTGCCCCTTGTCGCGGTAGCTCTTGTGGCCCTCGACCTGGACGATGTCCTTGCCGTCGAACTCGCCCAGGACGTTCACCGTCGGCCCGGGGCTGTAGATCGTGAAAGGCAGCGGAACGACCCAGGCGATCACGATCAGGGCAACCACGAGCGGCAGGGCGACAAGGCCGGCCAGGGTGCGCTGTGTCATAGCGTCACCTTCTCATTCAAGACCAAGTGCACCCTAAGAGGCATCGCGGTTGACACGGACCGCGACTCCGGTCGACCTGTCGGGCGGCGGCTGAGGCGCTGCGTACCTTCTCGAGCGCTCGCGCGTCTTCTCCTTCTCGAGCGCGATCCCGAGGCGGCGTACGACCTCTTCGCGGTCCTGCTCGCGCCCCTCACGTCCGAGGAACGCGACCCAGGCCATCGCCAGCACGGTGATGACCGCTGACGGTACGAGCCAGAGCAGGATGTCCACGTACGCAGCCTATTTGGTGGCGCCAATGCTGCGCATCAGGGCGCGCCGACCCACTCGTCTGTGCCGTCGGTGAAGACCTGGTGCTTCCAGATAGGCACCTCGGCCTTCAGGGTGTCGATGAGGTCGCGGGAGGCGGCGAAGGCCTCGCCACGGTGGCCGGAGGCGGTGGCCACGATGACGGCGATGTCGCCGATGTCGAGGTGGCCGGTGCGGTGGACCGCGGCGAGGCCCGCGACGCCGTGGTCGGCGGCCACCTTCTCGGCGACATCCGCCAGGCGCGCGAGGGCGGTCGGATGGGCCTGGTAGTCGAGGCCGGTCACACCCTTGCCCCCGTCGTGGTCACGTACGCGGCCGACGAAGAGCGTCACCCCGCCGGAAGCGTCGTCGTCGAGTGCGGCCAGCACCTCGGCGACATCGAGAGGAGTCTCCCGGATGTCGAGAAGCTTGACGGCGCCATTCTTCGGTTCAGCCATGGAAACAGCCTAGTCCTTGCTGACAGCGGGCTTCCGTAACCGCGTAGGCTGGACATATGAGTCAGACCCCAGGTGGCCCCGACGAGCCGGAGGAGCCGGAGAACCCCTTCAAGGGCACGCCCTTTGAAGCGTTCTTCGGTGGTTTCCCCATCGGCGGCGTCGGCGGAGGCCCCGGCGGCATGCCTGACCTGAGCCAGATCTTCGGTCAGATCCAGTCGCTGCTACAGCCCTATGACGGCCCGCTGAACTGGGACGTCGCGATGGACCTCGCCCGCAAGGTCGCCGCGTCCACGCCCGACCCGACGCCTTCGCAGAAGCAGAAGGACGCGGTCGCCGATGCGATCCAGCTGGCCGACCACTGGTTGGAGGAGACCACGTCGTTCCCCTCCGGCGTGAAGTCCGCCACCGCCTGGTCGAAGGCCGAGTGGTTGGTCAACACCCTGGATGCGTGGAAGCCGCTGATCGAGCCGGTCGCGGCCTCGACCGCGGCCGCCATGAGCGGCCAGCTCCCCGAGGACATGAAGGCCCAGATGGGCCCGATGATCGGGTTCGTCGGCAAGGCGATGGGCGCGTTGTACGCGAACCAGGCCGGCACCGGCCTCGGTCACCTCGCCGGCGAGGTCATCTCCGTCTCCGACATCGGCATCCCGCTGACCGAGCCCGGTCAGGCCGCGCTGCTGCCGGTCAACGTCGAGCCCTTCGCCGAGGGCCTGGGCGTCAGCACCGACGACGTGCTGCTCTTCCTGGCCCTGCGCGAGGCCGCCCACCAGCGGCTCTTCGCCGGCGTGCCGTGGCTGCGTGATCACGTGGTCTCGGCCGTGACGGACTACGCGCGCGGCGTCGAGCTCAACATGGAGGCCATGCAGCAGCGCATCGAGGAGCAGATGCGCGGCTTGGACCTCTCCTCGATGCAGGACCCGTCCCAGCTGCAGAACATGTTCGAGGAAGGCATGTTCGAGGTGCCGGACTCGCCCGCGCAGAAGGCGGCGCTGGAGCGGATCGAGATCGTACTGGCGCTCGTGGAGGGCTGGGTCGACGAGGTCGTCGCCCTGGCCACTGCCGAGAGGATGCCGGTCGCGGCGCAGCTGCAGGAGGCCGTACGCCGCCGCCGGGCTGCCGGCGGTCCGGCCGAGCAGACCTTCGCGACCCTGGTCGGCCTCGAGCTCCGGCCACGACGGCTGCGGGACGCGGCCGCGCTGTGGGGCTCGCTGCGCACCCGGCAGGGCATCGAGGCGCGCGACGGCGTCTGGATGTCCCCGGCGCTGCTGCCCACCTCGGCCGACCTCGACGACCCGCTCGGCTTCCGTGAGGGCGCCGAGGCTCCCGATGTCGACTCGATCGACTTCGACGCGGAGCTCAAGAAGCTGCTCGGCGGAGACGCTGACGAGTGAGCCTGCACGCTGACGCGCTCGCGAACCTGCGGGCGTGGGAGGCGCCGTCGTCTCCGCAGGAGACCCTGCGGCAGCGCTACGTCTCCCATCTCGAGGCCGAGCCCGCCGGGGTCTTCAAGTCGTGCGTCCCCGACCACCTGACGGCCTCGTGCGTGGTGCTCTCCGACGACGGTTCCGCGGTGCTGCTGACCCATCACCGCAAGGCACGGCGCTGGTTCCAGTTCGGTGGCCATCTCGAGCAGGACGACGCGACCCTGTGGGCGGCCGCCGCCCGCGAGCTGCGTGAGGAGTCCGGGGTGCCCGACCTGGTTCCGCTGCCCGGGCTGGTGCAGCTCTCCGAGCACCCGGTCCCCTTCTGCGCTCCGTCCGGGGACGTCCACCACCTCGACGTACGCTTCATGGCCGTCGCTCCCTCCGGTGCGGTTCCGGCGGTGAGCGCGGAGTCGCTGGACGTACGTTGGTGGCCGGTCGACGGCATCCCCGACCCCGAGCCGGAGATGATCGAGCTCATCAAGCTCGCCCAGGCTCGCCTCTAGCGCGGACCTCCGGGGGTCGTGCCGAGCGCCGTGTGGGCGGTCGGACGGCGGCTGACAGCGAGCGCGGCGGGCGTTTCACCGGCGTACCTGACGACGTCGCGGGTCAGATGGCTCTGGTCGGCGTAGCCGTGACGGGCGGCGACCTCGGCGACCGGCAGCGTGCCGAGGCGATGTATCGAGCTTGTCGAGATGTCGGCGGCGGCGCGCTCGAAACGTACGACACCGGCAGCTGCCTTCGGGGTGAGCCCGACCGCGCGCCGGAAGCAGGTCGTGACGTACCGGTGGCTCCATCCGGTCTCAGCCACGAGGTCCCGGATACGCACCTGCCCTCCGGACTCGGTGATCCGGTCCCACAGCCACGACACCAGCGGGTCGGCCGGATCGCCGGCCGGACCACCGGCCCGTGTCAGCAGCGCGGACTGGACCAGGTCGAGCCTCGGTCGCCAGGTGCCGGCCTCTGCGAGCCGCTCCGAGAAGGACGCCCCGAACTGGGGGATCAGATCCTCGACCGCGATCACCCTGCCGGCCACCTCCTGCCCCGGGACACCGAGCAGCCGGGAGACACCGAGCGGCGTCAGATAGACCTGCACGCACGCATGGCTACGCCCCGACCGGGTCGAGACCGGCCCGGGCATGAAGCCGGAGAGGAACGATCCGTACGCCCCGGCGCCCTCCCCCGCGGCGACCTCGACGATCTCGAACGGGTCTCCGAACGAGAGGACCAGCGGCAGCAGGGTCCCCGCGGGCTGGCGCCGCTCGAGCGGCACGGCCGACTGCTCGCGGAAACCCACGATGCCCGCCACCAGACCCTGCAGCCCAGGGTGGGTGGGCAGTCGTACGACCTCGGTCACGCCCGTCATGTATCGATGATCGCCGGTCGATTTCGTTCAAGCCAGCCGATTCAAGCAGGGCGCAGGCTGTCGTCATGCGAAAACTGGCGATCGTGGAGTTCTTGAGCGTCGACGGAGTCATGCAGGGACTGGGCTCACCCGACGAGGACCGGGAGGGTGGCTTCGAGCACGGCGGGTGGGGCGCACCGTACGGCGCGGCGCTCGGGGAGGTCCTCTCCCCCGACATCGGCGCCCAGACCTCGGCGTACGTCATGGGACGGCGGACCTACCAGAAGATGGCGGAGTTCTGGCCGACCCAGCCCGACACGAACCCGATGGCGGCGAGCCTCAACTCCGCCCCGAAGCACGTCGCGACCCGCACGCTCGACGACCTGGCCTGGAGCGGGGCGAGCGTGCTCGAAGGAGACGTCGTCGAGGCGGTCGCCGGCCTCAAGACAGAGGGGCAGGGGACCATCGTCGCGCTCGGGAGCGGTGACCTCGTCCGTCAGCTGATGAGCGCCGGGCTCGTCGACGAGCTGCGGCTGTTCGTGCATCCGTTGCTGCTCGGCACCGGCAAGCGACTCTTCGGCGACCTGCCGTCGCCGTGCTCGCTCCGGCTCGAGGACATCGCCTCGACGAGTCTCGGCACGGTCGCGCTCACCTACGCCGTGGGTCAGTCGATCTCTTCGGCCCCTTCGACATCGTCGTCCTCCTCACCCGGAGGGGCGGGGAGCTTGGCGGCTGCGGACCAGCCGGCCAGGTAGCCCTTGGCACGCTCGGCCTGGGGATAGCGGTCGACCCACGCCCAGAACGCCTCGTTGTGCTTGGCCTCGAAGAGGTGGGCGAGCTCGTGGACGAGGACGTAGTCGACGACCCAGCTCGGCATGCCGCGGAGCCGATCGCTGAGCCGGATCGAGCGGTCGCCGGGGGTGCACGAGCCCCAGCGGCTGTTCTGGTTGTCGACCCAGCGCACGGAGTCGGGCTTGGCCAGGCCGCCGAAGTACTGGTCGCTCAGCGCGGCCGATCGCCGCATCAGATCATCGTCGCTCGGCTTGCGACGCCGTTCGGCCTTCTCCAGGCGGGCGACCATCTGCTCGACCCACTCGGCCTCCTCGCGCTGAGACATCGCGGCCGGGATCATCACGATGATGCGGTCGCCGTCACGGTAGGCGGAGACCGTACGCCGACGCCGCTTGCTGCGTCGCACCTCGATCTCCGGGCCGTCCATAGGTCAAGAAACTACCTGTTCGCCCAGGCCAGCAGGCGATCCCGAGGCCAGGTGTTGATGATCCGTTCCTCTTCGATACCCGCCATTTCGGCTCGTTCACATCCCAGGACGAGGAAGTCGAGCTGCCCCGGAGCGTGTGCGTCCGAGTCGATTGAGAAGAGGCAACCGGCGTCGCGGGCGAGCTCGAGGAGCTTGGTCGGCGGGTCTCTGCGCTCGGGCCGGGAGTTGATCTCGACCGCGACCCCGTGCTCGGCGCACGCCTCGAAGACCTGGCGGGCGTCGAACTGGCTGCCGGGCCGGGTGCCGCGGTTTCCGGTGACCAGCCTCCCGGTGCAGTGACCGAGCACGTTCATGCGGGTCGTGGAGACCGCCGCGACCATCCGCTTCGTCATCTGCTCCTTCTCCATCTTGAGCTTGGAGTGGACGCTGGCGACCCGCAGCTGGAGCTTGGCGAGCATCTCGTCGCTCTGGTCGAGGCTGCCGTCGTCGAGGATGTCGACCTCGATCCCCTTCAGCAGTGTGAACCCGTGTCCCGCGAGGTGGTCGTTGACCGCATCCACGACGCCGAGCTGGCGCTCCAGGCGGGCGGCGCTGAGACCGTTGGCGATCGTCAGCCGCGGGCTGTGGTCGGTGAGCACGAGGTACTCATGGCCCAGCTCGATCGCGGTGAACGCCATCTCCTCGATCGGCGACCCGCCGTCGGACCAGTCGGAGTGGCTGTGCAGGTCGCCGCGGAGACTGCTCCGCAGCTTCTCCCCCGCTCCGGCAGCGGTCAGCGAACCACCGTGGACGCGCTCGGTCTCCTGCAGCCGCTGCGGGATCTCACCGCGCGCGGCCTCGGTGATGACCTTGGCCGTGCTCGCCCCGACACCGCTCAGCTCGGTCAGCGTGCCCTCGGCCGCCCGTCGGCGTACGTCCTCCTCGGAGAGCGGCAGGATCGCCGCCGCCGCGGCACGGAACGCCTTCACCTTGTACGTGTCCTCGCGCCCGCGCTCGAGCAGGAATGCGATCCGACGCAGGGCTGCGACGGGGGACAACGGCTCGCCTACCAAATCTTCCTCCAACTATTTTTGCCTTCATAACCGGTGGAGAATGCTTTTCCCAGGTCAAGGTCCTGATTCAACCGAATATTTTCCTTCCGGTCACTTGGTTACTCACAGGAAAGCGCTTGTCTTCCACCGGCTGTCCCCAAGCAAAGCGGGGTTGTCCACATCTTGTCCACAAGCAACGCGGAGTGGGACGTTGACGCGCTCCCACATCCTCTTTAAGTTCGTTGTCAGTGGGACCCCCGGCGCCGCCGGACGGCCTTCGCAAGGGGAAGGCGAAGGACGATCCAGGCACCGGGGGTCCCTCCAGTTCTAGGTGGCCCCCGCGACCTTGGCGAGCGCCTTCGACAGACCTTCGATGCGTCCTCGAAAGCCCCGAATCCCCCGGTATGACGCCAACACGCCGACACTCGCTTGATAGCCCGTGTTGCCGCAGGAAGCGCCGCGTGTCGTAGGGTCGAGTTTGGCTCGTCATGACGAGCTTCCGACGGGCTTCCCTGACAACCCCGTCGCGACGACCAGTTACATATAGGCAAGGAGGCCGTCATGGCGGAGACCTGGAGCGGCGAGTTCTACTGCGTGAAGTGCAAGGAGAAGCGCGAGGCGACCGGTGAGATCCGGGTGAACGACAAGGGCACCAAGATGGCCAAGGCCGTCTGCCCCGTCTGCAGCACCAACCTCAACCGCATCCTCGGTAAGGCCTGACCACTCAGTTCATCCTGAGCCCACGCGGCGGCGTCCCCGGCATGTCCGGCGGCGCCGCTGCCACGTTTTGCCGAAGCGTCGGCCCCGTCGGCCGAAACGTCACCGGAGTGCCAACTCGGCCGACGCAGGTGACGCCTCGGCAGGTTATCCACAGGCTCTGTGGATTGCTGCTGCAGGAAATCCGGCGCAATGTGAGACTCCCCGGCATGAGCACGCGCTACCGGATTCGGCCGGGGTATGTGGCCGTACGACGTGATGAGACCCGACTCCAGATCGGCATCGACCCGCCACGGCGGGCGATCGTGCAGGACGGCGTGGAGGTACGCCGCCTGCTGACCGACCTCGCCGCCGGCCGGGCTGTCGAGCCCGACCACCTGCCCGGGCGGCACGCGATGCAGCAACTGGGCAACGCGGGCCTGCTGATGGACGCCGACGGCGGCGAGCCGCCACCACGCATGGGCTTCGACGGTCCGCCCGCCCTGCTCTCGGCGGCACGGGCGCTGATCGGACCGGCGCAGGCAACGCCGAGCATCCCGGACATCGTCGTGCTCCTCTCCGAGGGACCGCTCGACCGCGAACGAGCAGACGAGCTGGTGCGCGAGGGCCGGGCACACCTCGTCGTCGAGAGCGGACCCGACACCTGGACGGTGGGCCCGCTGGTCGTACCCGGGGTCACCGCATGCCTACGCTGCGTCGACGCGACGCTCGCCGAGGAGGACGAGCGGAGGGCGGTGGTCGTGAGCCAGCTCGTCGGCAACGAGGTGCCGAGCGACGCGCTGCTGCAGTCCCTCGCGCTCTCCTGGGCCGTACGCGACGGCCGCACCTACCTCGCCGGGCGCACCCCGGCCTCATGGTCGGCGTCGGTGGTCCTCACCCGTGACGACACACCCACCGTCCGGCCCTGGCTGCGGCATCCCTACTGCGGCTGCGCCTGGGACCTGATCGCCTCGGCCGGAACGGGGGCGGGCGAACCGGCTTGACCTGCGCCGACGCCTCCGGCACCCTTGCGGACATGGTCACGAAGAGCGCGCTGCGACGACGAGGCATGGGTCTCTGACCCCGCCCTCGCGTCAGCCTGCCCTCTTCACCTCCTAGGACCACTCTCGTGCACGAGCACACTCTTGCCCTGTCCGCATACCTGCAGGACGCCGTCGTCGCCTGCTTCGGCGACGCCTACGCCGGTATCGATCCCGAGCTGCGGCCGGCCACCCGGCCCGAGTTCGGCCACCTCCAGTCCAACCTGCCGCTGCGGCTGGCCGGGCCGCTCGGCCTGCCGCCGCGGGAGATCGGCGCCCGCCTCATCGACGCCATCGATCTGGGCGCCATCTCGACAAGCTCGATACATCGCCTCGGCACCCTCGACTTGGCCGGCGCCGGGTTCCTCAACATCACCTGGTCCCCGGCCGTGCTCGGCGCGGTCGTCGGCGACCTGCTGACCGACCCACACCTGGGCGTACCCGCCCCGGAGAGCCCGAAGCGGGTCGTCGTCGACTACTCCTCCCCCAACGTCGCCAAGCCGATGCACGTCGGCCACCTGCGCTCCACCGTCATCGGCGACTCCCTGGCCAGGGTGCTGGCCTACGCCGGCCACGAGGTCGTGCGGCAGAACCACCTCGGCGACTGGGGCACTCAGTTCGGCATGCTGGTCGAGGAGCTGCTCGGCGAGGGTCTCACCGACCCGGCGACCGTCGCCGACCTGGACATGACCGAGCTGCTCGCGCTCTACCAGCGGGCCAAGGCGCGCTTCGACGACGATCCGGGCTTCGCCGGCTCCGCCCGGCAGCGGGTGGTCGCGCTCCAGTCCGGCGAGCCGACCACCCTCGCGCTCTGGCAGGCGCTCGTCGACGCCTCGATGGCCGAGTTCGAGGCCACCTACAGCCGGCTCGGCGTACTCCTGACCGATGACGACTTCGACGGCGAGAGCCGCTACAACCCGCAGCTTCCGGGCGTCGTCGACGACCTTCGGGCATCGGGTCTGCTGACCGATTCGGCCGGCGCCCAGGTCGTCTACCCCGACGGCTTCACCGGCCGCGACGGTGCCCCGCTGCCGCTGATCGTGCGGAAGGCCGACGGTGGGTTCGGGTACGCCGCCACCGACCTCGCCACGATCCGGCACCGGGTCGACGACCTGGCTGTGGACCGGGTCGTCTACATCGTCGACCACCGGCAGAGCCAGCACTTCGAGATGGTCTTCGCCGTCGCCCGCGCCGCCGGCTGGCTGCCCGACTCGGTGGAGGTCCAGCACATCGGCTTCGGCACCGTGCTCGGCCCGGACGGCCGGCCGTTCAAGACCCGCTCGGGAGAAACGGTCTCGCTGACCGCGCTGCTGGACGCCGCCGAGGAGACCGCCGCGGCCAGCTATGCCGGCCCTGAGGTCGTACGCGCCGTGGCCAATGCCGCGGTGAAGTACGCCGACCTCTCCAACAACCTCGCCCGCGACTACGTCTTCGACCTCGCCCGGATGTCGGCCACCACCGGCGAGACCGGCCCCTATCTGCAGTACGCCCATGCCCGGGTGTGCAGCATCCTTGCGCAGGCTCCGCACCAGACGTACGTCATCGGCACCCTGTCCCACCCGGCCGAGCAGCGGCTGGCGCTGGAGCTGACCGGCTTCGCCCCGGTGGTCGCCAAGGTCGCCGACACCTTGGAGCCGCATCACCTGACCGCGTACCTCTATGGCCTGGCGACCGCCCTGACGGCGTTCTACGAGAACTGTCCGGTGCTCAAGGCGGAGGGTGAGGTCAGGCAGACCCGGCTCGCATTGTGCGAGGCGACCCGGCGAGTGCTGTCAGAGGGACTCAGGCTCCTCGGGATCGAGGCGCCGCAGAGGATGTGAGCGTGGTGCTCAGGCCCACCAGTCGGAGTCGAGCTTGGCTTCCATGGAGCGCACGTGACGTCGCGAGCAGGCCTCGCAGAACGACTTCGAACGCCCACGCTCAACCGCGGTGGTCCACGCGAGGAGGCGGTTGGGGTCGGCCTCGTAGCATCCGCAGAAATCGCAGGTCTTCATGGCTCAACGATAGGTCGAAATCCTGCGGTTCAGAGGGTGCAACACCGAAATTCTGCATCACCTGAATGTCAGCGCCGTGTTACCTCCGGGAAGGCAGGACACAGGCGGTGTCGAGGCCCAGAACGTGGTTGAGACGGCCGAACGCCAGCCACGATCCGAGGCACATGCTCAGCTCGACGATCTCGGCATCGGTGTAGTGGGCCGACATTCGGTCCCAGAAGTCCTGGTCGATGCCGTGATGGTCGATCGCGTAGCGCTCGGCGAACTCGGCGGCGAGCCGGGTGCGGTCGTCGAAGGCGTCGGTCGTACGCCACTGCTCGACCGCCTCAGTGAACGACTCTTCGACCTTCTCCCCGTCTCGTTCGGTGCGCCAGTCGAGGCAGAACACGCAGCCGTTGATCTGCGCGATCCGCAACCGGGCGGCCTCGAACTCGCGGAGCCCGAGCGTGGTGTGCTCGTAGACCGCGAGCGAGAGGCCGGCTGCAGCCGGGCCGATGCCGGGGACCATCTCACCCCAGACGTACTCGATCGGATCCCGCCCGTCGGGGACGTCGACGATCATGCGGTCACACCTTCCTGGGCGGCCTTGGCCGCGCCGAGCTTGCCGGTCGCCGGAAGCAGCGGTACGTCGAGCGCGTCGTAGAGGCCGGGGGCCGAGTCGACGAGCCACTCGATCGCGCCGACGAGCCGTCCGACCGCGGTGGCGTTGCCGCCCGCCGCCCGGTTGCCGGCCTTGTCGGTCGCCTCGACCGTCACCTCGATGCGCGGATCCCCCTCGATGATCACCCGGTGGGCGCCGTCGCCGTCGGGTGGCGTCGGCCAGTGCGGGGCACAGGAGCGATGGATGCGGGTGACGTGCTCGACGACGATGAGCGGCTCCCCTGCGACGATCCCCTGGACCTCGAAGCGCACCGCACCCTGGGTGCCCTTCTCGAACTCACCCATCGACGCGGTGGTCACGGTCTCGTCCAGCGGCAGCCGCTCGACGGTCTCCCGGATCTCGTCGAGCTCGACCTCGAGGCCCCGGGCCAACAGCCTGACCTGGCCGCCCCACACCATCGTCGGGACTGTCTCCGCGAGCATCGGGGCGTCGTAGTCCATCGGCTGACCCATCCCGACGAGATAGCGGACGGAGTCGGGCTGGTCGTAGGTGGAGTAGTCGAAGATCTCCTGGCACCGGACGACGTCCACGGTGCTGCCCAGGCCGCTGACCAGCAGCGGCAGTACGTCGTTGCCCCACCCGGGGTCGACACCGGAGACGAAGAGGGACCCGCCGCCCTCGGCGATCGCGGCCAGCACCGGCTCGCGCATCTCCGGCGGAGCGTTGCGCTGGTCGTAGAGCGCGTAGAGGGCTGGCGTGACCACCACGGCCCCGGTTCCGAGCGCTCGCACGATGTCGGCGAGAGCCTCGTCCGGACGGATGTCGCCCGATGCGGCGTACACCACCGCCTGCGGACGTGTCGCGAGCACAGACTCGATGTCGTCGGTGGCGGCGACACCGAGATCACGGCCGAGCTCCGCGAGGTCGCCCGCGTCCCGGCCGACCTTCTCGGGGTCGTGGACGAGCACGCTCGTCAGCTCGAGTCGTGGATGTGCGTCGACCGCGCGGATCGCGAGTCGACCGATGTTTCCCGTGCCCCAAACGCATGCGCTGACCATGCGATCTCCCTTGCCGGTTGCCCTGTTGGTTTGCTCTGCCGGATTGCGTGAATGTTGCGAACCTGTGACACCCCCACCGGCATACTAGAACATGTTCTAGCAATCAGTGATGAAAAGGGAGGTCATCTTGAGCAACACACCACGAGAGGACAGGTCGCGTGGCCTGTCACGCCGAGGGTTCGTGCTCGGCGCGGGCTCACTGGCTGGTGTCGGGATGCTGGGAGGAGCATTCGGAGCCAGCCCGACCTGGGCATCAGCGGCGGCGTCGTCGATCGGCAACGGCGCGCAGGTCCCGGTGCTGGTCATCGGCACCGGCTACGGCGGCTCGGTCGCGGCCCTGAGGCTGGCCCAGGCCGGCATCAACGTCCACATGGTCGAGATGGGCCAGGACTGGGCCACAGTGGCCCCCGGGTCCGACGGCAAGATCCATCCGAAGATCACCAGCCCAGATCACCGCGCCTTCTGGATGCGCACCCGAACCAAGCAGCCGCTCAGCAACTTCCTCGGGTTCCCCATCGACACGAACATCACCAAGCATGCCGGCATCCTGGACGCCGAGGACTTCGCCGGCATCTCCGTCTACCAGGGACGCGGCGTCGGCGGCGGCTCGCTCGTCAACGGAGGCATGGCCGTCACGCCGAAGCGGGAGAACTTCGGAGCCGTCCTCCCCTCGGTGGATGCCGCGGAGATGTATTCCACCTACTACCCGCGGGCCAATGCCGCCCTCGGCGTCGGGTCGGTCGACCCCGACTGGTTCGAGCGGACCTCCTACTACCAGTACTCCCGCGTCGGCCGGAAGCACGCCCAGCGCTCGGGCTTCGCGTGGACGTTCGTCCCGGACGTGTACGACTGGAACTACATGGTGGCCGAGGACAACGGCAGCGTCCCGAAGTCGGCGCTGGCCCAGGAGGTCATCTACGGAAACAACCACGGCAAGAAGACGCTGCCGAAGACGTACCTCGCCCAGGCCGCCGCCACCGGGAAGGTCACCATCTCTTCTCTGCACCGGGCCACGTCCGTCCGGCCTGCGGCAGCCGGTGGATATGACGTCGTCCTGGAACAGATCAACACCGCCGGCGACGTGGTGGCGACGAAGACGGTCAACGCGGGCAAGGTGTTCTTCGCGGCCGGCAGCGTCGGTACGAGCAAGCTGCTGGTGAAGCTGAAGGCAACCGGCGCGCTGCCCGCACTGAACAGCGACGTCGGCCAGGGATGGGGCGACAACGGCAACGTGATGGTCGGGCGGGCGAACCACATGTGGGACCCGACCGGTGACGTACAGTCGACGATCCCGTGCTCCGGCATCGACAACTGGGACGCCGGCGGCGCCTTCGCCGAGGTCGCGCCACTGCCTGCTGGTCTCGAGACGTTCGCGTCCTTCTATCTCGCGATCACCAAGACCCAGCGCCGGGCGGCATTCAGCTACAACTCGGCCACGGGCAAGGTCGACCTGTCCTGGCAGACCGCGTGGAAGCAGGACTCGATCACGATGGCGAAGACCATCTTCGACAAGATCAACAGGACCGAAGGAACGATCTACCGGACCGACCTCTTCGGCACCAACAAGATCTGGGGCGACCACCTGACCTACCACCCCCTGGGCGGCGCCGTCCTGAACAAGGCGACCGACAACTACGGCCGGCTGCACGGTTACAACGGTCTCTACGTCATCGACGGCTCGCTCATTCCGGGCAACACGAGCGTCAACCCGTTCGTCACGATCACCGCCCTCGCGGAGCGGAACATCGAGAGGATCATCGCCACCGACCTCTGATCTGATCAGGGCAAAACATAGGACCGGCCAGTCCGAGGGTTTCTCGGACTGGCCGGTCATCTTCCGCACCCGCGATCAGAGGGGTGAGGTCTGGGGTCCCATGGGGGACTTAGAGGTCGCGCGGGCGGGGCGGCCGTCGCGAGCGCCGTCCCAGTGCGTGCCCAGCAAGGCGGAGGAGGGAGGCGGCCCGGTGTTGGCCGTCGACCGACGACAACGCCGCTGGGTGCGTGCTGGGGCGGTGCGCAGCAGGCTGCCCTGCCCGCGCGACCTCTTAGAGCGCGCGGGCTAGAGCCAGCTTCGCCTGGACGGCGGCTCGCTCGGCCTTGCGGCCCAGGCGAGCGGCCTTGACGAGGGCATGGCCTCGCCGCAGTTCACGCGCCTCTCCCAGGCGCGCGGACATTTGCGCGCGCGCCAGGTCTTCGTAAAGCAAGTTCATCTGAGTGCTCCGTACTCGGTTGGTGTTCATGTCTGTTGGTTCTCCTGCTGGTCAGCGGGCTCCGGCGCCCATGGTCATCACGATCGGGTTCATGGCTGTTGGCCTTTCGTCATTGAAACGGCTGCTGGTGTTGAGGTGCTCGGTCGTTCAGGCGGCGTCCTTGCGGGGCCGGCCACGGGGCCGCTTGCGGGGGATCACCTTCCCCTGCAGGAGCAGCTGGCCGCCCCAGACGCCCCAGGGCTCACGCCGGTCGAGAGCGCTGGCGAGGCAGAGCGGCTGCACGGGGCAGGTCGCGCAGAGCGTCTTGGCGAACTCGACGTCGGCGGGAGACTCGGCGAACCACAGCTCCGGGTTGTTGACCCGGCAGGGCAGCTGGTCCTCGTCGTAGCGGTTGGCGCGGTCGTGGAGAACGCCGAGAGTGACCTCGGGCTCGAGAATGCTGGTCATATGTACACCTCCTTTGTGACTGATCGCGGGTTTTGAGAAACAGAAAGGCCGCGGATCCCGGGTTTCGGGTTCCGCGGCCTGGAGGCTGCTGTGACTACGTGGTTCTACGTAGTCGGACAGCTCCAGGCTCGAATCCCGTGGGACTTGACCTTGATGGCATCCGCCTGCGGGGACACGAGTCCCTCGACGCGCGTGCCGTAACCGGCGCCCATAAAGGCACCGGCAGCCGGGATGGCCCAGGTCGGGCCGGACAGCTCGGGGTGGCCGCACGCGGACATGGCGATGCCATTGATCGGCGTCTGGATCGTGTTGATCTTCACTGGGGACACCTCCTTCGGGGCTGTCGGGCGCGCCTCATCGGCGCGCGGCTTTACTTGATGAAAGAACAGTAACCGGCCGGGCAGGTCGGCCGCAAACGATTAAACCGGTTGATTTCGAGGAATTTCTTTGAAGGGTTTTCAGGCGTCCGCGGCGATCACATCAAGGACTTCCGAGCCGTACGTCTCCACCTTGCTGCGGCCGATGCCGGCGATGCGCTGCAGATCCTGGAGGGTTCCCGGCTTCTGCTCGGCGATCTGCTCCAGGGTCGCATCGGTGAAGACCACGAACGCTGGCTTGCGGATCGCCTCGGCGGTCTCCTTGCGCCACTGCTTCAGCCGGCCGTAGAGCTCCTCGTCGTAAGGCGCGTCGCAGCCCTCGTGACGGCCCATCCGCTTCTCGGCCGCCGAGCCGAGCGGCCCCCCGCAGGCGTTGCACATCCGCGCCTTGCCTGAGCCGGGGCGCCGGGTCGGCGCCGTGGAGGACCGAGCCGGTCGCAGCGGGTCGAGGAACCGCGACGGCCTGCGCCGCGCGGCCTGGCCCGGCTGGCGTGCCAGCGCCCAGGACAGGGTCAGGTCCACCCGCGCCCGAGTGAGGCCGACGTAGAGCAGCCGCCGCTCCTCCTCGATCTCGGCCGGGGTCGGCTCCTCGCCACGGAGGATGAACGGCATCGTGCCGTCCTGGAGGCCGACCAGGAACACCGAGTCCCACTCCAGACCCTTGGCGGCGTGGAAGGTCGCCAGGGTCACTCCCGACGGGACCGGTGCGTGCTGTTCGGCCGCACGGCGGTCGAGCTCGGCGACGAGTCCTGCCAGGTCGCCGCCGGCCGCGGAGAAGGTGCGCGCCTGGTCGATCAGCGCCTGCCACGACTCCCAGCGGTCGCGGGTCTGTCCCCGCCCCTCGGGCGGCTCGGAGGTCCAGCCCATCCCGGCGAGGATGCCGTGGACCGACTCCAGCAGCTCGTCACCGATCACGGCACCCTGGCCGCCTCGCGCCGCACCGCGGATCCGGGTCACCGCCTCGCGGACCTCGGGCCGGTCGAAGAACCTGGCGGCGCCGCGCAGGACGTACGGGATCCGGCGCGCGGTGAGCGCGTCCTCGTAGGCCTCCGACTGCGCGTTGATCCGGAACAGGATCGCCATCTCGTTGTAGGGCTTGCCGGACTGGTGCAGACGCAGGATCTCGGCGGCGACGCCCTCGGCCTCGGCGACCTCGTCGGGCTGCTCGACGTGCTCGACGGCCGGCCCGGAGTCGCGCTGCGCCTGCAGCTGGACACCGGCGCTCGGCGTACCTTCCAGGACCTTGTTGGCGGCCCTCACGACCTGCGGCGAGGAGCGGTAGTTGCGGACCAGCTCGACCGAGGTGGCGCCGGGGTGCTTCTTCGGGAAGTCACGCAGGTAGGCGGCGTCGGCGCCGGCGAAGGTGTAGATCGTCTGCGCCGGGTCGCCGACGACGCAGAGCTCGCTGCG
Organism: Nocardioides sp. NPDC006303; assembly: GCF_040613175.1. Classification (NCBI taxonomy): domain Bacteria; kingdom Bacillati; phylum Actinomycetota; class Actinomycetes; order Propionibacteriales; family Nocardioidaceae; genus Nocardioides; species Nocardioides sp. NPDC006303. The sequence goes on from NZ_JBEXRR010000049.1 coordinate 36,282, forward strand.
CCCTCCCAGCCACAGGTCGAGCAGCGCCGACTGCAGCGGCGAGACGTCCTGGAACTCGTCGACGGTGAACCATTTGTACTGTCGCCTGACCTGCGCCGCGACGCGCTCGTCGTGCTCCAGGAGGCCGGCGGTCAGGAGCAGTACGTCCTCCATGTCCATGCGCGCCTGGGTGCGCTTGACGTCCTCGTAGGCCGCATAGATGTGTCCCACCATCGCCGGCGTCAGCCCGCCGACCTCCCGGCCCCGCGCCTCGGCCGACTTCGGGTAGTCGTCGGGATGGATGTTGGAGACCTTCGACCACTCGATCTCCGAGGCCAGGTCGCGCGCCTGGGCCTGGTCGACGTTGATCCGCTGGCGCTGGGCGGCCGCGCGGATGAGTGGGATCTTCGACTCGGTCAGGTTGGGCAGCTCGGTGCCGTAGACCTTCGGCCAGAAGAACCGCAGCTGGCGCAGGGCTGCGGAGTGGAAGGTGCGCGCCTGGACCGCGCCGGCGCCCATCGCCCTCAGCCGCTGCCGCATCTCCCCCGCCGCCCGGGTGGTGAAGGTGACCGCGAGCACCTCCGGGGGCGCGTAGACGCCGGTGGCGACGCCGTAGGCGATCCGGTGGGTGATCGCCCGCGTCTTGCCGGTCCCCGCACCCGCCAGCACCCGGACCGGACCCCGCAGTGCCTCCGCCACCCGGCGTTGCTCGGGGTCGAGGGCGGCGAGGAGGGACTCGGGGGTCATGGGCGGGGCAGGGTTCAATTGGGAATGGCTCCTCGGGGTGGGAACGTTATGCCTTGCAGGCCAAGACTATTGGCTCGCACCGACAGTTCTGATGAGGAGAGCCCCCGATGAGCAGCTTCACGATGTACACCACACCCTGGTGTGGATACTGCCAGCGACTCAAGGGTCAGCTCGGCCGTGAAGACATCACCTTCGACGAGGTCGACATCGAGCAGGTCCCGGAGGCCGCGCAGATCGTCGAGCAGGTCAACGGCGGCAACCAGACCGTCCCGACCCTCGTCTACTCCGACGGCACCGCGATGACCAACCCGTCGATCGCTCAGGTCAAGGCGAAGCTCGCCGAGCTGGTCTGAGGCCGGTCACCACGAGCCGGGCAGCTCCCCGCCGTACCACTCCTCGACCAGCGAACGGCTGATCGAGATGCCGCTGGGCAGCTTGATCTCACCGCTCTCCGCGACCGCGGCGAGCTCCGCGCGGGTGAACCAGCGCGCCTCGCGGATCTCGTCCTCGTCGACCGTGATCTCGGTCGACGCCGCGCGCGCGAAGAAGCCGAGCATCAGGCTGGCCGGCAGCGGCCAGGGCTGGTTGCCGAAGTAGTCGACCTGGCCGACACGTACGCCAACCTCCTCGGCGACCTCGCGACGGACCGCGTCCTCGAGCGACTCCCCCGGTTCGACGAAGCCGGCGAGGGTGGAGAAGTTGGGCGCGGGCCAGCGGGTGTGGTTGCCGAGCAGGCAACGCTCCTCGTCGCTTCCTGGCTCCCCCGACGTCACCAGCATGATCACCGCCGGGTCGGTACGCGGGAAGATCACGTGTCCCTCCGCGCAGGCCAGCTCGTGACCGGCTGAGCGCGGTTCGAGGCGGCCGCCGCACCGGGAGCAGAACCGGGTCGCCCGGTGCCACTCGGCCAGGCCGATCGCGTGCATCAGGAAGCTCGCCTCGGTCGTGTCGGCGAGCAGCGCGGGGAAGAGCCCGCGCAGGTCACGCCACGTCTCGTCGGCCTCCTCGCGACCGGTGAGCACCGCGAACCGGGCACCGTCGGCGGTGTCGCCGAGGAGCAGCCGGATCCCCTCCGGCGAATCCGCCGGCGTACGCCACCTCACCCCGGTCCTGCCTGACGGCTCGACCCTGTTGCCGGCGACCACGAGGACCCTCGTGGTCTCGTCAGACCAAGCCTTGTCGACCCAGCCGTCGTCGGCGCGCAGATGGCCGGAGCGGTCGTGGGGATCCTGAATGATTCGCAGATGGATGGGCAGCTTCGGGGAGTCCACCCCTCAGAGCCTATGAGGTGGGTATAAGTTCCGCCGCGTGGATCGGTTCTGGCGTATCGCCGCTGTCGTCTCCGTCGTGGTCGCTCTGGCGATCAACGTCTACATCGCCTGGGGTTCCAACCTCTCGTTCATGTACGACGAGATCGGCACCGTCATCCATGGACGGACCGTTCTCGGGCTCGACTCGCCGCAGCTGAACACCCCCGGCTACTACCCCGGGTGGGGCGTGCTGCTTGCGCCGTTGTGGCTGGTCACGTCCAACGTCTTCACGTTCTACCAGCTGGCGATCGTCGTCGGTCTGGTGATCAGCATGGTCACGATCTGGCCGCTGGCCCGGGTCGCGGTGCGGCTCAGCGGGGTCACCCCGGCACAGGGTGTGGTCGCCGGCGCCATCGTGATGGCCCTGCCGCCGCGCGCGATCCAGGCCGACTACATCCTCTCCGAGCGGCTGGTCACGCTGCTCGTCGTCCTGGCGACCCTGGTCGCGTTCCAGCTCTGGGAGAAACCGACATACCGCGGCGTACTCCTGCTCAGCCTGCTCACCGGGCTCGCGCTCTTCTCCCATGCCCGGATGCAGGTCTTCGTCGCCGCGGTCGCGCTGTGGTTGATCTTCTTTTTGGTGCGCCGGTGGCAGATCGCCCTCGTCGGACTGGTCGCCACCGGCGTGCTGGCCGTGATCGCCAACAAGGCCGCGCTCTGGTTCCACGCGCAGCTGGTGCCGTGGAAGTTCATCCAGGCGCAGGGCTTCTTCGAGAAGGTCACCCAGGCCAACCCGCGGTACTGGGTCGACACCTTCGCCGGCGAGGCCTGGACCCAGATGATCGGCAGCTTCGGCCTCGTGGTCGTCGGCCTCGTCGTGGTGACCGCACTGTTCTGGAAGGAGCTCCGCTCACGACAGGTGGGGCCAGCCGGGTTCGTGCTGATCGCGGCCGGGTCGATGTACGTCCTCAGCTGCTTGAACTGGGGCAACGAGTACTCGCTGTTCACCATGGAGTGGCGGCGCTTCGACTACTGGATCTACGGGCGCTACATCGACCCGGTCTTCGCGGTCCTCGTGCTGGCCGGGGTGTGCGCGGCGATCCAGGCCGTACGCTCCCGTGCGGTCCTCATCTGGACCTGGGTGATCGTCGCCGGGATCTCGCTGGTGACCATCCTCGTCGTCGCCCCAGACGCACCCACCTGGGCCTACACCACCCCGGCGCACATCCCCGGCGCGATCCCGTGGTGGTGGGCGCTTCCGGACGGGCAGTTCCCGCAGCCGGGGCCGATCCCGTCGTTCACCAACGACAACCGCTTCTGGCTGATCGCGACTCTGTGCGCCCTGGTGCCGCTGGCGATCTGGACGCTCCTCGCGGCCCTCTCCCGGCTCAGCCCGCGGCTGGGTGACCGGGTGCGCTCCGTCGTCGTCACCGCGCTCGTCCTGGTCGTGGGCACCGCCGGATCTGCCGTCGCCGACGTGGCCTCCGACGAGTTCCACGACCGCTTCGACCACGCCACCCCGGTCGTCGACGACCTGCGCTCGATCCTCGCCGAGCACCCCGACGCGGTCGTCGCCTACGACGACAACTGCCCCCGCCGCCCCTCGGCGATGAACTCCGAGCGCAACTGGCTGATGTGGTGGATGCTGCCCACCATCGTCGAGCGCGAGTGGGAGTGGGGTGACGACATCGTCTTTTCCTGCCCGGACGGCGAGCCGGCGTACGTCACCGGAGCGGTGATGCTGCGAGAGCGGCCGTTCCCGTATGCCACCGTCTGGATCCTTCCTGGCGATCTGCTCGACTCGTTGCGTGAGTCGGGTGAGTTGCCGGAGGTTGCGCGGACGGTGAAGTAGCTTTCGGCTGCTCGCCGTTTGAATTCGGTTGGGGTCTTGGTCTGGCGTTTGGATGGGGCCGATTTCTCTGGCTGGGCTGGGCCGCCGACCCGTTCTTCGAGGGTCTTCTCGACCTGCCCCGGAGTAAAGGACGGCCTGCGGCCGCCGGCTTCGCCGGTCGCCTGCGGCGATCCTTGACACCGGATCACGTCGAGAAATGATTTGGCTGGCTATCCGGGCGGCGGCCGGGGTGTGGCCACGGCACACTGCCCCACGGAAGTTGACCATTCCGCGCTTACGTCAGACATGGGGTCTCCGCGTGAAAGAAAAATTTCTTTCACCCCACCAACCCCACCCCGGTCGAGGCTGCAACTTGAGGCGAACGAATTTTCGTTCGCCTCGCCGTGGGCACCTATCCGCGCGAGTCCCGGAGCGGATCCCGGACGAACGAAAATTCGTTCGCCCCGCCACCAG
>NZ_JBEXRR010000050.1:0-39415 GCF_040613175.1 Nocardioides sp. NPDC006303
CCCGATCGGCGACGTCTACGCCTGCCCGTTCGCGATCCACGACCAGTTCCTGGCCGGCAACCTGCTCGGTGAGGGCGGCTTCCAAGAGGTGTGGCGGTCCTTGCCGCGCTTCTCGTTGTCCTTCATGTCTTCGAAGTGACCGCCCGTGGTGCCACTTTGTTGCTATCTTGTGGTTCGACACGAGCATTGATGAGCGTCTCAGGTGTATGTCACTCGGGGAGGCATCGTTGTGACGGATCCATTCTTCGCCGCGCTGCGCGAGCGTCGTCCAGACGTCGACATCGTCATCCTGCCTCCGGCAGACCCTCCCGAGCCCTTACCCGAGGCGACGGCCGATGAGCTGAGCCGGTCGGCGCAGGTGGTGGACGCGACCGTCGCAGCCATCGCCGCACGGATGCCGGAGCCGACCTCGGACGGACCGAGGTGGGAGCCCTACAACCGCGAGAACGTACGTCGCTGGGCCCAGCTCGAGGCTCGAACAGCCGACGGCGACGCGATCCTGGCCGGCCTCGATCGGGCGTTCCGAGACGCGCGTTGGGACTCCAGCGTCGCTGTGAAGGCGTTCCACCGCTGGACAGCTTCGCGAGCGGAGGTCCAGATCGTCGGCACCTGGTCCGAACGTCATCACCGGCTCGTGGTGACCGTGACCGGCCGGGCCCTCCGCCCCACGCCGACCGTGCGGGAGGCGCTGGCATGACGCTGCACGTCGAACCCGCCAAGGTCCAGTCCACGGCTGCCGCGTGGGATACGGAGAATCTCCATCTCACCGCTGCGGCGAAGCAGATCAACGGTGCCGGCGCAGGTGGCTTCACGCCGACCGTGGCGAGTCTGGTCGGACAGTTCATCGAGGCGTGGCAGGCGATCGCGACGAAGTCCGCCCGCTCCGCCGAGTCCCAGGCCGACGGGCTGAGGACCACCGCGATCGGCATCCTCGAGACCGACGCGAAGACCGACATCGATGCATCGTTCGCACTGAACAGCATCAAGGAGATCCGGTGACCATCACCGTCTCCCTGCCCCCGAGGCCGAGCGAGACGCCCGAGTTCACCGCGGACGGCCAGAAGGTGCAGGAGATCGGGTCCACCCTGCGCACCTCGTCGTCGATCTTCGACGACCACGGTTCGTTCGTCGGCGGAAAGGCGAAGGACTCCGGCCTCCTCGACGGCCAGGCGGCCGCCGCGTACGCCCAGGCACTCAACCCCATCGGGAAGCATGCCGATGCCTGCTCGCTGGCGTTGCGCGCCGCGGCCAACGCCGTCCTGGGTCATGGCGACGAGCTGGTCGACCTCACGAGGCGTCATCAGGATCTGAGGGGCGAGCGGGAGCGCCTGACCCGCCAGGTCGAGGCGCTCGCTGCCCGAGCGAACCCGCTGCCCACCGACGAGGCCGAGCTCCGGATCCTCCAGTCGGACTGCGACCGCTGCACCAGCCAGGTCGAGACGTACGAATCCGATCTGGTGAAGTGGGCCGAGGACCTCAGGGCCAGCGAAGACAAGGTCGCGGCCGCGCTCCGCGATGCGATGACCGAGCGGCAGATCGACCAGAAGTACGCCGGAGTCGCTGATCCCGCTGACGCCGCCAGGAACTCGATGCCGTCGCCCAAGGACCCCAAGGCGGTCAAGGCGTGGTGGGACGGCCTCACCGAAGAGCAACGAGCCGGCATGGCCGCCGCCTACCCCGAGATCGTGGGGAACACCGACGGTATCCCGGCGGCCCACCGCAGTGACGCGAACACGATCTCGCTCGACCGCGACCTCGCCGAGCTCGGCGCCATCCCCGAGGAGCAGCGCACCGACGACGAGCAGACCCGCTACGACAACGCAAAGGCCGCAGATGTCGCGCGTGACAAGATCGAGAGGTCCAGGGACCCGATGACGAACGAGAGCTACGACGCCCAGGTCTACATCTATGACCCGATGGCGTTCGGCGGCGACGGGCGTGTCGCGATGGCGGTCGGCGACCTCGACACGGCGAGCAATGTATCGGTCAGTGTGCCGGGCTTGACCACCGACATGGAGTCGTCACAGTCGAATGCCGAGGATGTGATCAACCTCCATCAGGCAGCTTCGTTCGAAGGCGGCACCAGCACAGCCACCATGTTCTGGATCGGCTATGACGCGCCCAGCGGAGCCGACTCGGCCGGTGTTGCGGGCGAGGGCATGGCCACCGCCGGCGGGGAGCGGCTCGCCGACACCCTCGACGGCCTCAACGCCATGCGTTCCGACGACTTCCACCTCACCGCCATCGGCCACAGCTACGGGTCCACCACGGTTGCCCACGCAATGACCGACCACCACCCCGATGCCGACGACGTCGTCCTGCTGGGCAGCCCCGGAGCCGGCGACGATGCCGACTCCGCCGACGACCTGGGCGTCGGCTCGGGACATGTCTTCGTCGGTACGAACAGCGAGGACCTCGTCGGCCGGCTGGGGCAGACGGGATGGGTCAGCCCCGCTGCCCTGGGCGCGGGTGTTCTAACCGGCCCCCTCGGTGGCGCCGTCGCCCAGCTGGCCGGTGCCGGCCTCGGCCACAACCCGGCCGAGGACGACTTCGGTGCCGTACGCTTTCAGGCCGAGAGCACCAGCAGGGGGTCGATCCCCAACATCGACGACCACGTCAAGTACTACGACCACGACTCGGAGTCACTCGCCAACATGGCCCACATCGTCAACGGCCAGTACGACGAGGTGGTGCGCGCCGGGCAGGTGTACGACCCGTGGTACCGCGACCCGGTCGACCCCGAGAGCGACCGCAGCCCGACCGGCCCGGACACGGACGGCCGATGACGGCTCGGGCCCTGGCCGCCGTGATGGCGACACTGACGATCCTGCTTACCGGAGGGTGTGGCGAAGTGAGCGACAAGACCTACGCCGAGCTCGAACAACAGCGAGACGACGTACTCACGTGGGCACGCGAGCTGTCGGCCGCTGCCTCGACAACGCTTGCCACGTCCCCCAAGGACGCAACGGAGGCGTACGACGGCGTGGATCAGAAGGGCGTTTCGGACAAGTACAAGTCGTACAAGTACGACGTCCAAGCCGACTTCGTCACGGAGCAACAGGACCCGCTCAACGCGCTGCGCGACGAGCTCGAGGAGTTCAGCCCAACGTTCAGTGGGAACTCGCTGCGGCTTTCGCACGGTGACCTGACCGCCCACTTCCAGACCTACCCGAATGCCCCCGGGGCGGTCGGCCTCGTCGTTCAGGGGCCACCGATCGAGATCGATCAGGAAGACATGAGCGACTGGGACGGCTTCGTCGTCGGTGAACCGGTCGACCTGCAATGACGACCCGGTAAAGTTTGCACATGACCACCGCCGCCGAGCCGACCGAGTCCACCGCCTTCCTCCCCGGAGGGGTCGAGCTGGCGTACGACACGTTCGGCAGTCCCAGCGCTGATCCGCTGCTGCTGATCATGGGTCTCGGCGGCCCGATGACCTGGTGGAACACCGAGCTGTGCGAGCAGCTGGCCCGGGCCGGGTTCTACGTGGTGCGTTACGACAACCGCGACATCGGACACTCCTCGCCGCACCCCTCCGACGAGCGGATCACGCTCGCGAGGCTGGCCCGGGCGTTCGCGGGGCTGCCGACGCCGGCGCCGTACGCGATGGACGACCTCGCCGACGACGCCGCCGCGCTGCTCACCCATCTCGGCATCGAGTCCGCGCACGTGTGGGGCGTGTCGATGGGCGGGATGATCGCCCAGACCCTCGCCATCCGTCACCCCGACCGGGTGCGCTCGGTCTGCTCGATGATGTCCACCACCGGCCGTCGCGGTGTCGGCTTCCAGCACCCGACCCTGCTGCCCGCGCTGGTCATCAAGAAGCCCGGTCTGGAGGGCTACATCGAGCGCCAGATCAAGGGCGGCGTCCAGATCGGCTCCCCCGGGTTCCCCGAGCCCGAGGACGAGGTACGCCGGCGGGCGATCGACACCTGGAACCGCGGCGTCAGCGGGCCTGCCGTCGCGCGGCAGATGCTCGCCGTGCTCACCCAGCCCGACCGCACCGAGGAGCTCGGGCGCATCAAGGTGCCGTTCAGCGTGATCCACGGCCTGACCGACAAGATGGTCCATGTCTCCGGCGGCCGGGCGACCGCCGCGGCCGTTCCCGGCTCAGAGATCACCCTGTTCAAGGGCATGGGCCACGACCTGCCCCGAGCACTGTGGCCGGCCTTCATCAAGGTCGTACGCCGCACCGCTGACCGAGCCGCCGACCGCACCGTCTCCGCATAGCGGATGCGCACCACGGTCCCCGAGGGCGAGTCGGGCTCGATGCTCGCGAGGGCGCTCGCGGACGTCGCCGAGCCCATCGAGGACGAGGCGGTGACCGCGAAGCTCCTCGATGCCGCCGCGGAGCAGTTCCGCCAGATCGGGATCAGGCGCACCACCATGGAGGAGGTCGCCAATCGTGCCGGGGTCGCCCGGATCACGGTCTACCGCCGCTTCGCCAACAAGGACGCCCTGGTCGAGCAGGTCGTACGCCGCGAGTTCCGGCGCTACTTCGACCAGTTCGTGCTCGACATCGCCGATGCGGCCGACGCGGCCGAGCGCGTGGAGATCGGCTTCGCCAGCGCGATGCGGGCGATCCGCGGCAACCCGCTGATCGGGGGCCTGCTCACCGTCGAGACCGACTCGCTGGTGCACTCCATCGTCGGCGACGGCGGCCGCACCGTGGCCACGATCGCACGCTTCGTCGCGGGCCAGCTGCGTCGCGAGCAGCGGGCCGGGAACGTGCCTGCCGAGATCGATGTCGACCTCGTCGCCGAGCTGATGGTCCGCACCTCGACCTCGTTCCTGGTCACCCCGAGCGAGGTCGTCGACATCGACGACGAGGCGCAGCTGCGCGCGCTCGCCCGGCTGTTCCTGGTGCCGCTGATCGACCCCGGCAGCCGCCCGAAATAACCTTCGCCTGGGCCCCGGAGATACCGTGAGACCATGCACGACCACGGCTCCCTGCCCCCGCTCGGTTGGTCCGAGTTCTTCACCACCTGGAGTCTCCAGCCCGGCTGGTTGCTCGCCGTGGTCATCCTCGCCGCGGGCTATCTCACGCTCCGTAACGCAGCCGGCCCGGCCTCCACGGTCAAGGGCTGGCGGGTGGCGTCGTTCCTGACCGGGCTCGGTCTGATGTACGTCGTGGTCGCCTCGGCCATCAACGGCTACGCGATGTCGCTGGCCTGGATGCACATGGTGCTCCACCTGACGCTGATCATGATCGTGCCCACGCTCCTGGTGCTCGGGCATCCGCTCACCGTCATCGCCGAGACCGGCCCGCGGGCCGAGCGGGCGATGCGCTCGCTCCCGGTCACCATCCTGATCCACCCGGTCACCGGCACCCTGCTCTACTCGGTGGTCATCATCGGCACCCACCTGTCCGGGTTCATGGACTCGATGGCACAGAGCAGGCCGCTGATGGTCGGCGAGCAGGTGCTCTACGTCGTCGCCGGATTCCTCTTCCTCACCGGCACGATCGGCGAGGAGAAGGTACGCACCGACCTGCCCTACCTGGGCAGGATCGCGCTCCTCGTCGTCGGGATGGTGCCCGACACGATCGTGGGGATCGTGATGCTGCAGACCGAGCGTGATCTCTACCCGGTCTACTCCGCCGCGCGTCCCGAGTGGGCGCTGGACGCGGTGAAGGACATCCAGACCGCCGGCGGCCTGATGTGGGCCGGCGGCGACGGCGGCATGATGCTGCTCGCCATCGGCCTGGTCATCGCCGTCGTCTCCTCACCCGAGCGCCGGGCCAAGATGACCGGCCGCTTCCTCGACGGCGTACGCAGCAGCCGGCTCGCCGAGGAGAGCGCCCGGGGAACGACTGAGGGCCCCGCCGAGCCGGGATCCGTGGATCCCGACAGCGACGAGGCCCTCGATGCCTACAACGCGATGCTGGCCAGAATGAACCAGCACCACTGAGTCAGTTGACGCGCAGGCCCGACTCGGTGTCGAAGACGTGGACGTCCTCGGGGTCGGTGGTGACGTAGATCGTGTCGCCCTTGCTGACGTGGTCCTTGGAGGAGACCCGGACGATCAGGGTCGAGGGGACACCCTCGACGTCGCTGGTGCCGTAGACGTAGGAGTCGGAGCCGAGCTCCTCGACGACGGTCACCTGGACCGGCAGCCCGCCCTGGCCCTCGCCGATGACCCGGAAGCTCTCCGGGCGCACGCCGACGGTGATCTGCGTGGGCATGTCGGTGGTGCCGACCGGGACGACGTACTCCCCGATCTTGGCGCCGCCGCCATCGGCGGCGGTGGCCTTGATGAGGTTCATCTGCGGCGAGCCGATGAAGCCGGCGACGAAGAGGTTGACCGGCTTGCGGTAGAGGTTGAGCGGAGTGTCGACCTGCTGCAGCTCACCGTTGCTCATCACCGCGACGCGGTCGCCCATCGTCATCGCCTCGACCTGGTCGTGGGTGACGTAGACGGTGGTGATGCCGAGGTCGGCCTGGAGCTTGGCGATGTCGGTGCGGGTCTGCACGCGCATCTTGGCGTCGAGGTTGGAGAGCGGCTCGTCCATGCAGAAGACCTGCGGCTGGCGGACGATCGCGCGGCCCATGGCGACGCGCTGGCGCTGACCACCGGAGAGCGCCTTCGGCTTGCGGTCGAGGTAGTCGGTCAGGCCCAGGGTCTTGGCGGCCTCGGCGACGAGCTTGTCACGCTCGGCCTTCGGGACCTTGGCCATCTTCAGCGAGAACGCCATGTTCTCGGCGACGCTCATGTGCGGGTAGAGCGCGTAGTTCTGGAAGACCATCGCGATGTCGCGGTCCTTCGGCGCCACGTTGGTGACCTCGCGGTCGCCGATCCTGATGGCACCGGAGTTGACCTCCTCCAGCCCGGCGAGCATGCGCAGGGTGGTGGTCTTACCGCATCCGGACGGGCCGACGAGCACCATGAACTCGCCGTCCTTGATCTCGAGGTCGATGCCCTTGACCGCGGGCTCGGCGGCGCCGGCGTACCAACGCTGCGCCTTCTCAAAACTGACTGTTGCCATGATTCCGTTATCTCCTTCACCGGCAGGTACGTGCCGGACGATCCGTTGTGAAGTGACCGAGGACACATTTCCTCGGCGGAGACACCATAGCCCAGATCGGTTATCAGCGCGTCAAAGCCCGGCACACAGCTGGTGCGCAACCCTCGTAGGCGTTCAACCGGCGCATCAGGTCACGGGCGTACGGCTTCGCGTGGTCCTCCGCGAAGACGTTGCGGTCCTCCCACGGCCGGTCGTAGCGGTAGAGCTCGTAGGCGTAGTCGGTGCCCTTCCAGGAGTTGTCCAGGTCGAACCGGACCAGCAGCCCCTGCGAGCCGCGCACCGCGATGTAGGACGGGATGATGTCGATGGTGCCGCCCGAGCCCTTGTCGAGATCAACCTCGCCGGGGTGCGACTTGGCGTAGGTGTGCTCGAAGAAGGCGTACCGCCCACCCGGCAGCCGCGGCCGGCTCAAGGTCTCCGCGAACGAGCTGCCGGAGACGTAGGACGGGGTCGGGGCACCGGCGATGTCGAGGAAGGTCGGCGCGAGGTCGATGTTGTTGACGAACTGGCTGCGCCTGCCGGGCACCACGTCCGGGCCGACCACGACCATGGGCACGCGGGTGTCGGAGTCGTACGGCGCACCCTTGCCGCCGTTGAGCTGGTGCTGGCCGAGGTGGAAGCCGTTGTCGGAGGTCAGCACGATGTAGGTGTCATCGCCGGCCGCCTTGCGGACCTGGGTGATCATCCGGTCGATCGACTGCACCATCCGGGCGCGGTCGCGGTACTGGCTCAGCGCGGTCTGGTCGGTCAGCGAGACCTTGTTGGTGCGCCAGGCAGGAGCCTGCGACGTACGTCCCCCACGGCCGAGGTAGGTGGGCGCGTTGTCCCAGCGGTCGTCGCCGTAGCCGACCAGGTCCTTCAACGTCAGGTCGGCGCACTCGAGCTGGCCACAGTTGCCGCCCGCGGGATCGCCGGCGGGAGCCTGGTCGGCGAAGGCGGGCGGGAACCAGGTGTCCAGGCCCGGGTAGTGGTGGCCGAGGCGCGAGTGCGGCCCGTAGGCGGCGATCTCGAGGAAGTAGGGCTCCTCGTCGTCGCGGTGCTCCTCGATGAAGTCGAGGGCATAGTCACGGGTGACGTTGGTGGCGTACCCGGCGTCCTTCACAGCCGTGCTGGCCGAGGGCGGCGGTCGCGGGTGGTTGCGCAGCTGCACCGCGCCGTTGCCGTCGAGGAAGGTGCTCTGGTAGCCCCAGCCGCCGTAGGCGCCGCCGAGGAGCGCGTTCCAGGAGTCCCAGCCGGGCACCTTGGGCGGCGGCACGCGCTTGCCGTCGGCGCCGATGGTGGCCTCGTAGGCGTTGATGTACTTCCCCACGAACCCGGTCGTGTAGCCGGTCTCCTGGAGCCCGATGCTGAACTGCTTCTCGACATTGCCATAGCGCTGGAACGCCGACCAGCCGCCGACCGGGTGCTCGGGGTCGTTCTGGGTATTGGTGAGGACCTTGGTGTGGTGCGGGGTCTGCCCGGTCAGCAGCGCTGCGCGCGAGGGGCAGCAGAGCGAGTCGATGACGAAGGAGTTCTGGTACGTCGCACCCTCGGCCGCCATCCTGGTCGCCTCCGGCATGGTGCGGAGCAGCTCCAGGGAGAAGTCGTCCATCAGGATCAGGACCATGTTGGGGCGCTCGTCGGTCGTGGCGGCCAGCTCCGCCGCGTCCTCGACCGGCGCGGCCGACGGGTCGGCGGCGGCAGAGCCGGCAGCCACCGTCTTCGGGCCGAGGACCAGGAGTCCGGCGATCAGGGCCACGACGGCCAGGAGTGCGGCGCCCAGCAGTGCGCTCCACTTCGGCTTCATCCCGAGACTCCTTTGTCTATTATGTAACTACACAATAACTTGTTCAGGTGAGGTTAGTGCCTGATTTCCAGGCACGACAAAATCGGTCCGCGGAGCGGACCATCCCCGAGATGGTGTTGCTCAGTGCAGCTCGTGCGGCGGCGGCATCTTCAGATGCCGCGAGCCCTTCGCTTCCTTCAGCGGCTTGCGGATGACGGTGACGCCACCCATCAGCGCCAGGCCCTTCACCCGCAGCACCGGACCGCCGGTCGGCTCGATCCCGCGCGGACCGACGTAGCCGCCCATGATCCCGACTCCCTGCATCACGACCTGGACATCGGGGCCGACGGTGATGTTGACCCCGCCCATGATCGCGTTGGCGTAGATCACGGTCTCCTGCGCGGAGAACTGCGCCTGACGCATGTCGAGCTCGGCGCCGCCCATCAGGGCGATCACGTTGCCGGTCGCCGGAACCGTCCAGACCCCGCGCCGGTCGACGCCGCTCATGATCGCGACGTAGAGCTGGCTCTCGATCGGATTGGCGGCGAAGACCGCGGGGCTGTTCGCCGCGGCGGGCTTGGACACCGGGACCGGCGGCGCGGGGGTGCCCGCGGCCGGCAGGTCGACGGTGATCGGGATCAGGTCGGCGTACGTCTTGGCCTTGAAGGTCGCCTCGAGGCGGTCGTCGAGCTCGTCGATCTCCAGGCGGCCCTCGCCCGCGGCCTCGCGCAGGATGTCGGCCACCTTGTGGCGGTCGGCATCGCTGATCCGGAGGTTCGGATCAGGATTCTGGCCGCGAAATGGCTCGGGGGTCGTTCCCATGGGGCGAATGCTAGTGGGGCGCTCGGAGGAACGCCTCAACAATCCCCCCGATGGCATCACTCCAGGCCGAGGTGTTGCTTCAGCGTGCGCTTCGGGCCGCGCGGACCCCGACGCTTGACGGTCACATCGCCGAGCACGGCGAGGCCCCGCACTCGCACCACCGGGGAGTCCGCGGTGAGCGCCTCGGGCACCTTCGCGGACGGCTCGTTGAACTCCCCGAGGACGCCGTTGCCCTCCACGATCACGTGCACGTTCGGTGGGACGGTGACCTTCACGCTGCCCAGGACGGAGGTCGCGTTGATGACCACCTCACGAGCCGAGTAGTGCGCCTCGCGCAGGTCGATGTTGGCGTCGCCCAGCACCGCGTGGACCGAGAACTGCTGCGGAACCACCCACACACCCTTGCGCTCGACGTTGCTCAGGAACGCACTGGCGCTGTCGCTCCCCTCGCCCTCGCTGTAGACGACCGGAGCCGCGCCGGCGGCCGGCGCCGCGGGCATCACGGGCGCCTGCCCCGCGACCGGCAGGTCCTGCGTGATCGGCTCCAGGTCGGCGTACGTCTTGGCCTTGTAGGTCTCCTCGAGCCGCTCCTCGAGCTCGTCGATGTCCAGGCGGCCCTCGCCGGCAGCCTCGCGCAGGATGTCGGCGACCGCGTGGCGGTCGGCATCGCTGACGCGCAGGTCGGCTCGGCGGGGCTGGCCGGGGTGCGGTTCAGGGAGTCCCATGGTCCTGAATGCTATCGGCGTACGTGTCGCCCGTCTCTCAGGTTCAACCCTGAGGCTGGGCACTGACCAATTGGTGCGTACCCCAGTAAATAGTGGGTACTCCCGCGGATGGACGACGTCCTCCAGCATGGATGACGTGTCAGAAACCGATAGAAACTCGACCCCCTCGACCGACATCAGCGTGCTCGGCCTCGGCGCGATGGGCAGCGCGCTGGCCACCGCGTTGCTCGACGCCGGCCGTTCCGTGACCGTCTGGAACCGCACCCCTGGGCACGCCAAGGACCTGGTGGCCCGCGGCGCCGGTGCCGCGGACTCGGTCCCCGCGGCGGTGCTGGCGAGCCCCGTTGTCATCGCCTGCCTGCTCGATCACTCCTCCGTCGAGGAGACCCTCGGCTTGGCCGCCGGTGAGCTGCGCGGCCGCACCCTGGTCAACGTCACGACCACGACGCCCAACGAGGCCCGTACGCTCGCCTCCTGGGCGGCCGATCACGGCATCGACTATCTCGACGGCGCCATCATGGCCGTACCCGCCATGATCGGTTCCCGCGCCGGTCAGATCTTCTACAGCGGCTCGCGGGCGGCGTACGACGCTCTGCTGCCGACTCTCGACGTCTGGGCCACGAGCGAGTTCCACGGCGAGGATGCCGGCCGGGCGTCGCTGGTGGACCTGGCGATGCTGTCGGGGATGTACCAGATGTTCACGGGCTTCTTCCACGGTGCCGCGATGGCCGCCACCATGGGGATGAGCGCGTCGGACTTCGCCGCCCGGCAGGCTCCGTTCCTCGCCGCCATGACCGAGGAGCTCGCCGGCTACGCGAAGGTCATCGACGGCGGCGACTACTCCGTCGCGGGCCAGCAGAGCCTGGACTTCTCCGACCTCTCGCACATCGTGCGCGCCAGCGAGGAGCAGGGGATCGATCCCGCCCCGATCGCCGCCGTCCAGGCGCTGATCAGCAGACAGATCGAAGCGGGGTACGGCTCGGAGGGGCTCCCCAGGGTCGTCGAGAGCCTGCGCGCCGACGGGTAGCGCTGACAGTGCCCTGGCCCGTCGGTCGGGCCAGGGCACTGTCGAGTCGGCTCAGTCGGCGAGCGGGAGGTAGACACGGCTCCCCGCTGCCGCGAACTCCTTCGACTTCTCCAGCATGCCCGCCTCGATCTCCTCGGGGGATGCGCCGTCGTCGCCGCCGAAGCGGTCGCGTACGTCCTGGCTGATCTTCATCGAGCAGAACTTCGGGCCGCACATGGAGCAGAAGTGGGCGGTCTTGGCGTTCTCCGCCGGCAGGGTCTCGTCGTGGAAGCTCTCCGCGGTGACCGGGTCCAGCGAGAGGGCGAACTGATCGCGCCAGCGGAACTCGAAGCGAGCCTTGGAGAGCGCGTCGTCGTGGTCACGGGCGCCGGGGTGGCCCTTGGCGATGTCGGCGGCATGGGCGGCGAGCTTGTAGGTGATCACGCCGGTCTTCACGTCGTCCCGGTCCGGCAGGCCGAGGTGCTCCTTGGGGGTGACGTAGCAGAGCATCGCGGTGCCGTGCATCGCGATCGTGGCCGCGCCGATGGCGCTGGTGATGTGGTCGTAGCCGGGCGCGATGTCGGTGGCGAGCGGGCCCAGCGTGTAGAACGGCGCGCCGTGGCACCACTCCTGCTGGAGGTCGACGTTCTCCTTCACCAGGTTGAGCGGGACGTGGCCGGGGCCCTCGACCATGACCTGTACGTCGTGTCGCCACGCTCGTTCCGTGAGCTCGGCGAGGGTCCTGAGCTCGGAGAGCTGGGCCTCGTCGTTGGCGTCGGCAGTGCTGCCCGGGCGGAGTCCGTCGCCGAGGGAGAAGGCGACGTCGTACTGCTTGAAGATCTCGCAGAGCTCGTCGAAGTGGGTGTAGAGGAAGCTCTCCTGGTGGTGCGCGAGGCACCAGCCGGCCATGATCGAGCCGCCGCGGGACACGATGCCGGTGACGCGGTTCGCGGTGAGCGGGACGTATCTCAGCAGGACTCCCGCATGGATCGTCATGTAGTCGACGCCCTGCTCGGCCTGCTCGATGACGGTGTCCCGGAACACCTCCCAGGTCAGCTTGTCGGCCTCGCCGTTGACCTTCTCCAGCGCCTGGTAGATCGGCACGGTGCCGATCGGGACAGGTGAGTTGCGCAGGATCCACTCGCGGGTGGTGTGGATGTCGTCGCCGGTGCTCAGGTCCATCACCGTGTCCGCGCCCCAGGTGATCGCGTGGGTGAGCTTGTCGACCTCCTCCGCGATACTGCTGGTGACCGCGGAGTTGCCGATGTTGGCGTTGATCTTCACCAGGAAGCGCTTGCCGATGATCATCGGCTCGGACTCGGGGTGGTTGACGTTGTTGGGGATGATCGCCCGGCCCGCCGCGACCTCCTCGCGGACCAGCTCGGGGTCGCAGCTCTCGCGCACCGCGACGTAGGCCATCTCCTTGGTGATGATGCCCTGACGCGCGTAGTGCATCTGGGTGACGTTCTCGCCTCTGCGCGGCGGCCGGCGCTCGCCCTGCCACTCCTGGGTGGCTTCGCCGCGGCGTACCGCGGTCTTGCCGTTGTCCCGGAGGTCCGTCGGGCGTCCTTCGTACTGCTCGGTGTCGCCGCGCTCCTCGATCCATTCGAGGCGGCGGGGCGGAAGGCCCTGCTCCGGCCGCGAGCCGGGGCCCTCGGTGCAGTAGCGGTCGAAGGTCTCGCCGTTGGTGAGCGCGACCCGGGTCACCGGGACTTTCAGGTCGCCGATCTCGAGGCGGGTGTGGGCGGGATGCACGGTCATGCGGTCTCCTCAGGTGTTCAGGTGGGCGATCGGTCCTCGGCCGCGGCCGAGAGTCCAGTGCTGGCTTCTGGCGAGCTGTCGGGTGACGTACGCAGCGGCCCGATCGGCCGCTTCTCGCAGCGTCGTTCCGTGGGCGAGGTGGGCGGCCAGGGCCGAGCTGTAGGTGCAGCCGGTGCCGTGGTCGTTCTTCGTCGGGACGGCGGGATGCGTGAGCGGGATCGGCGGCCTCCCCTGCTCGGCGAGCCAGTCGGTGCACTCGCCTGTGGCGGCCGGGTCGCCGCCGGTGACGATCACGGCCGGCTTCAAACCGGCCAGCTCCCTGGCCAGCTCCTCGGGCGACCCGTCGTGCCCGGCCAGGGCACGGGCCTCGTCGAGGTTGGGGGTGACGACGGTGGCGACGGGGAGCAGGTGGTCGAGATAGGCGCGGCGTACGTCCTCCCCGCCGAGCACCGCGCCGGAGGTGGCGACCAGGACGGGATCGACGACGAGCGGCCGGCCGGCGCAGAGGCGCGCGACGAGCTCGACCACCCCGGCGCTGCCGAGCATGCCGGTCTTGACCGCCGCGACGGGAAGATCGTCGAAGACGGCGTGGAGCTGGGCCTCGACGGTGGAGATCGGGACCGCGTGGATGTCGCTGACCCCAGTCGTGTCCTGGGCGGTGACGGCGGTGATCACGCAGGCTCCGTGGACCCCGAGCGCAGCGAAGGTGGCCAGATCGGCCGCCGTGCCCGCCGCTCCCCCGGAGTCGGTGCCCGCGATGGTCAGCGCGACCGGTGGGTTCACGACGTCGCCGCCGTCGTGCCGATGGCGGCCAGCAGGTCGCGTACGACCTCTGCCGGCTCCTCCGCCCGCATCACCGCGCCCATCACGGCCACCCCGTGCGCCCCGGCCGCCACCGCCTCGGCCGCGTTGTCCGGGGTGATCCCACCCAAGGCGTACGTCGGGAGCGGGAGGTCACCGAACGCGCCCGGACCGAGCGGCGGCCCGTAGCCGGGCTTGGACTCGGTCAGCGCGTACGGGCTCAGCATCGCGAAGTCGAACCCCTCCTCGGCCGCGCGGGCGACCTCGGTGGAGCTGTGGCAGCTGCGGCCGAGGTGTAACACGCTGTTCGTAGGTCTATCCGGTCGTTCCGATAGGGCGAGTAGTCCTACGAACGACGTGTTACTGCTCGCGGAGGCGGGCAGGTGCAGCCCGACTGCGGCGGGGAGAGGGGTGTGGGCGGCGATGACGTTCAGGCCGAGTCCGGCGAGCAGCTCGGCCAGCTTCGCTCGATGCTCGAGGGGCTCGTCGAGCTCACGGAGTACGACGTGGGTCAGGCCCGCCTCGGCGCACGCTGCCATCGTCGCGAACAGGCTGCGGCCGAGCGGCAGCTGGGAGCGGTCGGTGAGGACGAGCAGTCGCGGTAGCGCGGTCATGCGATCCGGCCCTCCATCGGAGACGACGCCCTGGCGACCGCCTGCCGTGGGATCCGGCCGGCGGCGCGGGCGGTGTGCCCTGCCTCGACGGCCAGGCGCAGAGCGCGAGCCATCCCGACCGGGTCGTCGGCGCGGGTCACCGCGGTGGCGGCGAGTACGGCGGAGCAGCCGAGCTCCATCGCCAGGGCCGCGTCCGAGGCGGTCCCGACCCCCGCGTCGAGCACGACCGGCACGGACACGGCAGCGACGACGGCTTCGATCGCGTACGGGTTCAGCAGCCCCAGCCCCGACCCGATCGGCGAGCCGAGTGGCATCACCGCCGCGCAGCCGGCGTCCTCGAGCCGACGGGCGAGGACGGGGTCGTCGGTGGCGTACGGAAGGACCGTGAAGCCCTTGCGCACCAGCTGCTCGGCGGCCTCGACGAGCTCGACGGCGTCGGGCATCAGCGAGGTCTCGTCGCCGATCACCTCCAGCTTGACCCAGTCCGTCTCCAGCGCCTCGCGGGCGAGCTCGGCGGTCAGTACCGCCTCGCGTGCCGAGAGGCAGCCGGCCGTGTTGGGCATGATCGGCACCTTCGCCGCGCGCAACGTCTCGAGCAGCCCGCCGGAGGACGTGGAGGACGTACGCCGCATCGAGACCGTCACCAGACCGGGCTCGGCCGCGTCGATCACGTCGGGGAGCAGAGCCAGGTTGTGCAGGCCACCGGTGCCGAGGAAGAGGCGAGAGGACAGCTCGCGCCCGGCGATCTTCAAGATGTTGCTCATCCGCCCTGCACCGCCGTCACGATCTCGACGACGTGACCGTCCTGGAGCTGCCAGCGCGCCCAGTCGTCGCGCGGCACGATCTCCTCGTCCACGGCGACGGCGATGCCGCTCGGCCGCCGGTCGCCGGTACGTGCCTCGAGCAGGTCGGCAACGGTGCCGCTGACCTCCGTCGGCTCGCTGTTCACGGTGATCTTCATCCGTCCTCCTTCATCCGGAACCGGCGCGGATCGACCGCGGGTTCCACTGACCCTGTCTCGATGTGGTCGGCCACCAGCTGCGCGATGAGCGGCGCGAGCAGGACCCCGTTGCGGTAGGCACCCGCGGCGAGCACGACGCCCGGCTCGTGGGTCGGGCCGACGAGAGGAAGGTTGTCGGCGGTCCCCGGGCGGTCGCGCGAGGTCACCTCCACCACGCTGGCGCGGTCGAGCGCCGGCACCACTCGGCGGGCGGAGTCGAGCAGCCGCCACACCCCTTCGACGGTCGGCAGCAGCGGACCGTCGCGCTCCTCGGTGCTGGCCCCGATGACCACCTCGTCGCTGTCGATCCGCGGCACCACGTAGATCTGCTCGCCGTGCGCCCAGGCTCGCACCGTCCGCTCCACCGGCTCCTGCGTCCGCACGCGCACCACGTCTCCGCGCACAGGGCGGATGAGGGAGGAGTACGGATCGGGCAGCTGCGCACCGGTCGCGATGACGGTGACCGTGTTGGTCTCGACACCGGCTCGCTGGCGCTCGCCGGGCCCGACCAGCGGAGAACCTGCGGCTCGACCAGCGGTTCCGTCGGTCGAGCCGGATTCGTGAGGAACGAACGAATCCGTGTCGAGACCAACACGGTCCCCGACCCGATCGAGCAGGGCCGCGACGACCGCACGCGGATCGACCGAATGATCCTCGGCGAGGAAGGCCCCACCGGCGACCCGGCCGAGCCCGGGTTCGCGGGCGAGCAGCTCGCGGCGTACGAGCCTCTCGTAGGAGACCCCGGCGAGATCGAGCACCGAGAGCTGCCGCTCGACCTGCTGGACGTCCCCGGCGTCGACACCGACCAGCAGGGTCCCGCGGGTGTGCACGGGCACCCCGAGCCGGGCGGCGACGTCGGGCCAGAGCGCGAGGGAGGACAGGCAGAGCCGGGTCAGATCCTCCTCGCCGTACCAGGCCTCACCGGCCGGGCTGAGCATGCCGGCCGCGGCGTACGACGCACCCGAGCCCGGCGCTGGATCGACCACCGTGACCTCGTGCCCACGACGGATCAGCTCGTCGGCCACGGAGAGCCCGACGATCCCGGCACCGAGGATCCGCACGCGCATCAGCCGACGGCTTCCACGAGCTCCTTCGCGGCCTGAAGTGGGTCGGGTTGTCGCCAGAGCCCGCCGATCACGGCGACCCCGTGGGCGCCGGCGGCGCGTACGGCGCCGGCGGACTCGGTCGAGATCCCGCCGATCGCGATCAGCGGGAGGACACCGGCAGCGTCTGAGACCGCGGATACCCCCAGCGGGTCGGGAAGCCCGGCCTTGGAGGTGGTGGCGAAGATCGGCCCGAAGCCGGCGTAGTCCGCGCCCGCCGCGGCAGCCGCCTCGACCGCGGCACGGTCCCGGCAGGTCGCGCCGATGACCAGCCCCGGCGCGACCGCGTCGGCGATCCGCCGGGCCTCGGCCAGCGGAAGGTCGGAGGCACCGAGGTGGACGCCATGCGCACCGGACGCGAGCGCCACGTCGAGCCTGTCGTCGACGACCACACAGGCCTCGTACGCACCCACCCGCTCGATCACGGTCGCCGTCAGGGCGAGCAGCTCCCGGGTGGTCGCGGCCTTGTCGCGCACCTGGAAGCCGGCGACGCCGAGCTCCGCGAAGGCAGGCAGCAGCGCGAGATCTTCGCTCGAGGAGACCAGGCAGAAAATACGTGGAAGAGGCACAACCAATCACTTCCTTCGCCGGCATGATCCGGATCAGGTGTAACGGTCGGAGCGGCTCCAGCTCCCTCTCAGCCCGCTGCCGCGGACTCCCGTGTGGACGTCTCCGACCATAGCGCGCACCACCGAGAACCCCCCAGCCCTAGGCCCATCCAGCGGGATACCTCTGGTAGGTCGAGATCCGCGGCGCCGTCGCCTCGTCGCCCCTGACCCCCGCGACGAGCCGATCGTGTCGATCGACGATCGCGGCGCGCGAAGGTCTGGCGCCGCGATGTGACGTGCCCTACAGTCTTCCCTGAGCGATTGATTCTGCCGATACAAGCGTTGATTCGATCATAAACGATCACTCAGGCCGTGTCGGCCCGACCTCGACTTCGGAGCGAAGACATGCAGACGACGTCCATCACCACGCCCGACACCAAGCTCGCTACCGGGTTCTCCCGGCGCAGCGTCCTGGGCTCCGCCGCCGCAGTGGGCGGGGCCGCCCTGGGCATCGGCGCCCTCACCGCCGGCGCCACCCCGGCGCGGGCCGCCGGCCAGCGCACCATGGTCAACCAGGCCTTCGAGGCGCACGAGATCGTCCGCATCGGGCTGATCGGCCTCGGCAACCGCGGCTTCGGCATGGCCCGTGGCTGGGCCGACATCCCTGGCGCGCAGGTGGTCGCGGTGTGCGACATCCGCGCCGACCGCGCCACGCGGGTGGCCGACGACCTCGTCGCGCGCGGCAAGACCCGCCCCAAGGAGTACGGCGGCAAGCGTGGCTCCTTCAAGCAGATGCTCGACCGCGAGGAGCTCGACCTCATCTACATCGCCACCCCCTGGGAGTTCCACTACGACCAGGCGCGGACCTCGATGCTGGCCGGCGCGCACGTCGCCGTCGAGCTGCCCATCGCCACGCAGCTCAACGAGCTGTGGGACCTCGTCAACACCTCCGAGATGACCCGGAAGCACCTGCTGCTCGCCGAGAACTGCAGCTACGGCCGCAACGAGCTGGCGATGCTCAAGATGGCGCACGAGGGGGTCTTCGGCGACATCACCCACGGCGCCGGCGGCTACCTGCACGATCTGCGAGCCCTGCTGTTCAACGACGGCTACTACACCGACGACTGGCGGCGCCTGTGGCACACCCGCAGCACCGCCAGCTTCTACCCGATGCACGGCCTGGCGCCGATCGCTGCCGCGATGGACGTCAACCGCGGCGACCGAGCCGTCACGCTGGCCGCCACCGCGACCGCGCCGCGGGGCCTGGCCGACTACCGCGAGCGCTTCGTCCCCCGCGACCACCGGTCGTGGAAGGAGGAGTACATCAACGGCGACCGCATCAGCTGCGAGATCACCACTTCCGGGGGTCGCACCATCAGCGCCGAGCACAACGTGAGCCAGCCCCGGCCCTACAGCCGCATCAACAGCATCGAGGGCAGCCGCGGCCTGTTCGAGGACTACGTCGGCGGCGACTCGACCGGCGCCCGCGTCTACGCCGAGCCGCTGCACAGCGGCGACACCTGGCGCGGCTTCAAGGAGCTGCGCCAAGAGTTCGACCACTGGCTCTGGAAGGAGCTCGAGGACGAAGCCTCCGGCAGCGGTCACGGCGGCATGGACTACATCCTGCAGTGGCGCCTCATCCAGACGATGCGCGCCGGGCTGGTCCCCGACATCGACGTCTACGACTCGGCCATGTGGTGCTCACCGGTCCCGCTGAGCGTCGAGTCGCTGGCCAAGAACGGCAAGCCGGTGGAGATCCCCGACTTCACCCGGGGCAATTGGCGCAAGCCGAGGGTCGGCCTCGACTCGCGCCAGACCGAGATGCCCCCCGTCCCCTGATCCCTACTGACCTCACCTTCCGAAAGGCAACTACCATGCTCGCTCCGTCGTTCATCGCCCGCGCGGCTCTCGCGCTCACGATCGCCCTCGGCGGTCTTCTGGTGGCCCCCGCCGCCACCACAGCGGCACCGGCAGCGGCTGCGGCGACCACGGACACGGTCGGCGTCACCATCGGAGCGGTCGACCTCGACGGGCCGGCCATCGTCGAGGTGCCGGTCACCGTCCGCAACCAATCGACGGCGGCGCTGCGCAAGCTCACGGTCTCGCTCCGGGGACCGGTGGGCTGGCAGGTCGCCCCGGCTTCGCGGTCGGTCTCGGGAGCCGTGAAGCCGGGCGCCAGCGCCACCGTCACCTTCTCGGTGCGGGTGCCCGAGCGGCGTCCGGGCTTCCATCTGCGCACCTTCACCGCCACGGCCGCCTACCGCGGCGGTGACGGCGCGGGTGCCGCGGTCGGCACGCGGGTGGAGCGCTCCGGCGAGCCGATGGCCAATCTGGCGGCGGCCTTCAACAACACCGGGGTCACCGACGAGAGCGCCACCACCGCCGGGAACTTCGACGGTGCCGGCAACAGCTTCTCGGCCCAGAAGCTGGCCGACGTGGGCCTGGGCCGGGGGGCCGAGGTCGAGGCGCTGGGCGCCACCCTGACGATGCCCGACGTCGCGCCCGGCACGGCCGACAACGTCGCCAGCGGCGGCCAAGCCGTGAAGGTGAGCGGCAGCGGCGACGCGCTGGTCCTGCTCGGCTCGGGCAGCAGCTTCGGTGCCACGGGCACGGTCACCGTCTTCTACACCGACGGCACGTCGTCGACGGATGAGACCGGTCTGCCCAACTGGTCGTTCCAGGAGGCCGACGCGCACGGCGCGACGTTGGTCGCCTCGAGCGTCGGTCGCAACCGACCCGACGGGTACGGCGACGCGGCCTACCAGTACCGGGTCTTCGCCAACTCGGTGCCGCTGACCGCCGGCAAGACCGTCGACTTCGTGGTCCTGCCCGCCAACAGCGCCCTGCATGTGTTCGCGATGGGCCTCGCCGGCTGACCCGCTCGGGTAGGTTGCCGAAGTCAGGAGAGCACCCGAGCGAGTTCGAGGATCACATGTCCAGGCACACCCGGCTCGTGGCGGTGCTCACCGATGCCTGAGCGCGTCCTGCGCGTGGGGCTGGTGGGCTCCGGGCCCTGGGCCCGGCTGACCGTGGCGCCGGCGCTCGCCGCCGCACCCGAGGTGCGGCTGACCCACGGCTGGTCGCGCAACGACGCCGACCTCGCCGACCTGGCCCGCCGACACGGCTTCGAGCCGGCGAGCACCTACCTCGACCTGCTGGACCGGGTCGACGTCGTCGCGTTCTGCGTGCCGCCCGACGTCCAGGCCGGGCTGACGCCGGCGGCGTTGGACGCCGGCAAGGCGCTGCTGCTCGAGAAGCCGGTGGCCCGTCGGGTCGAGCAGGCCGAGCGGCTGCACGGACATCCCGAGCCGGTGCTCGTCCACTACTCCCGGCTGCTCGACAGCACCGTCGCCCCGTGGTTGGGCGCCGCGGCCGAACGCACGTGGTCATCGGCGAGAGCGGTGCTCACGAACACGGCCACGGTCGGCGACGACCCCTTCGGCCGATCTGCGTGGCGGCGCGAGACCGACGGCGCCCTGTGGGATCTCGGACCCCACGTGCTCGCCGCCCTGCAGGTCGCGCTCGGTGACGTGACGACCGTCTCGGCCCGCCGTACCGACGAGGGCATCGTGCTCGAGACCACCCATGCGCGAGGGGCGAGCGCGCATTCGCTGGTGTCGGTCTCGGCCTCCACGAAGCAGGACGTCCTCGAGCTGGTCGACGCTGACGACTGCGTGCACCGCCTGTCCCCGGACCCACGGCAGGGCGGGGTCCAGACCTACCGCGCGCTCGTCTCCGGCCTGGTGCCGCCGTCGGGCCCGTCCCGCGGCCCGTGCGCCGCGGCGGTGATGGATCCCGCCTTCAGTACCTCCGTGGTGGCGACGCTGGTCGCGGCATCGGCGGCCCTGCGAGCCGGGCCCGCCGCCTGACGGCCGGCTCCCCGCCCCGCGCGTAACAGCCACGACTCCACGCCGCTCTCGAGCAGGCTGGCGCCAACATCCTCTGCCCTCGATGTCGGCCCCGGAGCCGACGCCGGGACCGAGGCCGGGACCGAGGCCGGGGGCGGCGTACGATTCTCTTCCGTGGCTGACGTTGAGTTCCGATACTCCGACCTCCTCCCGACCGGCAAGGACGACACTCCTTACCGCTTGATCACGAGCGAGGGGGTGGAAGAGATCGAGGTCGACGGGCGCAAGTTCCTCAAGGTCGACCCCGAGGCGATCCGCCGGTTGACCGCCGAGGCGATGAAGGACATCAACCAGTACCTCCGCCCGGCCCACCTCCAGCAGCTGCGCAAGATCATCGACGACCCCGAGGCCTCCGGCAACGACCGCTTCGTCGCGCTCGACCTGCTCAAGAACGTCAACATCTCCGCCGGCGGGATCCTGCCGATGTGCCAGGACACCGGCACCGCGATCGTGATGGGCAAGAAGTCCGAGGGTGTGCTGACCGGCGCCGACGATGCCGAGACCGTCAGCCGCGGTGTCTTCGACGCCTACACCAAGCTCAACCTGCGCTACTCCCAGCTGGCGCCGCTGACCACGTACGAGGAGAAGAACACCGGTTCCAACCTCCCCGCGCAGGTCGAGATCTACTCGACCACGGAGGGCGAGAACGGTCCGGAGTACAAGTTCCTCTTCATGGCGAAGGGCGGCGGCTCGGCCAACAAGTCGTTCCTGTTCCAGGAGACCAAGGCGATCCTCAACCCCGACCGGATCCTGACCTTCCTCGACGAGAAGATCCGCTCGCTCGGCACGGCCGCCTGCCCGCCGTACCACCTCGCCGTCGTCATCGGCGGGACCTCCGCCGAGTTCGCGCTGAAGACGGCCAAGTACGCCTCGGCCCACTACCTCGACAACCTCCCGACCGAGGGCTCGATGAGCGCCCACGGCTTCCGCGACACCGACCTCGAGGAGAAGGTCTTCGAGCTGACCCAGTCCTTCGGGATCGGGGCCCAGTTCGGCGGCAAGTACTTCTGCCATGACGTACGCGTCGTCCGGCTGCCCCGCCACGGCGCCTCCTGCCCGGTGGCGATCGCGGTCTCCTGCTCCGCCGACCGCCAGGCGCTGGGCAAGATCACCCGCGACGGCGTCTTCCTCGAGCAGCTCGAGACCGACCCGGCGCAGTACATGCCCGACGCCGGCATGGCCGAGGAGATCGCGGCCGGCGAGGTCGTGGACATCGACCTGAACCAGCCGATGTCGGAGATCCTGGCGACGCTGTCGCAGCACCCGGTCAAGACCCGTCTCTCCCTGTCTGGCCCGATGGTCGTGGCCCGCGACATCGCGCACGCCAAGATCAAGGAGCGCCTCGACGCCGGCGAGGAGATGCCGGACTACCTGAAGAACCACCCGGTCTACTACGCCGGTCCCGCCAAGACGCCCGAGGGGATGGCCTCAGGCTCCTTCGGCCCGACCACCGCCGGCCGGATGGACTCCTACGTCGAGCAGTTCCAGGCCGCGGGCGGCTCGATGGTCATGCTCGCCAAGGGCAACCGCTCCAAGGTCGTGGCCGAGGCCTGCGGGACCTACGGCGGCTTCTACCTCGGCTCCATCGGTGGCCCCGCCGCCCGGCTGGCGCAGGACTGCATCAAGTCGGTCGAGGTGCTCGAATACCCCGAGCTCGGCATGGAGGCGGTCTGGAAGATCGAGGTCGAGAACTTCCCGGCCTTCATCGTCGTCGACGGCGAGGGCAACGACTTCTTCACCGACCCGAGCGGAACGACCACCGTCCCCCTGACCGGGATCCGGGTGCGCTCCAAGGAGCGCTGAGCGGGGGCCACACCCAATTCGCTGTCGCACTTCGTCTATCGGTCGTAGCATTCCTGCTATGTCCGATAGCGAGAGCACAACAGCGCTCACCGACCTAGCGCTCGACGTACGCGACCTGCGGGTGCGCTACGGCAGCAACGAGGTGCTCAAGGGCGTGACCTTCTCTGCCCGTCGCGGCGAGGTCGTCGCCCTGCTCGGCCCCAACGGCGCCGGCAAGACCACGACCATCGAGGTCCTCGAAGGATTCCGGATGCCGACCTCAGGCGACGTCTCGGTGCTGGGCTCCGACCCGGCACGGGGCGACGAGCGGTGGCGTGCGCGGGTCGGCGTGGTGCTCCAGTCATGGCGGGACCACAGCCGCTGGCGGGTGCGCGACCTGCTCGACTACCACGCGCGGTTCTACGCGCCGTACGCCACCGCTGAGGTCCCTCGCCCGTGGGACGTCGACGAGCTCCTCGCCGTCGTCGGCCTCACCGCCCACGCAGACCAGAGGGTGATGCGGCTCTCCGGCGGCCAGCGCCGCCGGGTCGACGTCGCGATCGGCATCGTCGGCCGTCCTGAGCTGGTGTTCCTCGACGAGCCGACGGCCGGCTTCGACCCGCACGCGCGACGAGAGTTCCACGAACTCGTGCACCGGCTCTCCGACTTCGAGAACACGACCGTGCTGCTGACCACCCACGACCTGGCCGAGGCGGAGAAGCTCGCCGACCGGATCCTCGTGCTCGACCGCGGCACGATTATCGCCGACGGCAGTCCCGACAAGCTGGCCCTCGACCTCGCGACCAAGGCGGAGGTCCGCTGGACCGCCGGAGGCGAGCGGCACGTGCACGCGGTCGAGGACCGCGACCCGACCGAGTTCGTACGCCGCCTGCTCGCGACCGACCCCGACGTGACTGAGCTCGAGGTGAAACGGGCCAACCTCGAGGACACCTACCTGGCGCTCGTCCAGCGGGTCGAGAGCGGCCAGGCCGAGGAGCACGAGAAACTGGAGGCGCTGTCATGATCACCACCGGCACGAAAGGTACGCGCGGCGTCGCCGTACGCGCCGGGCTGCACCGCGGGTGGCTGGAGACCAAGTATTCGCTGACCGACGTCGGCGACATCTTCTGGATGCTCCTGTTCCCGGTCAGCTTCACGGTGACGCTGCTGTTCATGCGCGGCAACACCGTGCCCGGCACCGACCTCGCACTGGGTGCGATGGTGCTGCCGAGCCTGATCGGGATGTCGATCGCCTTCGGCGGCCTCGCGGGCCCGGCGATGCAGATCGCCACCGACCGTGAGGACGGCACGCTGCTGCGGGCCAAAGCGACGCCCGACGGGATGCTCGGCTACCTGATCGGCAAGATCTGGTTCTTCGGACTGACCACGCTGGCCAGCCTGGTGCTGCTCGCGATTCCCGCGCTGACGGTGATCGGCGACCTCCGGATCGACGGCCGCACGGCGCTGCTGCTCCCAGTCATCTTCGTCGTCGGCATGGTCGCGACCGTTCCGATCGGGTCGGCGCTCGGCTCGATCTTCAAGTCGAGCGCCCAGTCGATGCTGATCATGCTGGCCTCGATGCTGTTGATCGCCATCTCCGGCATCTTCTACCCGATCACCGCGATGCCCACCTGGCTGCAGTGGGTCGGGCAGATCTTCCCCTTCTACTGGCTCGGGCTCGGCACGCGGTCCGCGATGATGCCTGCGGGGGCGGAGGCCGCGGAGATCGGAGACTCCTGGCGCACGGTCGAGATGTTCGGCGTCCTCGGCGTCTGGGCCGTGGTCGGCCTCGTGCTGGCACCGATCGTGCTCCGCCGGATGGCTCGCCGCCAGACCGGCTCCGCGATCGCTGCCGCGCGCGACAAGGTCATGACCAGGGGCTACTGACCTGTGGCCAACGAATCGGACACCGTCTACAACCGGATCGCGATGCTACGCGCCGAGCGTGGCATCTCCCGTCGGGAGCTCGCCGACGCCCTCGGCGTCCACTACCAGACCGTGGGCTACCTGGAGCGGGGCGAATACAGCCCCTCGTTGCATCTTGCTCTGCGGATCGCCGCCTACTTCGACGTCGCCGTCGACGTCGTCTTCGCCATCGAGCCGTTCAAGCGTCTCGGCGACTGATCCCATTCCTTCCGGAGCAGCCGAAGACCGGACGTCCGCCGACGCTGAGCCTCGGCGATGCGGGGCGACCGGCTAGGTTGATGGGCGCCGATCCCCGACGACGAGGAGACCCCCATGCAGTGCCCCATCGACGGTGCCACCCTGGTGATGAGCGAGCGCCAAGGCATCGAGATCGACTACTGCCCGCAGTGCCGTGGCGTGTGGCTGGACCGAGGCGAGATCGACAAGATCGTCGAACGGTCCGTCGGCGCCCCGCAGTCCGGCGGCTACCAGCAGCCCCGCCAGGAGCAGCGCGACGAGCGACGCTATGAGAAGCGGGACTACGAGAAGAAAGAGTACGAGCGGCGCGACTACGACGACGACCGGCGCCACGACAAGCGCCACAGCCACCACCGTGAGTCCTGGTTGGGTGACCTCTTCGGCTGATCCGGCTGGAGGCCACGAACGCGCTTGACGGTCCCTGCGACACACCGACATGCGGTGTGTCGCAGGGGTTTCCCGCAGGCTCTGTGGCCGCCGCTCACGTCGGAGCAGGGGCCCATGAGTTCATGGTGCACCAGCCCGGGAACGCTAGACGTCGTTGTCGCGCCGGTTCTCGGGCGGCGCCTCGCTCGGTCCGGACCCCTGCGTGTCCGGGCGGCCGGACTCGGAGTCGGGATAGCCCGCCGTCGAGTCCGCGGGCGCGATCGGCGTGCCGCCCTCGTCCTCGTCGAGGCGCTGGGTCTCGGAGACCTGCCCGGACTCGTCGGTGTATTCGGGGTCGTCGGGCCCCTCTGCTGGTAGCGGTTGTTGGCTCATGTCCGGTGCGGTACCCCGTTACCGGGAGAACCACTCCCGCCGGAGCAGCCCGAAGACCCACGAGTCCGAGACATCGCCGTTCACCACGCAGTCCTCGCGCAGCGTCCCCTCCAGCGTGAAGCCGAGCTTCTCCAGCACCCGGGCAGAGGCGGCGTTGCGGGTGTCGGCCTCCGCCTGGACCCGGTTGAGGTCGAGAGTGTCGAAGGCCCAGGTCAGGACGGCACCAGTCGCCTCGGTCGCATAGCCCTGACCCCAGGCCGCCGCGCCGAGGCAGTAGCCGAGCGACGCGCTGCGGAAGTCCGGGTTCCACGAGTTGAAGGTGCACCAGCCGAGGAATACGGAGTCCCGCTCGATGGCCACCCGGACGCCAGCCCCCTCCTCCGCCATCTCCTGAGACCTGGCGATGAACTGCCCGGCGCGAGCCCGATCGGTCCACGGCGGTGAGTCCCAGTAGCGCAGCACACGGGCGTCGCTCTGCAACGCGAAGAGGTCATCCGCGTCAGTGTCGGTGAACGGACGCAGCCGCAGCCGTGCCGTGGCGAGCGTCGGAGTGAGCAGCGACATGGCCCGATGCTGTCAGCCCGTGACCGCTCGCCGCATCAGGTTTTCGGTCACCGATGCTGAGGCTGCGATAGCCCGACCAGTTCGGCGTGCCCGTCACCCCAGGGCACCAGCCGCCTTCGCGTCGAGCACTCGCTGGATGAGATCAGTGGTCGAGATCCCCCTCGTACGCGGGACGCACTCGAGTTTGCCAGCGGCGAGCGCTGCACCATAGACGGCTTCCGCGCCAGCGGGTGAGAGGTCGTCGCCATGAACGACGGTCGCGATGTCGTGCTCGAGCAGGAAAGCATCATCGATCTGAAAGGGTGCGTCGGTGATGACCTCATCGACGTACTTGCATGCCTCGATCACCGCGACTCGCTCTTCCAAGGTCATGATCGGCGTGCGCTTGTAAGCCGCCGCAGTCTCGTCCGCCAGGACTCCGACGATGAGGTAGTCGCCGTGAGCGCGGGCTGCACGTAGCAGTTCGACGTGGCCCGCGTGGAAGAGGTCACCGACCATGTCGACATAGACCCGAGAGGTGTCGGAGCTTGCGGCCAGATCGTCCATGCCAACGCATCATGCCCCAGGTGCCGTCAGTCCGCAGCGAGCAAGTCGTGGTAGAAGGACCGCCTCGGGCCTTCCTCAACAGGACTGTCGGTGGTGTCGCTCTCATACTGGCCGACATGGATGCAGTCGAGGCTCTCGAACAGCTGGGTGGGATCGCCCGAGCTGCCGACATCATCGGCCTCTCCAGTCGACGTCGCGTTCGCACCGCGGTGTCGAACAAGGCGATCATCCACGTAGACCGCGACCGCTACGCCCTCCCCGTGACCGACCTCGGCCGTCGACTCGCGGTCAAGCACAATCTCCATCTCACCCATCTCAGCGCCGCACTCCATCACGGCTGGGAGGTCCGCACGTCTCCGAACGTCCCCCATCTCCTCCTGCCGAGCGGGCAGGAGCCGCCGACGAGCACGGCAAGATTCTGGACGTATGATGCCCGGCGCGAGGACGTGGAGGGCTGGTCCACCGGGCCGCTGCTCACCATCATGCTGTGCGCTCGCGACCTTCCGTTCGCGAGCGCGCTGACCGTCGCGGACTCGGCACTGCGTCACGGTTCACTGACGCACCAGGACCATGCTCACCGCCGACGGTTGGATCGTGCTGCGGTTCACCTACGACCAGGTCATGTTCCAGCCCGAGTATGTGTTGAGGTGCATCGAGATGGCGCTGTCCCAGCGAGCTGCGGCGGCCTGATGCGTACGAAGGCGGCCACAACCCGTGCCGGGAGGGCCACGACACGCCGACATCCAGCGTGTCGCGCGGCAGTACGGCAGCCGCTATGGCCGCCGCATCGAGGCCCGGCCGCTCACTGATCTCACCCGATGATGCGATCCGCCCGGGCGGATTCCTCGTGGGCCGCCTCGACCGCCTTGGCCGCCTCGTGCTCCGCCTGCTCGATCGCCTCGCGAGGCGACGGAACCGGCGGCGTACGTCCCGAGTCGTGGCCGTTGTCCGACCCCTTCGCCGACTGCATAGAGGAGGCGTTGTCGGCGAAGGCGCCGGTGACTGTGCGCATCGCTTCGGTGAGCTCGCCGGGGATGACCCAGAACGAGTTTCCGTGCGAAGCGAGCGAGGGCAGCATCTCGAGGTACTTGTAGGCGAGGACCTTGGGGTCGGCGTCGTTGGCGTGGACTGCCTGGAAGACCCGCTCGAGCGCCGTGGCCTCACCCTCGGCCTCGAGGATCCGGGCCTGCTGGTTGCCCTCCGCCTCCAGGATGGACTTCTGCCGGGTGCCCTCGGCCTCGAGGATCAGCGAGGCCCGCTTGCCCTCCGCGTGCAGGATGGCGGCGCGCTTGTCACGCTCGGCGCGCATCTGCTTCTCCATCGCCTCCTTGATCGAGGCCGGCGGGTCGATCGCCTTGATCTCGACCCGGTTGACCCGGATCCCCCACTTCCCGGTGGCGTCGTCGAGCACCTCACGCAGCCGCGCGTTGATCGTCTCGCGCGAGGTCAGGGTGCTCTCCAGGTCCATCGAGCCGATCAGGTTTCGCAGGGTCGTGACGGTGAGCTGGTCGATCGCCTGCAGGTAGTTGGCGACCTCGTACGCGGCCGACCGCGGGTCGGTGATCTGGTAGTAGAGCACCGTGTCGATGTTGACCACCAGGTTGTCCTCGGTGATCACCGGCCGCGGGTTGGAGGAGTAGACCGTCTCGCGTACGTCCAGCTTGGTGTTGACCCGGTCCACCAGCGGGATCACGAAGTTGAGCCCCGGCTGCAGGGTGATCCGGTAGCGCCCGAAGCGCTCGATGTTGTAGCGCCTGGCCTGCGGCACGATCCGCACCGTCGAGGCGACGGCCCCGACCACCAGCCCGACCAGAACCAGAACGATCAGCAGAAGTTCCATGTCGTACGTCTCCTCCTAGGGCGACAGCGACAGCGGGTCCCGCGGATGCACGAGCGCCGTCGCGCCTTCGATCTCGAGCACGTCGACCCGGCATCCGACAGGGATGACCAGGTCCTCGTCATAGGGGCGGGCGGTCCATTCCTCGCCCGCGAGCCGGACCAGCCCGTGCGCGTAGCTCACCTCCGCGACGACGACCGCCTGACGGCCGACCAGCGCGTCGGTGCCATCACGCACCGGCGGCGGCAGGGACATGTGACGGCGTGCGATCGGCCGCACCAGCAGCACGCTGCCACCACCGGCGAGCGCGAAGATCAGCATCTGCAGGAGCACGGGCGCGCCGAGGGCGGCACTGCCCGCGGCAAGCAGCGCCCCGCCGGCGACGAAAGCGAACGCCAGCGTCATCGTGAACGCCTCGGCAACTCCGAGCAGTACCGCGACGATGATCCAGAAGTACGACCACATAAGCCCACCAGACTCGGTTCCTCACCAGGGTACTCCCGGTGTGGTGGACATCACATGGGATCAGTGCGAGTTATTTCGCCCGTTCATCAGTGGCAGTCCCACCCACAGCGAGACGAACAGGACCAGCACGCCGAGGGCGGCGACGACCCCGGCTCCGAAGGAGAGGACGACGTCGAAGACGAGCAGCACGACCAGCGCCGAGGTGATCGCGATACCCGCCAGTCCGGCCCGCGCACAGGCGTGTGAGGCCGTGACCAGCCACGGCCGCTGGCGGCGCCGGAACAGGATCCGGTGGAAGGAGACCGGCGCGATGATCAGGGACGTGGTGATGACCGAGCCGACCAGCACCACGAGGTAGATCGTCTGCTGATGGTCGGCCAGGTCCGGGAAGCGTGGCGAGAACGGGACCGTCAGCAGGAACCCGGTCAGAATCTGCACACCCGTCTGCAGCACCCGAAGCTCCTGGAGGAGCTCGTTCCAGTTACGGGTGATCCGCTCCGCCGGGCCCTCGTCCGGACCACCACCCTCGATCGCGTCGTGGTGAAAGCTGCTCGTGGCCATCAGAACACCGGCCGTCCCCCAGTCACCCCGAGGACGGTGCCGGAGACGTAGGACGCCTCGGCCGGAGAGGCCAGGAACACGAACGCCGGCGCGACCTCGGCCGGCTGACCGGCTCGCCCCAGCGGTGTGTTGGCCCCGAACTTCTGCACCTTCTCCGGCGCCTGCGTCGCCGGCTGCAGCGGGGTCCAGATCGGCCCCGGCGCCACCGCGTTGACGCGGACCCCATCGGGTCCGAGCTCGGCGGCGAGGTTGACGGTGAAGTTGTTGATGGCCGCCTTCGTCGCGGCGTAGTCGAGCAGGCTGGTCGAGGGTTCGTACGCCTGGATGGAGGCGTTGTTGATGACGCAGCCGTTGCTCTTCTGCAGGTGCGGGACGGCTGCCCGGGTCAGCCAGAGGAGGGCGTACAGGTTCGTCTTGAACGTCCGGTCGATCCGCTCGTCGTCCATGTCCGTCAGACCCTTGTCGCGGGCGAACTGGTAGCCAGCGTTGTTGACCAGGATGTCGAGGCCGCCGAGCTCCTGCACGGTGCGTTCGACGACCTCGTCGCACGCCTCGCGCTCGCGCAGGTCGATCGGGATGGCCAGCGGAGTACGTCCGGCCTCCTCGACCAGGTTCGAGGTCGCCTGCGCGTCCGGCTCCTCCTCCGGGAGGTAGGTGAAGGCCACGTCGGCCCCCTCACGGGCGTACGCGATGGCGACCGCGCGGCCGATGCCGGAGTCGGCACCGGTGATGAGCGCGACCTTGCCATCGAGGCGGCCGTGGCCCTGGTAGCTGGACTCGCCGTGGTCGGGCAGCGGGTCCATCTCTCCGGTGAGCCCGGGAGGCTCCTGCTGCTGGGCTGGGAACTGGGTGTTGTCATCGCTCATGACCTGTCCGGTACCCATATCGGACACAATGGAACCGTGAGCGGGAGTGAATCGGTGATCGTCGACGGTGGCCTGGCCCTACGGCATCGAGCGGACGGCCACCTGGAGCTGCGGGCCAACGGGATCTTCGTGATGGACACCCGGGAGACCTCGACCGAGAAGGCGCTGGCCACGCACGCCCTCGAGCTGCACCCGGCGCCGAAGCACGTGCTCATCGGTGGCCTCGGGCTCGGGTTCACCCTCGAGGCCGTGCTGACCGACCCACGGGTCGAGGCGGTGACGGTCGTCGAGATCGAGCCGCGCCTGGTCGAGTGGATGCGGACCGGTCGGATCCCCCACGGCCCCGACCTGCTGAAGGACGAGCGCGTCCACATCGAGGTCGCCGACGTGGCCGTGGTCCTACGGGAGAGCCGGGCCGAGGCGTACGACGTCGTGCTGCTGGACGTCGACAACGGCCCCGGCTACCTGGTCCACGATGCCAACGGAGCCCTGTACGAGGCGCCCGCGCTGGCGGATGCGCGGCGAGCGACGGCCCCGGGTGGCACCGTGGTGGTGTGGTCGGCGGCGAAGGCTCCAGCGCTGCTGGAGGTGATGGCGCAGGTCTTCGACGACGCCGAGGCGCTCTCCTACCCGGTCGACCTGCAGGGGCACTCCGAGACGTACTGGCTCTATGTGGGCCGGCTCTCTGCCGGCGGGGTCTCGCGAGGGAATGGCACCAACTAGTCAAAGGTTGAATCAGACATGGCTGACATGAGCTTTCGCATCGAGCACGACTCCATGGGAGAGGTCCGGGTCCCGAAGGACGCGTTGTGGCGCGCCCAGACCCAGCGGGCCGTGGAGAACTTCCCCATCTCGGGCACGCCCATCGAGCCGGCGCTGATCCGTGCGATCGGTCATGTGAAGGCGGCCGCCGCCAAGGCCAACTTCGACCTCGGCGTCCTGCCCGGCGACAAGGCCGAGGCGATCATCGCCGCCGCGGGCGAGGTCTCCGAGGGCCGCCACGACGACGCGTTCCCGATCGACGTCTTCCAGACCGGTTCCGGCACCTCCTCCAACATGAACGCCAACGAGGTGATCGCGTCGTTGGTGGCGCGGGCGGGCGGCGACGTACATCCCAACGACCACGTCAACGCCTCCCAGTCCTCCAACGACACCTTTCCGACCGCGATCCACGTCGCGGCCGCCGTCGCCGTCACCGAGCAGCTGCTGCCCGCGATCGACGTGCTGGCCGGCTCCCTCGAGGCGAAGGCCGAGGAGTTCTCCGGCCTGGTGAAGTCGGGACGTACGCACCTGATGGACGCGACTCCGGTCACCCTGGGCCAGGAGTTCGGAGGGTACGCAGCCACCGTCCGCTACGCGGCCGAGCGGCTCGAGTCGGTGCTCCCGAGGGTGCGCGAGCTGGCGCTCGGCGGCACCGCGGTCGGGACCGGCATCAACACGCCTGCCGGATTCCCGCAGGCCGTGATCGCCGACCTCTCCAACCGCACCGGCCAGCCGTTCACCGAGGCCCGCAACCACTTCGAGGCCCAGGGCACCCGCGACTCGCTGGTCGAGCTCTCCGGCGTCCTGAAGACGCTCGCGGTCGGCCTGATCAAGATCAACAACGACCTGCGCTGGATGTCGTCCGGCCCCACCACCGGCCTGGCCGAGATCCACCTGCCCGACCTCCAGCCGGGCTCCTCGATCATGCCCGGCAAGGTCAACCCGGTGGTCCCGGAGGCGACCTTGATGGTCGCGTTCCAGGTGATCGGCAACGACGCGGCAGTGACCGCCGCCGGCGCCTCGGGCGCCTTCGAGCTCAACGTCGCGATGCCGGTGATGGCCCGCAACATCCTGGAGTCGATCCGCCTGCTCTCCACCTCGATGACCGTCTTGGCCGAGCGCACCGTCGACGGGATCGTCCCCGTCCCCGAGCGTCTCCGCGCCTACGCCGAGTCCTCCCCCTCGATCGTCACGCCGCTCAACAAGTACATCGGCTACGAGGCCGCCGCCAAGGTCGCCAAGCAGGCCCTCGCCGAGGGCGCCACGATCAAGGACACCGTCATCAAGCTCGGCTACGTCGCCGACGGCACCCTCACCGAGGCCCAGCTGGACGAGGCCCTGGACGTCGAGTCGATGACCCACCCCTGACCCGAGTCAGCACCTCTGGCGCGCCGAGAACGTAGTTGTGGGCGACGAAACGAGAGTTTCGTCGCCCACAACTGAAGATTCGGCCGCCAGAACTACAGATTCGGCGGATCAGTACCAGCCGACGGACTGGGAGTGGCTCCAGGCACCGCAGGGGGAACCGTAGCGGTCGTTGATGTAGCCGAGGCCCCACTCGATCTGGGTGGCGGGGTTGGTCTCCCAGTCCTCGCCGGCGGAGGCCATCTTGGAGCCGGGGAGGGCCTGCGGGATGCCGTAGGCGCTGGAGGAGGGGTTGGCGGCGGTCGGGTTCCAGCCCGACTCCTTCTCCCAGAGCGGCTCGAGGCAGGAGAACTGGTCCATCCCCCAGCCGAAGTCGCCGAGCATCGACTTGGCGATGTCCTTGGGGTTGCGCAGATCGATCTCGATCTCTTCGACGCCGGCGATGGCCCGTACGTCGTTGCCGGCCGACAGCGCGGCCTGCTTGCCGGGGTCGGCGACCTCGCGGCGGTCACCGGCCGAACGCGACAGAGAGGTCTCGTTGCCGCGGGCGGCGGACTCGGCCTCGATCGCGGCGCGCTGGGCGTCGGTGAGCTCGGGGATGTCGGCGGCTGCCGACTCACCCGCGCTCAGCGTCGGGTCGTCGGTGGCGGGCCCGGAGTAGGCCACCCCACCCGCGACTGCGGCGCCGGTCCCGCCGAGGGCGAGGACGGAGAGGAGGAGGGTTGTCTTGGCGGTCGTACGCGCAGCCTTGTGCGGAACGTCGACAAGCGGATTCGCTGGCGCACCGCGATGTCGCGGGGCACGATGAACAGGCTTGGTCACGGGCTCTCATTCGGGGGCTGAGGCATTGCAGACCCGCAAACAATGCATGAGCACCAACCTCGTATCAAACCGGACGCACCGTTTGTAGGTCAGAAATGACCGTCCTGAGCATCACTTTCGTAACATGAGTCACAGAAACCACAACGGCCCCAGACCTTTCGGGTCCAGGGCCGTTGACGTGACAAGGATTACGGCACGACGTTCTCCAACATCTCGGTGACGAGCGCGGCGATCGGCGAGCGCTCGGAGCGGGTCAGGGTGACGTGGGAGAAGAGCGGGTGGCCCTTCAGCTTCTCGATCACCGCGACCACGCCGTCGTGGCGTCCGACCCGGAGGTTGTCGCGCTGGGCGACGTCGTGGGTGAGCACGACCTTCGAGTTGGCGCCGATGCGGGAGAGCACCGTCAGGAGCACGTTGCGCTCCAGCGACTGCGCCTCGTCGACGATCACGAACGAGTCGTGGAGCGAGCGGCCGCGGATGTGGGTCAGCGGCAGCACCTCCAGCATGCCCCGGTCGATGATCTCGTCGATCACGTCCTGCGTGGTGACCGCGGAGAGCGTGTCGAAGACCGCCTGGCCCCACGGCGACATCTTCTCGCCCTCGGTGCCGGGCAGATAGCCGAGCTCCTGGCCGCCGACGGCGAAGAGCGGGCGGAAGATCAGCACCTTCTTGTGCTGGTTGCGCTCCATCACCGCCTCCAGCCCCGCGCACAGCGCCAGCGCGGACTTCCCGGTGCCGGCCCGGCCACCGAGGGAGACGATGCCGACCTCGGGGTCGAGCAGCATCTCGAGCGCGATCCGCTGCTCCGCGGAGCGGCCGTGGATCCCGAAGACCTCCCGGTCCCCGCGGACGAGGTGGACCTGCTTGTCGGGGCCGACCCGGCCGAGCGCGGTGCCGCGGTCCGACATCAGCACCAGACCGGTGTGGCAGGGCAGGTCGCGGGCCGCGTCGAGCTCGAGGACGCCGTCGTCGTAGAGCTCGTCGAGGGCCGCGGCGGCGACGTCCAGCTCGGCCATCCCGGAGTAGCCCGGGTCGGAGTCGTTGATCCGCTCACCGCGGTAGTCCTCGGCCTTCAGCCCGACCGCAGACGCCTTGATCCGCATCGGCAGGTCCTTGGAGACCAGGGTGACGTCGAGCCCGTCACCCTTCAGGTTGCGCGCGACCGCGAGGATCCGGGTGTCGTTGTCCCCGAGCCGGAATCCGCTCGGCAGCGAGGACGGGTCGGTGTGGTTGAGCTCGACACGGATGGTGCCGCCGTCGTCGCCGACCGGGACCGCGGTGTCCAGGCGGCCGTGGGTGATCCGCAGCCCGTCGAGCTGCCGGAGTGCGGAGCGGGCGAAGTAGCCCAGCTCCGGATGGTGCCGCTTTCCCTCCAGCTCGGTGATCACCACCACCGGGAGCACGACCTCGTGCTCGGCGAAGCGCGTCATTGCCTTCGGGTCCGAGAGCAGGACGCTGGTGTCGAGAACGAACGTACGCACTGAAGGCGACTCGCTCTCGGAGGGAACGGTTCCCGATTCTGGGGCATCCGACGCCGGTGTCGGAGCGGCCGACGTATCGGCCTCGGTGACATGCTCGTTCGTGGTTCGGTTGGCCACGCGGATCACCTCTCGCGACCGGCTCATACACCCATGAGTCCGGTCATTTCATCACTAATCAGATGGACCGGACGGTGGACCGTCAGTCGGGGTGCCGACCGCCTCACACCCGTCGGGATCGATGAGATCCTGACGCAGGTTCGGTTCGTGACTACTCACGTAACGGGCCTCCAGGTGCGACGGGAATTTGTTCCCCGTCGTTGGTACAACGCTACGACGCCGGACCAACGGTCTGTGGCAACACGAACGATTTTTCTTTGTGAACACCTGGTGACACCACCGAAATGTTCCGTCCAGCGGTCACCTTCCGAGGCGACGCTCGCGGTGGGCGTAGGCCCGCAAGGCCCGCAGGAAGTCGGTGCGCCGGAAGTCGGGCCAGTAGGCCTCGCAGAAGTAGAACTCCGACTTCGCGCTCTGCCACAGCAGGAATCCGCCCAGGCGCTGCTCCCCCGACGTACGGATCACCAGGTCGGGGTCGGGCTGGCCCTTGGTGTAGAGGTGGTCGGCGATGTGCTCGACGTCGATGATCTGGGCGAGCTCCTCCAGCGAGGTGCCGCGGGTGGCGTGCTCGTTCAGCAGGGCGCGTACGGCATCGGCGATCTCGCGGCGGCCGCCGTAGCCGACCGCGACGTTGACCAGCATCCCGTCGACGTCCCGGGTCGCCTCCTCGGCAGCCTTGAGGCGCTGGGACAGCCAGTCGGGCAGGAGATCGAGCGCGCCGACCGGGTGCAGCCGCCAGCGGCGTACGTCCGCCAGCGAGTCGACCGCGTCGGCGATGATCTCGAGGAGCGGTGCCAGCTCGTCGGCGGGGCGGTTGAGGTTGTCGGTGGAGAGCAGCCACAGGGTGACCACCTCGATGCCGATCTCGTCGCACCAGGTGAGCAGCGGCTCGATGTTGGCCGCGCCGGCCCGGTGGCCGTGGGCGGTCGACTGGCCGACCTCCTTGGCCCAGCGACGGTTGCCGTCGAGCATCACCCCGACGTGCTTGGGCAGCTTGGAGGCATCGAGCTTGCGGAGCATCCGCGCCTCGTAGGCTGGGTAGAGAACCCGCCGTACGCCTTCCTTCCAGTCTGCCACGTGCAGAAGGGTATCGGCGCCGTGCCCACATCTCCCAGCGGGACGGGGTTCACCCCATCTTCAGGTCGAGCCGATAGCCTTGGCCGTTATGAGCGAGATGACGGACGCGATGCGCATCAAGGTCGGCACGATCACCGACTCGGTCTCGTCGAGCGTTCACGAGGCGCTCCCGAAGCTGCGCGGCTGGATCCACCTGGCCAGCGCCCCGCTCACCCTGGCGGCCGGGATCGTGCTGATCGTGCTCGCCCCCGCGGGCGCGCCACGGATCGGCGCGGCGGTGTTCACGATGGCCGCTCTGCTGCTCTTCACCGTCTCCGCGATCTACCACCGCAGCAACGCGATGGGGAAGTTGAGCCCACGCTCTCACACCATCCTGAAGCGCTGGGACCACGCCAACATCATGCTGATGATCGCGGGCTCCTACACGCCGTTCTCGCTGCTGCTCCTCGACGGCGTCACCCAGGTCGTGCTGCTCTCGGTGGTCTGGACCGGGGCCATCCTGGGCGTCTTCTTCCGGGTCTTCTGGCCCGAGGCACCGCGCTGGCTGTACGTCCCGAACTACATCGCGCTCGGCTGGGCGGCGATCTTCTTCATCCCGTCCTTCTTCACCGGCGCCGTCGCCCTGGGCGTCGGGATCGGGATCGCCACCTTCACGCTGATCTGTGTCGGCGGCGCGCTCTACACCGCCGGCGGTGTCATCTACGGCTTCAAGCGGCCCAACCCGTGGCCGCAGTGGTTCGGCTTCCACGAGGTCTTCCACACCTTCACGATCCTCGCATTCATCGTGCACTACACCGGCGTCTCGCTGGCGACGTACTCGCTGCGCTGAGCCTGATCCTGGGCGCGCGCCGCGGCGGCGTGCCGGGCGAGCACCGCGGTGAGGATTCCGGTGACGGCGAAGAGCCCGCCCAGCACCATCCAGCCACCGGTGCCGTGGTCGATCGCGGTGGCGGTCACCACCAGAGGCGCGAGCATGTGCGCCAGGGCGTACCCCATTTGGCTCACGCCCTGGTAGGCGCCTGCCCGCTCCTGGTCGGCGAGCTCGAACGCCAGCCCCCAGCTGCCCGCCTCGCCGCGCGTCTCGGCCGCCGAGGCGGCCAGCGCGGCGAGCAGCAACAGGCACGTGGCGAACACCGGGCCCGCATAGGCCGCCCCCGCGAAGAGCAGGCAGGCGGCGAGCAGCAGGAACCCGGCGCCTCTCACCGCCCGGCCCGCTATGGCGATGTCGTGGGTGCCGCGCGAGGCCCGCACCTGGAAGAGGGCGACGTAGACGGTGTTCACCACCAGGAGCAGCGAGACGAGGACCGTCGGCGCGTCGGTGTGGTCGGCCACCCACAGCGGCACCCCGATCGAGGTCACCCCGAAGTGGATCGCCATCACCCCGCTGAGCACGGTCGCGGTCACATAGGTGCGGTCGCGCAGCGGTGAGGGTCCCGCGGCCACCGTCGGCCCGGAGCCGGCGTCCATGCACGCGGCCAGGCCGGCGACCCGGCGCCTGAGCCCGATGAGCGGCACCGCCGCGAGCGTGGTGAGCACCCCGACGAGCACCATCGTGGTGCGATAGGCGGCCCCGGTGTCGACCGCCAGTGCCAGTGCGGCGAGCAGGGTGCCCACGCCGATCATCACGTTCATGACCACGCGCAGCCGGGCACGTACGGCGACCCGGTCGGGGCCGTCGAACCAGCGCGCGACCAGCGTCGACTGGGCGCTCGACTGGAAGCCTCGCGAGGCCGAGACCCACGTCGCGACCAGCACGAACGCGGCGACGTCACGCGCCAGGGCGTAGGCGAGCAGGGCGATGCCGTAGCTCGCCATCGCCCACAGCTGCACCCGGTCGGCGCCCCACCGGTCGCTGAGCCGCCCACCTGCGTACGTCGCCACGACGCCGACTGCCCCGGCGACGGTCAGGCCGACGCCGACGGTCACCGCCGAGAGGCCGATCGTGCGGGTGAAGTAGAGCGCGCTGACCGCGAAGAACATGCCGCGGGCGAGCGAGAGGGCGGCGACCGCGCCGACGAGCGGGCGCTCGACCGGGTCGCTGGGAAGGCGGATCATGGGCCCAGTTGTCGCACCCCGCGCCCGCGAGCGCTAACGATGTAGCGTATTGCTTCATGATCAGGTATGAGCTGGCCGGTCCCGACCTGAGCGAGGTCCGGTTCGCCATCTCACCGCTCAACGAGCTCACCCTCTCGTTGCGAGCGCTGCGCGACCCCGGCCGGTTCCCGCTCCACCTGCCCTGGCTGCGCACGGTCGCCACCGCCGACCTGGATCGGGAGACCCTGCTGGCGCTGACCAACGAGCGCCTCTGGACGCCGGACTTCCTCAACCCGCGACCGCGCAACCCGCTCGCCCGGCTCGAGGACGAGCTCGAGGTGATCGCGGCGACCTCGCCGCAGCGCGTACGCGCCGACCTCGACGCGGTCCACTTCGACAGCGGCCCGCCACCGGTCCTGACCGGACGCCCGCAGGTGGTGCTGCGCCGCGTCCTCACCGCCCTCCGCGACTACTGGGACGTCTGCTTCGAACCGCACTGGCAGCGGATGCGAGCGGTGCTGGAGGCCGACATCGTTCATCGCGGCCGGACGATCGTCCACTCCGGCATGGCGTCGATGTTCGCCGGCATCTCGCCGCGAGTCGCCCTCGCCGACGACCTCCTCACGATCCGGCTCACCACGTCGAAGGTCGACTACCGGCGTACGACCGCTGGCGACGGACTCACCCTGGTGCCCACCCTGTTCAGCCGCAACCCGTCGACACCGATCTCGCCCGAGGAGCCGCCGGTCATGTTCTACCCGGCGCGTGGCCTCGGCACGCTGTGGACCAGCGACCGGCCGCAGGCGCCGCACGCGCTGCGCGACCTCATCGGCGAGACCCGCTCCGGGCTCCTCACCCTGCTGGAGGCTCCGGCCTCGTCGACCGAGCTGGCCGTACGTCTCGGGGTGACCGCAACGGCCGTCAACCAGCACCTGCGGGCGATGCGCGCCGCAGGACTGCTGACCTCCGCCCGCCACGGCCGATCGGTGCTCTATCTCCGTTCCGACCTGGGCGATCGTCTGGTCGACGCCGTCAGGTGACCTCGAGACGACGAAAGGGGCGGACATGGACCGTACGCACGCCGACACGCACAACGTCGTGACCGTCGGCCAGCAGAACGCTGATCACCGCGTCGCC
>NZ_JBEXRR010000051.1:0-36906 GCF_040613175.1 Nocardioides sp. NPDC006303
CGTGTCGAGACCAACACAGTCCCCCCGAGCGCGACAGCGGACCGTGTTGGTCTCGACACGCCTCCGCCTAGCGGCTCCGGCGGCTCGACCAGCGGGAGAGTCGAACGATGAGGCTGTTGATCTTGGGCGGGACCGGGGAGGCGCGGGATCTAGCGGCGCGGCTGGTCGACGAGGGCGTGGACGTCACCTCCTCGCTGGCAGGGCGGGTGGCGCGACCGCGGCTGCCCGTCGGAGAGGTGCGGATCGGTGGGTTCGGCGGCGTCGAGGGGCTGATGACGGCTCTCGCGGAGTGCGACGCGGTCGTCGACGCCACCCATCCCTTCGCCCGCGGGATGTCGGCCAACGCGGCCGCGGCCTGCGGGCAGAGCGGCCATCCGCTGCTCAGGCTGGAGCGGCCGGGCTGGCCGGCGGACCCGTCCTGGACCTACGTCGACACCCACGACGATGCCGCCAAGGTCGCCGCCGGCCTCGGCGATCGACCGTTCATCACGGTCGGCCGCCAAGAGCTCGGGCGCTTCGTACCTGCACTGGCCGGGCGCTCCGCACTCGCGCGGGTGGTCGACCGGCCCGAGCTCGACCTGCCTGAGCCGTGGACGCTGCTGACCAGTCGGGGGCCCTACCACCTCGAGGGCGAGCGAGAGCTGATGCGCGAGCACCGCACCGACGTACTCATCACCAAGGACTCCGGCGGCACCTACACCAGGCCGAAGATGGACGCGGCGGCCGAGCTGGG
This sequence comes from Nocardioides sp. NPDC006303, assembly GCF_040613175.1. Lineage (NCBI taxonomy): Bacteria > Bacillati > Actinomycetota > Actinomycetes > Propionibacteriales > Nocardioidaceae > Nocardioides > Nocardioides sp. NPDC006303. The sequence goes on from NZ_JBEXRR010000051.1 coordinate 734, forward strand.
CGTGAAGGTGGTCGTCGTCCGCCGACCGGGCGGGCCTGGCGAGGTCCATACCGTCAACGATGTCGCCGACGCGATCGCCTGGGTCAAGGGGCTCCGGTGAGCGTCCGCGTCCTCGTCGGGATGTCGGTGACCGATGTCGACCGGCGACAGGACCTACTCGACTGGGCCGGTGAGCTCGACGCGAGCCTCGCGTTCCTGCAGATGGGCGGCCCCTCGCTCTCCGCCGAGCTGACCAGGCTCGCCGACGAGGGTGCCACCACGGTCACGCTGGCCGGCGTCAGCCTCGGCCCGCTCGCCCCCGGCCACTCCTGGCTGCGCCGGATCGCGGCCCACTGGTGGCGTGAGCGCCCCGCAGACCGCCCTGAGATCCAGATCGCGACCCGTCTGGCGACCACCCGCGACGAGCTCTCCGACGCGTTCGCAGAGACCCGGCCGATCACCGGCACGGAGCCCGGGCTGACCTCGCCCGCCTGGGAGCGAGTCCCCGAACACGTACGACAGGTCCTGATCTGCCGCGGCCCACGCTGCACCGCGAAGGGCTCGGAGGAGACGGCAAGGGCCGTGATCCTCGGCGCGATGGAGGCCGGCCTCGGCGACGACGACCTGCTGATCACCCACACCGGGTGCCAGTTCCCGTGCAACCAGGCGCCGGTGCTCAGCGTCCAGCCCGACGATGTCTGGTACGGCAACGTGGAAGCGGCCGCCGCCCGGGTGATCGTGCGCGATCACCTGGCCGGTGGCCGCCCCGTGGAGGCGCATCGTCTCCCTCGCTTTACCGACAGATAGGCTGCGCCTGTGTCCAGCAACCCCGGCACCGTGGGCTCACGGCGAACCACTCTCAAAAAGTTTCTGACCGAACGCTCGGGGTTCTACATCGCCGAGGCCGTAGGCCTCGTCGTCGCAAAGCTGGCAATCCTGGTGCTCGCGGGGCTCTGCGTGTGGATCCTCGCCATTATGGCGGAGGAAGGCGGACCCGCCGTCTTCATCGCCGGCCCGTTCATCCTCGTCCCCATGGCGCTCTCGGCATGGATCGGGCTCTTCGGCTTCAACCAGCTGATCGCCGAGGTGTTGCGACCGGCGAACCGATTCCGCCGGCTCCCCCGGATCGGGGTACGCCGCGGAGCAGACCGATTCCGGGCCGCCCGACCCGACGACTCTTCCGAGGGGCCCGACGACGCCCTCCGTTCCTCACCTCGCGGCCAGGCGAACCTGCTCTGGCGGACCGGCCTGTTCCTGCTGCTCGGAATGCCGTCGGCGTACCTGGTCGGCTACTTCGCGCTCGCCTATCTGAATCGCCTGTGGATCTGGTGGACCAACCCCATCGCCGGGTGGGACTGGAGCGCACCGGAGAACTTCGGCGCGTTCGGTGCGTGGTTCTCCGACCTCGACCACCTTGGTGCCCAGCTGCTGGTGCCTACGATCTCGTTCATGTTCCTGACGATGGGGACCGCACTTGCGGCGCTGGCTGTCCCGCTGCTGACCCGCCGCGGTGCCGACGCGATCGACCTGGCCGTCACCGAGGCCGGTGTGATCACCCGTGGCGGGCTGAGGATCGGCTGGGACGAGATCACCGAGGTGCTGGTCGTCCGTGACACGAGGATCACCGCGTGGGTCGGATCACGAGAGTTCCGCGCACCCGGGCAGTCCAGCCAGGTGGTCAACCCGACGTACGTCGCGGAGCACTCCCGCACCCGGGTCGCTCTGGCGCTGCATGACCTCACCGAGGTCTTCGCCCGATGCACCGCGTCCCAGCGCCGCGCCCTGTGGGCGGACCACACCTTCACCTACGGCTACGCCCTCTGCGACCTGTGGATCCATTCCGAGGATCTGGTGAGCACGAACCTCGCCCCGCTCCGGACCGGTGCCAGGAAGAACCGCATCCCGGTCACCGATCTGAAGCGGGGCGTCCGAGGCTTCCCGGACGGGACTCCCCGCTGGTTCAGCGCCTGGGTCACCCGGCGCTGAAATCAGAGGCTCGCGGCAAGGGCCTTTCGCTCCGCGACGGCGCGCTCCGTAGCGTGCAGCCTGATCACCAGGCCGGTCAGCGCCACTCCGATCACGCCCCACATGGTGGCGAGCGTGATCAGCGATGCCCGGCGGAAGAACCACAACGTGTCGGCCGGGAAGTCCCCGACCTCGTTGACCGTCGTGAACAGCTCCCCGGCGACGACCATGACGACCAGGTAGGCCGCGATCGCACCGACCACGGCGAGATAGGTGCCGAACCGCCCGCGCAGCCGCACGGCGGCGTACGTCACCACCACGGCCGCCACGACCGAGAGCGCCTGGAAGGCGAAGTAGACCGCGGTGCGGACACCGATGGTGTCGCCGCTGCCGACCGCCGGTGGGGTCGCTGGGTACTTGAGGAACGGCACCAGCGCGACCGCGACGAACCCGATCAGGGTGACGAGCGCCGTCGACTGGCCCGGCGTGAGCCGCCCGATCCGCCCGAGGGCGAGTGCGGCGACCAGCCCGAGGATGCCCCCGAGCGCGACGCCGACGGCCAGGGTGCCGGTCAGCAGCCCCCAGGTGCTCTGGTTGGTGCGGGAGACCTCGGCGGGCTCCGCTCCACCCTCGTCACCTTCGGCGGCATGGGAGTGCGAGTGCCCGTCGGCGCCGGCGGACTCCTCCAGCGCGATGGCAGCACCGACCTGCGGCTCACCGACGGCGTACGCCACCAGGAAGGTGACGACGCCGGCAAGGAGTCCAGCTAGGAGGCCGCGTACGAGAAATGCACGCGGGCTCATCAGTGGCAGGGGTAACCGAGCAGGTGACGACCGTCGTGGACCCACTCGTGGATCAGGGTGCCGGACGGGATCGAGACGGCGCCCTGGTCGGCGCTGATGAAGAAGAGCACCAGAAGACCGAGCAGACCGAAGAAGAGCGCCCAGGGGGCCAGCTCACGGAGCGGGATGGTGGGAAGGTCGGCGCCGGCGACGGGCGCCACAGCGTGCTGCGACATATGTCCTCCTCAGGGATACCTGCGTCCCTGTTCGTTGGGGTTGGACGGACACTCGGGTCTGACTCCACCGCCGCAAGGCGATGTCACAGTAGCGCGACTGTGCCGGAGTTCCACCGGCTTCCTCATGTCCGTTCCGTGCACTATAGCGGGATCTCAGCGGAGCCACTCGTTGCCGGCGAGGTTGGTGAGATCGGTGATGTCGAGCGTCGGTTCGATCCCGGACTCGGGTGCGAGTCCGAAGTGCTCCAGCGAGCGCCGGACCCACTCGGCGGCGTCGATGTTGAGCGGACCCGAGACCCACATCGCGTAGGGCAGGTTGACGAACCTGTTCTCCTTGACGGCGGGCAGGTCGCGGGATGCCGGGTTGGCCTTGAGGACCTTGACCTTCTCCTCGTAGGACTGCCCCGGGTAGTCCACGAAGTAGATGACGTCGGGCTCGGCGGCGGCAAAGCGCTCCCAGCCGACCTCGGTCCAGGTGTCCTCGACGTCGGCGGTCGCACTGGTCACTCCGGCGGTGTCGAAGATCGCCTGCGGCCCGCCGAAGGATCCGGAGGTGAAGATCGCATCGGTGCCGGAGTCGAAGAGGAACGCGGTCGGCTCCTCGTCAGGCTTCGGCGCGCTCTCCAGGGCCTTGCGGCGCTTCTCGATGTCCGCCACGACCTTCGTCGCGGTCACGTCATGGCCGGTCAGCTCGCCGATGTTGAGCAGGTCGGTACGCAGCGCCGTCCAGGCCTCCATGGTGCCCCGGTCACCGTCCTCCTGCCGGCAGGTCTCGCTGAGGAGGTAGGTCTCGATACCCCGCTCCTGCACCATCTCGGGCACCAGGTTGCGCGACTCGCTGAACCCGTAGCCCCAGCCCGCGAACATCACCTGCGGGTCGAGTGCCAGGACTGTCTCCAGCGTCGGGTGGTCATCGCCCACGATCTCGAGCTCGTCGACCCTGTCTGTGGGGTAGGCGAGGTCCAGCAGCTGCTTGTCCCGGGCCAGGCCTGTCACGGCGACCAGCTCCTCGCGGGCACCGACGGCCAGGGCGATGGAGATGATCCCGCCGTCGTAGGCGTACAGCTCGGTGACCGGCTCGTCGACCGTGAGCTTCTCGCCACAGTTCTCGACGGTGATCGCGCCCTTCCCGGCTTCATCGGTGGCCTTCTCCTCCGTCCCGCACGCGGTGAGGATCGTGGTGCCGAGCGCGAGCGCGGCGAGACAGACGATGCCGGGGCGTACGGGGCTGGCGATGCGCTGGGTCATGCCGATCGGTCCTTCCGAGGGTGGATGAGCAGGTGGGGCTGGTCCAGATGTGGATGCGGCACCTGGACCGAGCCGACGCCGAAGTGGTGCTCGACGCGGATGGTGTCGAGGATTTCGGCAGGCGGGCCATGGGCCACGACGGTCGCCGGGCCGCTGTCGGGATCGCTGCCCCGTGGCCGGCCGAGGACCGCGAGCCGGTCGAAGGAGCGCAGCGCCAGGTCGAGGTCGTGGATGGTCGCGACCAGAGTCTCGGCCCGGTCGGCGACACTCTGGAGCAGCCGGAGCTGCCAGGCGACGTCGAGATGGTTGGTGGGCTCGTCCAAGAGCATCACCGGGCACTCCTGGGCGAGGCCGCGAGCCATCACCACCCGCCGCCGCTCGCCGCCGGACAGCCGGTCGCACGGGTCGTCGAGGCGGTCGGCCAGACCGACGGCGTCGAGGGCCGAACGAACGATCTCGCGCTCCTGTCGTCCGCCTCGGGACCACGGCCTCGTGCGTGGCACCCGGCCCAGCGCGACCATCTCGCCGACGAGCAGCTCCGCGGAGGCGACCTCTTCCTGGGGGACGTACGCCATCCGGCGGGCGCGTTCGCGCGAGCTGGTCCGGGCGGTCTCGCGGAGTTCGCCGGAGTCATCGGCGAGGTAGGCGTGCCCGGCGCTGGGCCGCAGCACTCCGGCGAGGATCCGCAGCAGGGTCGACTTGCCCACGCCGTTCACGCCCACGATGCCAAGGCGGGTGCCCACCGGCACGTCCAGATCGACGTCGCGAAGCACCTCGCGCTCGCCCAGCCGGGCGGCGACGCCGCGCAGCCGCAGCGCGGGCTGGCCGCTCATCCGTCGCCGCCGAAGCGATACCGGCCACGGCCCAGCAGCAGGAGGAACAGCGGCGCGCCGACGACGCCGGTGACCACTCCCAGCGGGATCTCCTGGGGCCGGGCCACCACCCGGGCGAGCACGTCGACCCACAGCAGGAACAGCCCGCCGCCCAGGGCCGCGACCGGGAGCACCACCCGGTGCTGGGCGCCCACGAGCAGCCGGGCCGCGTGCGGCACGATCAGCCCGACGAACCCGATCCCACCGCTGACCGCGACCAGGACCCCGACCAGCACGGCCAGCGCGACGAAGAGAGTCGTACGCAGCGCCGCGACGTCGACGCCGAGCGCGGCAGCGGTCTCGGGGCCGGCGGCCAGGGCGTCCAGCCAACGGTGCAGCGCCAGCATTCCGAGCCCCAGCACGAAGCCGAGGACTGCGGGCAGCCACAGCTTCTCCCAGCTGGCGCCACCGACGCTGCCGAGCATCCAGAACATCACCGAGTCGGCCGCACGCGGATCATCGCTCATGAAGACCAGGAACGAGGCGATCGCGGAGAGTCCGGAGGAGAGCACGACTCCGGAGAGCACCAGCCGGATCGGGGTCAACCCGCCCTGGGCGGTGGCCACCAACCAGACCAGCATCGCCGAGCCGACCGCCCCGAGCAGCGCTCCGCCGGAGACGGCATAGATGCCGAGGCCGCCCAGCGCCCCGGTGGTGATCGCCGCCGTCGCCCCCACCGAGGCGCCCGAGCTGATCCCGAGCAGGAACGGGTCGGCGAGCGGGTTACGGACCAGGGTCTGCATGCCGGTACCGGCCACTGCCAGGCCGGCGCCCACCGCGAGCGCCATCATCGCCCTGGGGACACGCAGCTCCCACACGATCACGTCCCACTTCCCCGGCGCGTCGCCCTGGAGCCGGTCGCCGACCGTCGCGACGACCTCACCGAGGGGTATCCGCTCGGACCCGAAGGCCAGGGACGCGACGGCGCTGAGCACCGACGCGAGCAGCAGCCCGGCCACCAGCGGCACGAACGGGACTCGTCGTCTCCCCTCACGAGCACGGCGCGGGCTCAGGGTCTCGCGGGACAGCGTTTCCACGGCGGTCGGCCTCTCAGGTCCTCTGGACCCTGGTCGCGAGGGCCGTGACGTACATCTGAGCCGACAGGTTTTCGGACTCGGGTTCACCCGGTGACGCCGCCTTCCCAGGGACTCGGTCCCCAGTGGCTTCCTGGCCGTCACCGTCGCCCTCACCGCTGCGCGCCAGTCCCGGATTCACACCGGAGTTCCCTGGCATCCATCAGGATGCGTTCGACTCGGCGCAGAGGCTAGCACGGGCTGCGGAGACGGTGTCGGAGACGTTTCCGACGACACGGCGGAACACAAGATCTAGGAAGTTGCATTGGTGTAATTCCCGCATATAGTGGTCCTCGCAGCTGGTTCTCCCACCTCGGCGACGGGGCGGGAGAGGCAAGAGGGAACCCGGTGTGAGTCCGGGACTGCCCCGCAGCGGTGAGTGGGAACGACCGCCGTCACGAAGCACTGGGAGCAAGCCGGCTCCTGGGAAGCGACGGCCACTAGGACCGAGCACGATGACGCCCACGAGTCCGAAGACCTGCCAGTGCCCACCTCATGGTGGGGTCCGCGACCTCGAGGGAAGGTCAGGGGATCGAGCGAGCACCACGTGACCGGGTCCGCCCGGCGCGCTGCCGCCGTCCTCCCTGCCTCGGCACGGATGCACGAGACATCCAGCGGGCCGGGGGCCCGCGTGAGCAAGGGGCATGGGGCTTGATCGACACCGAGGGTCTACCGATCCGCACCGAGAAGTCGGCGTACGTCTTCGACTATCCGATGGCCGAGGACCTGGCCAAGAAGCAGCGGAGCATCTTCTGGACCGCTGAGGAGATCCCGGTCGAGAACGACAAGCAGGACTTCCTGGTCAACATGACCGACGCCGAGCAGGCCGCGGTCAAGACCACGCTGAAGCTGTTCACCATCTACGAGCTGATCCTCGGCGGCGAGGTGTGGGGTGACCGGATCTTCCACGCGTTCCCGCGTCCGGAGGTCCAGATGATGGCCAACGCCTTCTCGTTCGCCGAGCTGAACATGCACGCGCCGTTCTACGCGAAGCTCAACAAGGTGCTGATGATCGACACCGAGGAGTTCTACGACTCCTACAAGAACGACCCGGTGCTGGCCGAGCGGATCCAGTTCGTCTGGGACGCGATCGCCGACGAGGACCTGCTCTACGCGCTGAGCGTCTTCACGCTGATGGAGAACTGCGTCCTCTACTCCAACTTCGCCTTCCTCAAGCACTTCCAGTCCGGCGGGAAGAACCTGCTGCAGAACGTGATCAGCGGCATCAACTTCTCCGCCCGCGACGAGAACCTGCACGCCACCGGCGGCGCCTGGCTATTCAACACCACCCTCGATGAGTACGCCGCCACCGTCCCGGCCGACAAGTTCGAGGCCGAGCGCGACGACCTCTTCGCCCGCGTCCGCGGCGTCGCCGAGCACCTCTACGCCCACGAGGCCCGGATCGTGGAGATGCTCTTCGACCACGGGCCGATCGCCGGCATCGACCAGGCCGACCTGGAGACCTTCGTGAGGTCCCGCATCGACATGACCCTGGAGAACATGCGGATGGAGCCGCTGTTCAACGTCGAGGCCAACCCGATCGCCGAATGGTTCTACAGCGGCATCAACGGCACCCAGTTCCACGACTTCTTCCAGGTCACCGGCAACGAATACAACCGCAACATCGGCGAGACGGAGTTCAGCTTCTAATGAGCAACAGCAACTGGGAGGCGCTCTCTGCCGAGCGCAAGGCCCTGCAGGCCGAGGGCATCGTGCCCGCCTTCATGACCACGGCGGGCTACGCCATGTTCAAGGCCAAGTACACCGTCGCCGAGCAGAGCGTCCGGGAGCGCTACGAGACCATCGCCAGCACCGCCGGCGAACTCGCCGACGAGATGTACCCGCGCGAGGACGGCGTCTCCTGGACGGAGCGGTTCTTCGAGGCGATCTGGAACGGCTGGCTCTCGCCGTCGACGCCGGTGCTGTCCAACCTGGGCACCGACCGGGGTCTGCCCGTCTCCTGCGAGGGCTCGTACGTCGAGGACTCGGTCTGGGGCTTCTACGAGACCCTCAAGGAGGCGGCGATCCTCTCCCAGAACGGGTTCGGGACCTCGGCGTACCTCGGTGATGTCCGGCCCCGTGGCGCGAAGTTCAGCGACAACGGCAAGGCCAACGGCGTGGTCCCGGTCTTCTGCAACTTCGTGGAGATGACCAACCAGATCAGCCAGGGCGCCACCCGCCGCGGCTCCTGGGCGGGCTACCTGCCGGTGGACCACCCGGACTTCTTCGAGCTCGCCGACCTGATCTTCCGCGAGCCCGCCAACAAGAACGTCGGCTGGATCTTCAGCCAGGCGTTCATCGACCGGATGCTCGCCGGGGACCGCGACGCGCTCGAGCGCTATCAGCGGGTGCTGAAGATCCGAGTGGTGCTGGGCAAGGGCTACATCTGGAAGGTCGACACCGTCAACGCCGCCCAGACCGAGTCGTACCGGGCCAACGGGCTGGCCAACAAGGCCTCCAACCTGTGCTCGGAGATCACACTCTTCTCCGACGAGGACCACTCCTACACCTGCGTGCTCTCCTCGCTGAACCTGTCGACCTACGACGAGTGGAAGGACCAGGACACGGCGTACGTCGCGACCGTCTTCCTCGACGCGGTCGCCGAGGCGTTCCTGCGCAAGGCGCGCACCATCCGCGGCCTGGAGCGCGCGGTGCGCTACACCGAGAAGGCCCGCAGCCTGGGGCTGGGCGTGATGGGCTACCACGACTACCTGCAGAAGCAGCGGGTGCCGTTCGAGTCGGACAAGGCGGCGGCGCTCAACAAGGACATCTTCGAGCGGATCTCGGCGCACGCCGACGCCGCGTCGCGGTGGATGGGCTCGGTCGCGGGCATCCCGGAGTGGTGCGTCGGACGGCGCAACTCCCACCTGATGGCGATCGCGCCGACGATGAGCACCGCGGTGATCGTCGGCGGCACCAGCCAGGGCATCGAGCCGTACGTCGCCAACGTCTGGAACCAGACCACCTCGGCCGGCGAGATGCCGCGGGCCAACCAGAACCTCGTCGAGGTCATGGAGGAGCGCGGGGTCTACGACCAGGCGCACATCGACGACATCGTCGACCACGGCGGCTCGGTCCAGCACGTCGACTGGCTCGACGAGCACGAGAAGGACGTCTTCAAGACCGGCTACGAGATCGACCAGGAGATCCTGCTCGCCCGCGCGTCGGACCGGCAGGTCTACATCGACCAGGCCCAGTCGCTCAACCTGTTCTTCCAGGCCGACGCGACCCCGCAGTACATCAGCAAGATCCACAAGCTCGCCCTGCTCGACCCGAACATCAAGAGCCTGTACTACCTGCGCTCGCGGGCCGGCATCCAGGCCAGCAAGCAGACCCGCACCAACTGATCTACTTCGACCGAGAGGCATGACCATGAACGAGAACCCGACCGCTACCACCGACGCGATCGACGACCTGACCTGGGACGACTGGAGCGATGCCGCGGTCTGTGCCATCGAGAACGGCCCGGACTGTGAGGCCTGCGAGGGATGAGCGATGCGGCCGCTGGCCGACCGACGCTGACGGTCTGCCGCGGATGCTGCTGCGGGACGGAGCGGAAGTCGCCCGGGGTGGACCATGCGGCCGTGCTCACGGCGCTGAACGCAGCTGCCGGGGAGTCGGCGAACGTACGTGTCGCCGACTGCCTCGGCCCCTGCGAGCGAGCCGACGTCGTGGTGGTCGGCCCCTCACCCGAGGGGCGGCAGCGCGGGGCGCGGCCCGTCTGGGTCGCTCGTGTCGGCACTCCGAGGGTCGCCGACGCTCTGGCCCAATGGACCCGCGCCGGCGGACCGGGCATCGCTGAGGCGCCGCCCGCGGTCCTGGCCCGGCCTTCCGTCACGGGCGCTGAGTGATGACGGCGTACGCCGCCGCGACCAGGGCCGCGCCGATGCCGACCCTGCGGGCCAGTGCGGTGGCGCTGACGACGTCGGCAGGGGCGGCGTCGCGGCCGTCGCCCATCACCGCGCGGTGCTCGACCCGGTTGCCGTAGTAGCGGTTCGTGCCGCCGAGGCGGATGTCGAGGGCGCCGGCGAAGGACGCCTCGACGACGCCGGCGTTCGGGCTCGGGTGCCGTGCGGCGTCGCGGCGCCAGGCCTCCCACGCCTGCCTGGCCCGCGACGGAGCGGCGGCCAGCGTGAGCACGCCGGAGAGGCGGGAGCCGGGCAGGTTGAGCAGGTCGTCGAGGCGGGCGCTGGCCCAGCCGAAGCGCTCGTAGCGGTCGTTGTGGTGCCCGACCATCGCGTCCAGGGTGTTGGCGGCGCGGTAGCCGAGCAGGCCGGGTACGCCCGCGACGGCTCCCCACACCAGCGGTGCGACCACGGCGTCGGAGGTGTTCTCGGCGACGCTCTCGACGACGGCCCGGGAGACCTCGGAGGCGTCGAGCTCGTCGGTGTCGCGGCCGACGAGGTGGGTCAGCCGCTGTCGCGCGGCGGGGAGGTCGTCGCGGTCGAGATGGGCGTGGACGGCCAGCGCCTCCCGCTCCAGCGAGCGGCCGCCGAGGACCGCCCAGGTCGCGGCCGCGGTCACCAGGGTCGTCCCGATCCGGCCGGGGGCGAGGCGCTCCACGGCGGCGCCCAGGACCACCGCTCCCCCGACCAGGGTCGCGCTGTGGAGGACACCTCGAGCTCGGTCGTCCGCGTACCAGGCCCGTTCGGCCCGCATCGCGACGGTGCCGAACCCGGCGACCGGGTGGTAACGGCGCGGGTCACCCAGCAGCCGGTCGAGCGCGAATCCGGCGAGGAGTCCGGCCGCACGTGGGTTCATCTGGCTGCTCCTGACGGACGGAGATGCGCGTTTTCCCGCCATGGCGGGAAGATGCCGCCGCTTTGCCGACCGCAGCCCCCCACTTTCCCGCCATGGCGGGAAAGTGCCGCGGCCAGTCCGCCGCTCAACCGTCCACCCGCAGTCGGCTGAGCGCGTCCAGGATCTCGTTGGTCGGGCCCTCGGGGCGTACCGCGATCCGCACCCAGTCCGGGCCGAGGCCAGGGAAGGTGTCGGCGCGGCGTACGGCGATGCCCTGCTCACGCAGGGTCTCGCGGACTCCGGCGCCGGGGCGGGCGAGCACGAAGGAGGCGGCCGAGGGGACGTACTCGATCTGCTGGTCCCGCAGACCGGCCTCGAGATGGTCGCGCCAGGTGGCGATCCGCTCGGCACGCTCACGGGCCTCGGCACTCGCGCGCTCGGTGGCGCAGGCGAGCATCGCGGTGGCGGCGGTGGCCGAGACCGACCACGGCGTACGCACCGCCTCCAGGTCGCTGATCGCGGCGGCGTCGCCGACGACGTAGCCCGCGCGTACGCCGGGAATCGACCAGTGCTTCGTCAGGCTCCGGATGACCAGGAGGCCGTCCTCGCGGTGTCCGGTGAGGGTCTCGGGCTCCCCAGGGACCGCGTCCATGAACGCCTCGTCGACCACGACCAGCCGGCCGGGACGGAGGAGGGCGCGGAGGGTGGCGGCGGGGTGGAGCACACCGGTGGGGTTGGTCGGGTTGCCGACGACGACCAGGTCCGCGTCCTCGGGCACGGCCGCGGGGTCGAGGGCGAACCCGTCCTCGGCCCGGAGGCGTACCTCGGTGACCGTGTGGCCGGCCTGCTCGAGCGCCGCGTGGGGCTCGGTGAACTGGGGGTGGACGACGACAGGGTTCCGCCAGGGGCGCGCCCGGGCGACGAGCGTGAATGCCTCCGCCGCGCCCGCCGTCGGGAGCGCCTCGGCACGCTCGCGGCCGTGGTGCTTGGCCAGCGCCGCCCGCGCCGGCTCCTCGTCGGGGTAGGCCGCCGACGCCAGCGACTCGTGGAGCGCCTGGTCCAGCCACTCCGGCCTCGGGTCCGGGTAGACGTTCACCGCGAAGTCGAGCAGCCCCTCCCCCACCTCGACGTCCCCGTGGTGCCGCAGCGGATCCGTCAGCGGGCCGTCCGCAGCGGCGGGCATTTCCCCGCCATGGCGGGATTCTGCGGCCAAACCGGCGCTCACCGCGCCGCCTTTCCCCGCCATGGCGGGAAAGTGCGGCGACGCACCATGAACCGCCGCCGCAAACCGCGCCGCCAGCTTCGGATGACCGGCCCAATGCACATGAAGGTACGACGCATGCAGCGTGCCCGACGCAAACCCCACCAGCCCCGAACCGTCACCCCCGCCTGCCGAGACGGCACTTGTGGAGGCCGAGACGTCAGTTGGGTCGGCCGAGTTGGCACTTGCGTCGGCCGAGTTGGCAGTTCCGGCGCCTGAGTTGGCCGTTGCGGCTCGCGAAACTCGACTCTCGTCGTCCAAAACTGACGTCTCGGCCGACGTAGGTGCCGTCTCGGCCGACGTAGGTGCCGTCTCGGCCGACGTAGGTGCCGTCTCGGCCGACGGAAGTGCCGTCTCGATCGACCAGGCGGGCTGGGTCCCAGCGGGAGGGGTCGTCGTGGTGCGGTGGAACTCGTGGCCGGTGACCTGCTCGCCGGCGCGGGTGAGGAGGGAGTCGGAGGCGGCGGTGGCTACCGGGTAGCGCAGGGTCAGTCGCTCACTCATGGCGGCGTGGGCGGGGATGGCGCCGGCCATCGGTACGCCGTCGAGGGACTCGGCCAGATAGAGGAGTCCCGCGCACTCGGCGACTGTCGGCACCCCGGTCGCGACCGCACCGCGGAGGTCGCGGAGGAGGCTCGTGTTGGCGGCGAGGTCGGCGGCGTACACCTCGGGAAAGCCGCCTCCGAGGTAGATCCCCTGGGTGCCGGCCGGGAGCGTGGGGTCGGTCAACGGATCGAAGGCGACGACCTCGCATCCGGCAGCCGCCAGGAGCTCCTCGGTCTCGGGATAGCGGAAGGTGAAGGCGCGCCCGCCGGCAACCGCCACCACCGGACGGCTCTGACTTCGCGTAGACGTCGCAACCGCCTCCAACGCCTCGGCCGGGTCCCAGGGGTCTGCGGCGAGGGCGGGCGCCGAGCGGGCAAGGTCGAGGAGCGCATCGAGGTCCAGGTGGGCGGCGACCTGCTCCCCCAGCCGCTCGATCAGAGCGACCGACTCGTCACGCTCGGCGACCGGGACGAGACCCAGGTGGCGCGACGGGGAAGCGAGCGACTCGTCGCGCGGGAGCATGCCGAGCACGGGCAGCCCGACCTGCTCCAGGGCGCGCCGGATCTCCTCGGCGTTGCGGCCCGGGGAGCAGCGGTTGAGCACCACTCCCCCGATGCGTACGGACGGGTCGAAGGCCGCCATCCCGGCGGCGATCGCGGCAGCGGAGCGGGACATCCGGGCGACGTCGAGGACCAGGACCACCGGCGAGGAGGTCAGCTCCGCGACGTGGGCGGTGGAGGCGAAGCCGTCGGTGCCGAGGCGGCCGTCATAGAGGCCCATGACGCCCTCGATGACCGCCACGTCAGCCCCGGCGGCGCCATGGAGAAGCAGCGGTACGACCCGCGACTCCCCCACCAGGTGCGGGTCGAGGTTGCGGCCCGGACGCCCGGTGGCGAGCGCGTGGTAGCCCGGGTCGATGTAGTCCGGCCCGACCTTGTGACCGCTGACCTCGTGCCCGGCCGAGCGCAGTGCAGCCATCAACCCGGTGGCGATGGTCGTCTTCCCCGAGCCGGTCGAGGGAGCAGCGACCACCAGCCGGGGAAGGGTCACCATTCGATGCCCCGCTGGCCCTTCTGGCCGGCGTCCATCGGGTGCTTGATCTTGGTCATCTCGGTGACCAGGTCCGCGACCTCGAGCAGGGCGGGGTCGGCGTCGCGACCGGTGATCACGACGTGCTGCCGCCCCGGCCGCTCGGAGAGCACGGCGGCGACCTCGGCGGCGTCGACCCAGCCCCACTTGATCGGGTAGGTGAACTCGTCGAGGACGAGCAGGTCGTACGTCTCCGCGGCCAGGCACCGCTTGATCTCGGCCCAGCCTTCGGCGGCGTCCGCGGCGTGGTCCTCGGCGTCACCCTGCTTGCGGCTCCAGGACCAGCCGGAACCCATCTTGTGCCAGTCGACCGGCCCGCCCTCGCCGGTCTCCTCGTGCAGCTTCCCGAGGCGCTCGAGCACGGTCTGCTCGCCGATGCGCCACTTGGCCGACTTCACGAACTGGAAGACCCCGATCCGCCAGCCCTGGTTCCAGCCCCGCAGCGCGAGCCCGAAGGCGGCGGTCGACTTCCCCTTGCCGGGACCGGTGTGGACTATCACCAGCGGCCGGTTGCGACGCTGGCGGGTGGTGAGCCCGTCGTCGGGTACGTTCAGCGGCTGTCCCTTCGGCATCAGGCAGCGCCCCTTCCCATGGTGGATCCGGTGAACCCGTGGACGGTGGAGGTCAGCGCCTCGGCGCTCACCTCGGCGACCGGCACGTGCTCGGCGCCCAGGTGCTCGGCCAGCTGGCGGGCCAGCCCGAGCCGCATCGGCCCGCTCTCGGAGTCGATGACGACGGTGGTGACGCCGAGTCCCGCGACGTACGCGGCGGCCTGCTGCGAGCGCCGGACCGCCTCCTTGCCGTGGGTCTTGGAGTTGGCGCGACCATCAGTGACGACCACCAGCAGCGGCCGCAGATCGGGGTCGCGCAGGTGCTCGCGCTGGAGCACACGGGCGGCCTCGAGGAGGCCTTCGGCCAGCGGCGTACGTCCTCCGGCGGGCACCTCGTCGAGACGTGCCGCAGCGAGGTCGACCGACCCCGTCGGCGGCAGCACCAGCTCGGCGCTCTCACCCCGGAAGGTGATCATCCCGACCTTGTCACGGCGCCGGTAGGCGTCGAGCAGCAGCGAGAGGACGGCAGCCTTGACCTGCGCCATCCGCTTGCGCGCGGCCATCGACCCGGACGCGTCCACGCAGAAGAGGACCAGGTTGGCCTCCCGGCCCTCACGGACCGCGGTGCGGAGGTCCTCGATCCGCAGCTCGACCTTCGCCGACGTACGGTCTCGGGCGCCCTGCTTGCCCGCGGCCGCCTTGAGGGTCTCGACGAGGTGGAGCGAGCCGCGGGTGCTGACGCTCGCGCCGATCCGGCGGCCGCTGCTCCCGATCGCCTTGCTCCGGCCGCCGGTGCGGCCAGTGCCCAAGCCGGTTACGGTCAGGAGGCGGGGGCGGTACGCCGGGGCAGCGGCAGTGACGGACTCGGGTGCGGCACCGGAAGGAGCCTGTGGCTGGTCGGGTGCGTTGTCGGCCGTGTTGGTTTCGACACCGCTCGCTTCGCTCGCGGGCTCAACCAGCGGGGGTTCTCCGTCGGTCGAGCTGTCCCCGTCGGTCGAGCCACCGGAGCCGCTAGGCGGAGGCGTGTCGAGACCAACACCGTCACCTTCGGCGCCCGAGTTGTCCCCCGAGTCATCCGAAGGCCCGCCCTCCGGCGGCTCGGGCGGCAGCTCCTCGTCGCCGAGGATGCGGTCGAGCAGGTCCTCGTCGAGCCCGGGAGCGTCGAAGGGGTTGCGACGGCGGCGGTGCGGGAGCGCCAGCAGAGCAGCCCGGCGGATGTCTTCGCGGGTGACCTCGGAGCGACCGGCCCAGGCCGCGTGCGCGACCGCGGTGCGGGCGGTGACGATGTCGGCGCGCAGCCCGTCGACCTCGAACGCCGCGCAGACCTCGGCGATCTTGAGCAGCCCGGGCGCGGTGAGCCGAACCTTCCCGACGAGCGCACGAGCAGCAGAGATCTGAGCGGTCAGATCGCGCTCGGCGGCCACATAGCGCTCGACGAACGCAGGAGCGTCCAGGTCGAAGGCCATCCGGCGGCGTACGACCTCGGCGCGCAGCGCCGGATCCCGGGGCGCGGCGACCTCGACCGTAAGCCCGAAGCGGTCCAGGAGCTGCGGGCGCAGCTCGCCCTCCTCGGGGTTCATCGTGCCGATCAGCACGAACCGGGCGGCGTGCTCGACCGAGACGCCGTCCCGCTCGACGCTGACCCGGCCCATCGCCGCCGCGTCCAGCAGCAGGTCGACGAGGTGGTCGTGGAGCAGGTTGACCTCGTCGACGTAGAGCAGGCCGCGGTGCGCCCGCGCGAGCAGCCCCGGCTCGAACTCGACCGCGCCGCGCGACAGCGCGCTCTCCAGGTGGAGCGAGCCGACGACCCGGTCCTCGGTCGCCCCTACCGGGAGCTCGACCAGGCGCACGGGCCTGCTCTCCTCGACGGCGGCGGACCCGAAGGGCCCGTCAGGCGACTCCGCGGACGGGTCGGCCGGGTCGATCGAGAACCGATCCCCGGCGTAGACCGAGATCGAGGGCAGCACGGCCGCCAGACCGCGTACGGCCGTCGACTTCGCGGTCCCCTTCTCGCCACGGACCAGGACGCCGCCGATCTCCGGGGAGATGGTGGTGAGCACGAGCGCGAGGCCCATGTCGTCGAGGTCATCGGCCTGGCAGCCGAGGACGGCAGAAAATGGGTAATGAACCGGCATGGAGAGGCTCCCGCTCCCTATCGCTTGGATTGGATGGACGCGGGGCCGGTCTTCGGACTTGTCGAGTCCCCACGAAGGGGCTCGTTCACCGCAGCGGGCCTGTGCCGGATTCTCACCGGCTTCCCAGATTCTCCCTTCCCACCGTCCTCACCAGCTCCTGTGACAGAGCCGATGACTGGGCAGTCGGGGCACCTCGCGCCTGAGCGGCCACTGTAGCGTCTGGCCTCATGATCGTCGTGGTGGGCATCGGTGCCGGAGGTTGGGACGAGATCCCCGTACGTCACCAGCAGCTGATCCGGGAGTCCGCCGTCCTCCTCGGCGGGAAGCGCCATCTCGACCTGGTCCCGGACGTGCCCGGCCAGCGGCGCGAGCCCTGGCCATCACCGCTGCGCGAGGGCCTCCCGGCGCTCCTCGACGGCCTCGGGGAAGCGGTCGCCCTGGCCTCGGGCGACCCGCTCGTATCCGGCATCGGGACCACCCTGATCTCGCTTCTCGGTCGAGAGAACGTACGCATCGAACCGGCCGTCTCCTCCGTCGCCCTCGCCCGCGCCCGGATGGGCTGGGCCGCCGAGTCCTGCGTGGTCGTCAGCCTCGTCGGCCGCGACGTGTCGCTGGTCGCGCGCGAGCTCGCTCCCGGCCGCCGGATCCTCGCGCTCTCCTCGGACGAGTCCACTCCCGAACAGGTCGCGAACCTGCTGGTCACCACAGGTTTCGGAGCCTCGAGGATGACCGTCCTGGGCGAGCTCGGCGCGGAGACCGAGAGCACGCGGACCGCGACCGCCTCGGCGTGGGAAGGGGAGGTGCCGCGCCTCAACATCGTGGCGATCGAGTGCGTAGGCGCACCGCTCTTCGGCTGGGCTGCCGGCCTCCCCGACGACGCCTTCGAGAACGACGGCCAGCTGACCAAGCGCGACCTTCGGGCCTCGGCGCTGGCCCGCCTCGCCCCGGTCCCGGGGCAGCACCTGTGGGACGTCGGCGCAGGCGCAGGCTCGGTAGGCATCGAGTGGATGCGCACCCACCCCACCTGCACCACGACGGCGATCGAGGCCAGCCCAGAGCGGGCGGCCCGGATCGCACGGAACGCGTCCCGACTCGGCGTAACCGGCCTGACCGTCGTCGAGGGCCGCGCCCCCGATGCCCTGGCCGACCTCCCCACCCCCGACGCGATCTTCATCGGCGGCGGCGCGACCCGCCCCGGCGTACTCGACGCCTGTCTGCGAGCCCTCCGCCCCGGCGGCCGCATCGTCGTCCACGGCGTCACCCTGGAGACCGAGCAGCTCCTCGCCACCGCCTACCAGGCACACGGCGGAGAGCTCACCCGGATCGCGGTCGAGACCTCCGCCCCGATCGGCACCTTCACCGGTTGGGCCCCGGCCAGGTCGGTCACACAGTGGACCCACTCCATCGGGTGAGATCAGCCGGCGAGGTCGCGGCGCCAGCGCGGGGTGGTCGACTCGAGGGCCGCGAGAAGCCCGACGGTCTCTGACGGGTCGCTGAGGCGGTCGCCGAATAGTTCCTTGATGCGCCTGAGCCGGTGGCGCACGGTCTGCTCGTGGACCATGAGGTGCTCGGCGACGACGGGGGCGCTGGGGCGGGTACGCAGCCAGACCAACATGGTCTCGGCGAGCGCCAGGCGCCGTTTCGGAGTCTCCTCCATGAGCGGCGCCAGCAGCTGTTCGTCGGCGAACCGGCGCAGCATCGGGTCGGCGTGCAGGCACAGCTCCGACTGGTGCGCGGCACACCACACGATGCCGTCCTCAGAAGCGCGGATGACCTGCTCGGCGACCAGGGCCAGGGCCCGCATGCCCCACCGAACGGCGTGGCGGGTGTCGTCGAGTCGTACCTCCCAGGTGACCGCGACCGGGCGGCTCGTCTCAGCGACCACCGCTTTGGCCCGAAGCTGTACCTCGCCCGAGGCCCCGATCACGACCATGGCACCCTCGCTCGAACCGGCGAGCAGACGTGCCGTGGGCGCGCCGAGGTGGGCGGAGACCGGTCCACCCGGAATCACCGCCACGGCCACCCGATCGGTGATGGCCCAGCCGGCACGGCCGGCCAGAGCACGCAGGTCGCCCGCTCGTACGTCGCCGACGAGCGCCGCGAAGAGCGGCAGCCGGGGATCGATCGGCGGAGCGGGCTCGGCGAAGCCCCGCATGGCGTGCTCGAGGAGCTGGTGCTGGTAGTCCATGAGTGCCTCGGCGAGGTAGCTCACCGACGCCAGCGGCAGCTCCAGCTCGCCGGCGATCTTCGACATCTCCCGCCAGAACTCCTGCGTCGCGATGTGGTGTGCCGCTCGCATCGCATCGAGGTTGTGGCCGGCCCTCCCCTCCAAGCTGCCCAGACGTCGATAGATGTGGGCCACGGTCGCCCCACGTACGGGTGCGCCGGCCATCGCGTCGACGAACAGGGAGACCGCCTCGCCCAGTGCCTCCTCGATGACGTCGTGCACCCGTGGATCGCCGAACGCGGCCACCTCGCGGCAGATGCGTCCGGCGATGCGGCGAGACAGGTCACGGGCCCGGGGCCGGTAGGCCACCACGATCTCCCGAGCGATCGCGTCGGGCGGCGGCGAAAGGTCGATTCGCAGCATCGGGCGGGGCCTTCTCGGGATCGGGCCCGTGAACGTATCCGTAGTCGGTCGTGTCCTCGTCGTCACGCAACTCTCCTCCGCATCCGTCCCTCGCTGCGCTGCGACCTGGGGAGCCGCGCGAGGGACGACATCCCCTGCAGTGAAGGGCTCGGCCGGACCCCTCGTCCAGAGCGGCAGAGGCTCGCGCCCGGATAACCCTGAAAAGTTGTGACGGCCCTCACAACTTTTCCGTGCTGGGTCGAAGTTGTCACCAACCTGACAGTTTTGGCGGGATCCCCGACCTCGCGGCGACATCGCGGTTGCCAGCCCTCGGCAGCGGCCGCATCAATGGGTGGCGTCATCCATCCCGGACCGCAAGGGGAAAACGTGAGAACCAAGCCTCCACCCCGTCACCGCACGTGGGTCGCCACGGCATTCGCCGCACTCGTGGCCACCGCGCTGCTCACGGGGGCACCCGCTGCCCAAGCCGTCGAGAACCCGACCCTCAAGGTCGACTACGACGCCGTCGGTACGACGCACATCGGTGCGCAGGTCGACTCGTCGATGGCCATCGGGCCCTCGGTGCTCAAGTCGGTCATCGACACCACCAACGGCCACATCGTCGGGGGATCCCTCGCCATCCCGACCCAGACGATGAGCTTCGACATCTTCGGGATCCCGGCCCGGGCCAAGGTCACCATGACCCAGGTCGGGTCACTGTCCGGCGCCATCGTGCCCACCAGCCAACTGGGCAAGTCGACGCTCACCTCGACGGTCGCCTACGACATCCAGCTGAGCGACGTCGAGGCCAAGGTGTTCGGCATCTGGTGGCCATTGGCTGTCGGCAGCCGCTGCCACACCGCCGAACCGGTCACCATCACCGCCAGCACTCCTGAGGGTGAGTTCTTCACCGTCAATGGCGGCGGACGGGTCACCTCCACCTACACGATCGGGAGCTTCACCGGGTGTGCCGCGCTGAACTTCTTCGACATCCCCGGCTTCTTCCCGTGGTTCGGCTCCATCCCGATCAACACCCTGGTGCCGGGCACCGACAACACCCTCGAATTGAACATCTCCAACGCTCGCGCAGGCACCGCCTGAGCGTCTCGAAACCCACCAAGAAACTAGGAGTAACACAATGAGGAAGATCATCAGCCGCATGCTCACCGGACTCGCCGCCGGCGCGCTCGCCACCGCCACCGTGGCCGCCATGTCGTCGCCTGCTCAGGCGGCCCTCGACGGCTACACCCCGAACGGCGGGCCGGGCGTCACCTTCACCGGCAACAACGTGTCCTTCACCGCGGTCCAGGCCGGCCAGACGCTGACCTGTTCCCAGTTTGACCTGATCGGCACGATCACCAACCCCGGCGTGAACAGGGCTTTCGGGGCGGAGGCCGGCGTGCTGGACCAGCTCGCGTCCAGCGGATGCTGGAACGACACCGCGGGTGACACCACGGTCGACCCGACCGGTGTCTGGCGTGTTCGGATCACGGGTCCGGAGGCCGGCTCGGTCTCGCCCGCCGAACTCTACGACGTGACCGCGTTCGTCGAGGCGGCCGGCTGCTCCTTCAACGTCGGGGGCACGGTCGGCGGAACCTTCAACGACTCCACCGGAGTGTTCACGCCGAACGCCTCCACGCTGACCATCACGGACATCCCGTCCGGCTTCCTGTGCCCGATCATCGGTGTCGACCAGGGACAAGACGTCACCGTGGCTGGGACCTGGACCGCCCCCGGGCTGACGATCACCAACCCGTGATCGACCAGCGCTGACCGATCCGCCAGGGCCTGTGTGGGTGGCCAACAACCGCTCACGCAGGCCCTGGCGATGTCCCCTTCCCATCACCCTAAGTAGACGTGTCGTGAAGAGCGTCATCAACCGAGGCATCACCGGTACCGGCGCCGCAGCACTTACCATCTTGACCATCTTGGCGATGTCATGGCCAGCACAAGCAGCCGCCGACACCTACACCCCGCACGGCCGACCCAACGTCATCTTTGTCGGCGACGACATCGATTTCACCGACGATGAAACCGGGCAGACGTTCACATGCGAGCAGTTCGACCTGTCCGGCTCTCTCCAAAACCCCGATCTCAGTAGACCCTTCGGGACGACCGCGACAACCTGGGACCAACTCGTATACAGAGGTTGCTTCAACCCGATCTTCGGCGACACCACGTTCGACCAGATTGGCGCCTGGGGATTCGCGATCACCGGACCCGAGGCCGGCTCGATCTCGCCCGCCGCGATCAACGACGTGGCGATATTCGTCGAGATGCCCGGCTGCTCCCTCAACATCGCCGGTGCGGTGGGTGGCGACTTCGACGACGCCACCGGCGTCTTCACGCCCACGGGGTCGACTCTGACAATCGTCGACGATCCAGCAGGGCTCTTGTGCCCACTCGTCGGATTCGCGCAGGGTGACGGCATCAGCGTCAGTGGTTCCTGGCTGGTCACCGGTCTGACGATCAGCAACCCGTGATTGTCCGACGCCGTCGCCGCCGACCGGTCGAGGAAACTTGTCACCTGCGTGACAAGTTTCCTCGACTCGAAGCCTTCGTTTCGTTCTTCTGTATCACTCGCCACGTTCTTCGCCTTGACTGATGCCGAACAACCGTACGGTCCTCGCCGGACCCGACCACCTGAGGAACTCTTCATGCGCATCCCTCACCTCCGAGCCGGAGCACGCACCGGTCGAGTTGTCGCCGGCGTCCTCCTGCTAGCCGCGACCTCTTTAGCCCTCGCCACGAGCCCGGCCGGGAGCGAGCCCGCGGGAGACCCATCGAGCGCCTCCCCTAGCAGCGTGAAGGCTCCGACGCCGGAGCTGAAGGCATTGATCTCAGACGACCCGGCCGAGGGCCTGCCAGGGTTCGACGACCTCCCCCCTAGGCTATCGATCAGCCAGACCGAGGGCATCGTCACCAATTCGCAGCACGCGGTCGCACGGCGCGCGAAGATGTCCATCACCTCACAGCAGATCTGGGGCGGCTTGTACTTCGGGGAGTTGAACGACCCTCTCGAGAACCCGACCCGGTACTTGGCCACCTGCAACTCAGTCAGGATTCCTCACTGCATCCCCGACCCCTTCTACCAGCCGTCGTGTGCAACAGAAGATCCGGCCACCCAGTGGGTGACGTCTTATTTTCGCACCCCGCTGTATCCGCTGAAGCCTCTGGAGGGCGGTGGCGCCGAGGTGGGGATTCTCACCAAGGAGAAGATCAATCTGATCACCTTTGGGGCCATCCCGGCTACCGCGACGCTGACGATCTCTGTCCCGCGGGTCAATGGGAAGATCCAGCCGCTGATGAGCCACTCGTGGGCCCGCTCCAGGAATAGGGGGTGCACCAACATCCCCGCCGACATACCAGGAGCGTCAGCCTTGGTGGAGGGGAAGATCAACATCCGTCTCAGCGACCTCACGGTCGATGGTGTGCCGGTCGAACTCGGTCCGAACTGCCGGACGAACCGTCCAATCGATCTCTACCTGTGGGGGGACGCCAGCGCCGGTCGCCCGTACGCCCCCGGAAGCGGCGGCTACCTGGCAGCTTTCGACGGATTGCACCCAGGGTCACGTGGCCCGCTGAACGACCCCTACTACTTCGAGGACAACGGGCGCACGATCCCCGCGTCCACAGGTATCGATATCCCGCCCTTCGCGAACTGCGGCACCAGCGGTGATGACCTCAGTCCGCTGGTGAGTGCGATGGCTTCGGGCCCGAACAACCCGGTGCGGGCACTCCAAGGCGGTCTGATCGCCTGGAACCGGATTCCCTTGGAAGACCTCAGCAAGTGCGGCGGGTCACCGACCCGCCCCGTGTGCCCACTGCCCGGCCCGGAGGTGCCGCCGATGCCGCCGCTCCCGGACGGCGAGGGTCAGTGACCGATCACGGTGCCACCGCTGCGTACCTCTCCTCATGGATCACCGAGGAGAGGGCGGAGCGGTGGCGCCAGCCGAAGCGCTCCAGGTCGGGGACCTCGGGTACGCCGTCGACCTGACCGACGCAGAGCCAGGCGACGGGGCGTACGTGGTCGGGCAGGCCGACCAGGAAGAGCAGGAACTCGTCGCGGTAGCAGCTGACCCAGCCGACAACGCCCTCGGGCTGCACGTCGCCGTTCCTCACGCGGCCATTGCGTGAACCTCTCGGTATCAGCCCCACACCTCCAGGGAGAGCCATGAAGAACCTCGTCAGTCGGGCGCTCACCGCTCTTGCGGCCGGGGCACTCGCAATAGCAATCGTCGTAGCGACGTCCTCGCCGGCGCAGGCCGATGTCGACGCGTACACACCACATGGCGGACCTGTGGTCGATCTCTCCGGCGATTACGTCGACTTCACCTTCGTTGAAGCCGGCCAGACGTTCATCTGCGAGAACTTCGACATGTCCGGGACCATTCCCAATGCGGGCGCGAGCAGGCTCTTCGGGGCACCCGCTACGACGTGGAGCCAAGTCGTCCATGGCGGCTGCACCAACCCGATCATCGGCGATTCCACCTTCGACCCCATCGGTGCCTGGCAGTTCGCCATCACAGGACCCGAGGTCGGCTCGGTCTCGCCCGCCGCATTCACCAACGTGGCGCTGTTCGTCCAGGCCGCCGACTGCGCGTTCAACATCGCCGGTGAGGTGAGCGGCGTCTTCGATGACGCGACCGGGGTGTTCACGTCAACCGGGTCCTCCCTGGTCGTCACCGACACCCCGACAGGCTTCATCTGCCCGATCCTCGGCTTCGAGCAGGGTCACACCGTCAGCATGAGCGGCAGCTGGACCATCACCGGTCTGACGATCACGAATCCGTGATCGCCCGTCACACGCACCACCCACGGGCCGAGCTTCCCCGATCACAGTGGCTCGAGAGCACTACCCGCGGACGATGCTCGCGAGCTCGGCCAAGGCGTCGATCCGATGAGTTGCCCGCGAGAGGTCCTGGGTCGCGGTGAAGCTGTTGCGTACGACCGCACAGTCGATGCCCGCGGCGACGGCCGAGGCGAGACCTCGGGACGAGTCCTCGACGACGAGAATCTCGTCCTGGGGCGCGCCGAACCGCTTCAGCCCGGCCAGGTACGGCTCCGGGTGCGGCTAGGGATGGATGAGGTCGAAGTCGGCCCGCTTAGCCGTCGTCACGATGGCCATCCGGACGTACTGCGACAGCTCGGCGAGCACGTCGACTACGCCGTGCGCAGGAGTACGCCGTGCGCAGGAGTACGCCGTGCGCAGGAGTACGCCGTGCGCAGGAGACCGTGGCTCACAGTCCGCCCTTACGCCACTTTACGGCCTAAAGTGGTGTAAGACGGGCCTTCGCACCTTGATCCGGGCGACTACCCGAACCTCTCCTCGTGCACCACCGTCGAGAGCGCGGAGCGGTGGCGCCAGCCGAAACGCTCCAGGTCGGGGACGTCGGGGAGGTCGGCGACGGCGCCGACGCAGAGCCAGGCGACGGGACGTACGTGGTCG
Source organism: Nocardioides sp. NPDC006303 (assembly GCF_040613175.1). Taxonomy (NCBI): domain Bacteria; kingdom Bacillati; phylum Actinomycetota; class Actinomycetes; order Propionibacteriales; family Nocardioidaceae; genus Nocardioides; species Nocardioides sp. NPDC006303. The sequence continues at coordinate 25,229 of NZ_JBEXRR010000051.1, forward strand.
GGCAGGCCGACCAGGTCGCGCAGGAACTCCTCGCGGTAGAAGCTGACCCAGCCGACGCCGAGGCCTTCGGCGGTGGCGGCGAGCCAGAGGTTCTGGATGGCGAGGACGGTCGAGTAGAGACCGGCGTCGGCGATGGCGTGGCGGCCGAGGACCGCCGAGCCGCCGCGAGTCGGGTCGTAGCCGACGACCACGCCGAGCCCGGACTCGCAGATCCCCTCGATCTTGATCTTCGAGAAGGTCTCGGAGCGCTCCCCCGCCAGCGAGGAGGCGAAGACCTCTCGCTCGGTGGCGACATGCTCGCGGAACGTACGCAGCGTCTCGGCCGATCGCACCAGCACGAAGTCCCACGGCTGGGTCATTCCGACGCTCGGGGCGGCGTGCGCGGCCGAGAGGACCCGCTCGAGCACCTCGGGGTCGACCGGCTCTCCGGTGAACTCGGCGCGCGTGTCCCGGCGGCGGTTGATGGCGTCGTAGAGGTCCATCAGGCACGCTCCCTGGCTGCGTCGTAGAGGAACGACTCGCCTCCGTCACGGGCCAGCGCGGGCCCGGCGAGGATCACCGCGGCCTGTCGCAGGCCGGCGTCCTCGACGGCGTCGGCGATCGTCGAGACGGTCCCGCGCAGCACCAGCTCGTCGGGCTGGCTGGCGCGGTAGACGACCACGACCGGGCACTGCGGACCGTAGTAGGGCAGCAGCTCGGCCATCAGCTCGCGGGTGCGCCGGATCGCCAGGTGGAGCACGAGGGTTGCGCCGGTCGCGGCGTACGCGGCCAGGGACTCCCCGTCCGGCATGGCCGTCGACCGGGCCTGCGTCCGGGTGAGCACGACCGACTGCGCCACCAGCGGCACTGTCAGCTCCCGGCCCACCAGCGCGGCCGCCGCCGCGTAGGCCGGCACTCCGGGGGTCACGTCCCACGGCACCTCGGCGGCATCGAGCCGCCGGGTCTGCTCCGCGACGGCCGAGTAGACCGACGGGTCTCCGGAGACGAGGCGTACGACCTGCTTGCCGCCGCGATGGGCAGCGACGATCGCGGCCACGATCTGGTCCAGGTCGAGCTTCTGGGTGTCGACCAGCTCGGCCTCGGGGCTGCAGTGCGCCAACACCTCGGGGTCCAGGTAGGTGCCCGGATAGAGCACCACGTCAGCGGCCGCGAGCATCCTCGTCGCGCGGACGGTGAGCAGGTCGGCCGCGCCGGGGCCGGCGCCGACGAAGTGGACGGTCATCGGGGTCGCCTCTCGGTTCCTTGGTCAAGGTATGCGGGGCAAGGTGCACATCCCTCGCGGAGCTCCGCCGGGGATGTGAGCTTTCGGCTGCATACCTTGACGAAGGAACAGCCCCTCATCGGACATACCTCGGCGTCCAGACCTGCCCGGCCTCGGTGACCCGGGTCGAGCTAGCCCCCACGATGACCAGGCACTTCATGTCGATCGAGGCCGGATCGAGGTCGCCGAGGGTGGTCACGGTCAGCGACTCCTCGGCCCGGCCGATGTCCCGGCCGACGATGACGACGGTGTCGGGCTTGCGCTGCTCGAGGAGTACGTCGCGGGCCAACCCGATCTGCTCGGTGCGCGAGCGCGAGGCAGGGTTGTAGATGGCCAGCACGAGGTCGGCGGCGGCGACCGCGCGCAGCCGGTCCTCGACGACGGACCACGGCTTGAGCCGGTCCGAGAGGGACATCACCGCGAAGTCGGCACCGACCGGCGCGCCGGCGCGTGCGGCCACCGCCTGGACGGCGCTGACCCCGGGCAGCACCCGGATGCGTACGTCGGCATAGGCCGCGTCCTCGGCCGCCTCGAAGACGGCCGAGGCCATCCCGAAGACACCGGCGTCACCGCCGGAGACGACGGCGACCCGCTCTCCCGCGAGCGCAAGGTCCAGGGCGTGCCGGGCGCGGTCGACCTCGACCGTGTTGCCCGAGGCGTGCCGCTGCAGGCCTTCGCGTTGCGGCACCCGGTTGACGTACGGCGCGTAGCCGACGACATGGCCGACCTCGGCCAGCGCCGAGCTCACCTCGGGCGTCAGCCACCCATCCGGTCCCGGCCCCAGCCCGACGACGAGAACCTCCCCGGTGTCCCCGGAGGTCGAGCCCGTCGAGACGCCCCCGCGCGTCACCTCGACAGGCTCGACCGCGGGGAGCTCTTGCCGCAGCCGTGCCGCGGCAGGTGCAGGAGCCGTGTCTCCAGGCACCACGATGAGGGAGAAGTACGGCACGGAGGACGGGTCGACGTCGGCCACCGGCAGCCAGCGCTCCTCGGGCTGCGAGGCACGCTCGACGTACCAGGCACCCTCGAGTCGCCCGGCAGCAGCGAGCGCGGAACGGACTGCGGGGAAGGTCCGGCCGAGCTTCATGATGATCGCGGCCTCGGTGTCGGCCAGGCGACGGGCGAGCTCCGGCTCGGGCAGGGTGCCGGGCAGGACGGTGAGGACGTCGGTCTGGCGCACCAGCGGCGTCGAGACGGCAGCGGTGGCGGCCGCGAAGGCGGGCACCCCGGGCACGACCGAGGTCTCGTAGACCTCCTTGAAGCGGTCGTGGAGATACATCGAGGAGCCGTAGAAGAGCGGGTCGCCCTCGGCGAGCAGGACCACGTCGCGCCCGGCGTCGAGGTGAGCGGAGAGCCGGACCGCGCAGGACTCGTAGAACTCGGCCATCGCCCCGACATAGCCGCCCGGGTGCGAGGTGGTGCCGGTGGTGACCGGGTAGCGCAGCTCCTCCTCGATCGCCTCCGCAGGGATCAGCGAGGACGCGATCCTGCGAGCGTGCGACTGCTTGCGCACCCCTGCGTGGTAGGCGATCACGGGGGCCGCGCCGATCAGCCGGGCAGCCTTGAGGGTGATCAGCTCGGGATCGCCGGGACCGATGCCGACAACAGTGAACCGCCCGCGTACATCCGTGCTCATTCCTGCTCCTGGGCGAGTGCGTTGAGGGCGGAGGACGTCATCGCGGAGCCGCCGCGGCGGCCCCGGACCGTGACGAAGGGGATGTCGATCCCGTGCTCGTCGGCGAAGGCGGCGAGCGCCTCCTTGGACTCGGCGGCGCCGATGAAGCCCACCGGGCAGCCGACGATCGCGGCCGGCCGCGGACCGCCGTCGAGGATCATCTCGAGCAGGTGGAAGAGCGCCGTCGGGGCGTTGCCGATGGCGACCACCGCACCCTCGAGGTAGGGCTCCCACAGGGACAGCGCGGCGGCGGTGCGGGTCGTCGCCCACTCCCGGGCGAGCGCCGGGACCCGGTCGTCACCGAGCATGCAGAGCACCTCGTTGTCGCGCGGCAGCCGGCTGCGGGTGACCCCGGTGGCGACCATCGTCGCGTCGCACAGGATCGGCGCACCGGCCTCCAGCGCCCCGCGCGCGGCCTTCACCAGGCCGGGGTGGATGACCAGGTCGGAGGCGAGATCGACCTGGCCGCTGCCGTGGATCATCCGCACCGCGAGCCGCTCGGCGTCGGCCGGCACCGCGGAGAGGTCGGCCTCGCGCCGGATGGTCGCGAAGGAGTCGACGTAGATCGCCGGCCCCTGGTCGATGTAGTCGTAGCGCCGAGGAGGGCGCACCTGCGGCGAGGGCACGAGTACGCCGCGCCACGGTGTCACGACGACCGCCGGCGCTCGTTCCGCCAGGGCAGAGACCGCGGCCCGGTCCAGGGCTCCGTCCGGGGCGGCGACGTGCTCGCCACCGGGCACCTGCCCGTAGCCGAGCCCCTCGGCCTCGGCCGGGACCCGGTCGTCGGCCGCGACCGGCTCGACCATCGGTGCGTCCAGCTCGGAGACATGCCAGGGCGCGGACGGCCCCTCGCCGCGTACGTCCAGGAAGCGCGAAGCGAGCGCGACCAGCCGGGACGCGGCCTCGGTGAGCGGTACGACAGGCCCCCACGAGTCACCGACCCGGAGCTGACCCTCGACGGCGGACAGCGCCACCAGCCCGAGGTCGCACTCCCGCGAGACCAGGTCGCCGCGACCGTCGTCGAGCACGAAGAGGAACCGCCCCGGCAACGCGGCCAGCCGCGGCGAGGCACACAGCAGCCGGTCCAGCGACGCCGCGACGCCGCGCAGGTCGGCACGTCCCCCGGCGAGCCCGGTCTGCGGGGAGACCATCACGTTGCGTACGAGCTCGTGGGTCTGCGCCGGCACCAGACCGGTCGCCTTCAGCGCGGTGAGCACCTCACCAGGCAGCCCGCCGTCGACACTGGGCAGGCCGCGCACCTGCAGGTTGGCGCGACCGGTGAGATAGATCCGCCCGTCGCCGTAGGTCTCCGCCACGGAGAACAGCGAGAGCAGCGCGGCGGACGAGACGGACCCGCCGATCAGGCGCAGCCGCACCAGCAGGCCGTCCTCGGCGGCCCACGGACGACCGACTCCGGGGCACCGGTCGGTTCGGACTCGCGACATCAGGACACCTGCTCTGCGTCATGTGCCCTTGCGCGGGGCACGTGGTGACCTGGCGGCGGGTGCCGCCAGAGCCAGCAGGTCTTCGGACTCGGAATCGATCGGAACGGAGCGCCTTCCCGGAGCCAGGCTCCAGTGGCTGCCATCCCCGGAAGGAGGGCGTGCCCCGCCCGTCATCCTCACCGCTGCGCGTCAGTCCCGGACTTTCACCGGGTTCCCTGACCCCATCAGGCATGGAGTACGACTGGCAGGGCGAGACTACCCACTTGCGGACACGGCGCCGAATTGCTCACCGCCCGGCCCCTGTTTGTGCCAATGTTCGGCTACTCGAAATCTCCCGACGCCACACCCCCACAGATGGAGTCCCCCGTGACAGGCTCGGCTCACCGGCAGTTGTTCGTTCTCGCGCCCATCCCGGCGCTCGCGCTCGGTTTGACGGCCTGCGCCACGACCTCGGAGTCGAAGGTCTCGATCGGTCTGGTGGTGCCCACCTCCGGCGTCCACAAGTCGATCGGCACCGACATGTCCCGGGGCTTCGACCTCTACCTCGACCAGCACGGCGGGAAGCTCGGTGGCCGGCTGATCGACGTCGTCGAGGCCGACGAGGGCGACCGGGCCGAGACGGGTGTCGCCGCGGTGACCAGGCTGATCCAGGACGACGAGGTCCAGGCGGTCGTCGGGTTGGTGAGCTCGGAGACGGCGCTCGCGGCCAAGGACGTCGCGACCAACAGCGAGACGCCGCTGATCGTGACCGGCGCCGGCGCCGACGAGCTCGCCGACGGCTCCGACTACGTGTGGCGCACGTCCTCGACCAACGCGGACCTGGGCGGCGCGCTCGGGCAGGCGGTCGCCCAGGAGACCGACCGAGGCACGGCGTACGTCATCGGCTCCGACGACGCGGCCGGTCACGAGTTCTCCGACAGCTTCATGATCGCCCTGGAGGCGGCCGGCAGCAGCGTGGCGGGTCAGAGCTACACCCCGGCCGGCGTGACCGAGGAGTGGTCGGGGCTCTTCGACAAGGCGAAGGAGTCGGGCGCGGACGCGATCTTCGCCGCCTATGCCGGCAAGGAGGCGGAGGCGTTCGTGAAGCAGTACCGCGAGTCCGGGCTGGCCAAGAGCACCAGGCTCTACGGCCCGGGCTTCCTCACCGAGGGCGACGTGCTGTCGGCGCTGGGCAGCACCGCGTCCGGCGTACGCACCGCGCTGCACTACAGCGACGCGATGGACTCGCTGATGAACGACGCCTTCGTGAAGGACTACCGCAAGGCGTACGACGCCACCCCGACGGTCTACTCGGTGCAGGCCTACGACGCCGCGGCCGCGCTCGACAAGGCGCTCGACCTCTCCGACGACGTCAACCGCAACGAGATCGCCGACTCGCTCGGGTCGGTCGGCACCATCGTCAGCCCGCGCGGGAACTGGTCTTTCGACCCCAACCACAACCCCGACCAGCCCTACTTCCTGCGGGTGGTCAAGGGCACCGCCGACGGCCCCCGCAACGTCGTGCTGCAGGAGATCACCTCAGCGGGCAGCTGACTCCGAACGCAGCTCCTCCCGGGTCGCGGCCAGCTCCTCGCGTACGGCGGTGAGGTCCTCGCGCAACGAGGTGAGGATGGCCATCATCTCGGCGTCGGACTCCTCCTCGTGTTTGGTGAGGCTCTCGACGCTCTCCATGCCGGAGACGACCACGGCGAGGAACAGGTTGAGGACCGCGAAGGTCATCACCAGGATGAAGACGACGAAGAAGATCCAGGCGGAGGGGTCCTCGGCCATCACCTCGCGGGCGATGTCGGGCCAGGCCTCCCCGGTCATGGTCTGGAACAGCGTGAAGGCGCTGGTGCCGAGGTCGCCGAAGTACTCCGGCGCGATCGAGCCGTAGAGGTTGGTCGAGATGACCACCGCGACGTACATCATCAGCCCCAGCAGCGCCGCGACCGACCCCATCCCCGGCATCGCCGCGATCAGGCCGTCTACGACGCGACGCATGGACGGGACCGAGTTGACCAGGCGCAGCACGCGCAGGATCCGCAGTGCCCGCAGCACCGACATCGGTCCGGTCGCCGGCACCAGCGCGATCGCGACGATCACGGTGTCGAAGATGTTCCACGGGTCGCGGAAGAACTTGGAGCCGTACGCCACCAGCCGCAGCACCAGCTCGACGACGAAGACCCCGAGGAGCACGCTGTCGAGCAGCGCCAGCTCATGGGCGAGGTGTTCGGGGACCATCGTCTCCACACCGAGGACCACCGCGTTGAGGATGATCACCCCGATGATCGTCTTCTGGAAGAGGTCGTCCTCGACCAGCGCACGCACCCGGGCGCGCACCGAGATGTTGCTCGAACCCATGCTCGCGATGTCCTCCTGTGACCCGTGACAGCGGCCGGAGCCTATCGGGCCGACTCGGCGCGTCAGGTTGTGGCCAGGTGCAGCGCGAGCCCGAGCCCGGCCAGACCGACCAGCCAGCGCAGTGGGCGCTCGGGGGCGACCCGGACGATCGCCGGCCCCAGGAAGCCGCCGATCACGGCACCCGCTCCGAGGGCGATCGCGGCGGGCCAGTCCACGGGAGCGAAGAAGACGTACGCGATCGCCGCGGTGCCGTTGGCGACGCCGGTGGCGACGTTCTTGACCGCGTTGGTGATCGCCAGGGCCTCGGTGCGCTCGAGCACCAGAACGGCCAGCGCGATGATCCCGACGCCGGCGCCGAAGTAGCCGCCGTAGATGCCGAGCACGAACACGATGACGCCCCAGCCGAACCCGCGGGCGAGCGTACGTCGCCCCTCGACACCTGTTGAGGAGTCCTGCCGCGGCGGCCGCGCGGCCGCGCGGGCAGCTGCCCAGGACCGGATCCGGTCGCGGAGCAGCAGGAGCACCGCCCCACCGCCGACGAGCCAGGGCACCACGGTCTCGAACGCCTCGGCCGGCGTGGTGAGCAGCAGGGCCGCGCCGACCGCGCCGCCGAGGAAGGAGGCCAGGGCCAGCCAGGCGATCCTTCTGCCCTGGCCGCGCAGCTCGCGACGCGAACCCGCGACGGTGCCGCCGGTGACGCCGAACATGGCCACCGTGTTGGTGACGTTGGCGACGACCGGCGGCAGCCCCGCGGCCAGCAGGGAGGGGTAGCTGACCAGCGAGGCGAGACCGGCCACCGAGCCAGTCAGTCCCGCACCGATGCCGGCGAGCAGGAGCCAGGCGAGCTCGGCGCTCACCGGGTTGTCATCAGGGCGGGCATCAGGGCGGGCATCAGGGCGGTCAACGAACCAGGCACGGGCGCTTGGGATCGAAGGTCCACCCCGACACCAGGTACTGCATGGCGACGCCGTCGTCGCGTACGCCGAGCCCGTGCTCGAGGTAGAGCTCGTGAGCGGCCGCGACCCGGTCGCGGTCGAGCCGGATCCCGAGACCCGGGGCAGCCGGCACCGCGACGGCACCGTCGCGGATCTCCAGCGGCGACTCGGTCAGCCCCTGGCCGTCCTGCCAGATCCAGTGGGTGTCAAGCGCGGTGATCTTCCCCGGTGCGGCGGCGCCGACGTGGGTGAACATGGCCAGCGAGACGTCGAAGTGGTTGTTGGAGTGGGAGCCCCAGGTCAGCCCGAAGTCGTGGCACATCTGGGCGACGCGGACGGAGCCGGACATGGTCCAGAAGTGCGGGTCGGCCAGCGGGATGTCGACGGCGTTGGTGCGGATCGCGTGGGCCATCTGGCGCCAGTCGGTCGCGATCATGTTGGTCGCGGTACGCAGCCCGGTGGCGCGCTTGAACTCGGCCATGATCTCGCGGCCCGAGTAGCCGCCCTCGGCGCCGCAGGGGTCCTCGGCGTACGCGAGCACGTCGTCCTTGCCGCCCAGCAGCCGGACCGCGTCGGCGAGCAGCCAGCCGCCGTTGGGGTCAAGGGTGATCCGGGCGTCGGGGAAGCGCTCGTGGAGGGCGGTCACCGCGGCGACCTCCTCCTCACCGGCGAGGACGCCGCCCTTGAGCTTGAAGTCGGCGAAGCCGTAGCGGGCCTGAGCGGCCTCGGCGAGACGTACGACCGCCTCGGGGGTCAGCGCGACCTCTCGCCTGACGCGGTCCCAGTCGTCCGCGCCGTCGGGCTCGCGGAGATAGGGCAGGTCGGTCTTGTCGGGGTCGCCGACGTAGAAGAGGTAGCCGAGCATCGGCACCGAGTCGCGCTGCTGCCCGTCGCCGAGCAGCTCGGCGACCGGCACACCCTGCTCCTGGCCTGCGAGATCGAGGAGCGCGGACTCCAGCGCGGTGACGGCGTGGACCGTCGTACGCAGGTCGAAGGTCTGGGCTCCGCGGCCGCCGGCGTCGCGGTCGGCGAACCGCTCCGCGACCTGCCGGAGCAGGCTGCGATAGCGGGTGACCGGCTGCCCCACGAGCAGCTCGGCGGCCTCTTCGATGGTGCGCCGGATCGGCTCACCGCCGGGGACCTCGCCGACACCCTCGCGTCCCTCGGAGTCGGTGAGGATCGCGATGTTGCGGGTGAAGAACGGCGCGTGCGCACCGCTGAGGTTGAGCAGCATCGAGTCATGGCCCGCGACCGGGACGACCTCGACCTTGCCAATGGTGGGCACAGTGGTCGTGGTGTTCATGGCAGCTGCAGCTCGCCGTCGATCCGGCGGGCGAGGTGCCACGGGTTGTCGTCGCGTACGGCCTCCGGGAGGATCGCGGCCGGTACGTCCTGGTAGGCGACCGGGCGCTGGAAGCGCTCGATCGCGAGGCTGCCGACCGAGGTGGTGCGGGAGTCGGAGGTGGCCGGGTACGGGCCGCCGTGGACCATCGCGTGGCCGACCTCGACGCCCGTGGGCCAGCCGTTGAAGAGGATCCGCCCGGCCTTGAGCTCGAGCGCGGAGACGACCTGCGCGGCCGCCTCGTTGTCGGCGTCGGTGGCGTGGACCGTCGCGGTGAGCTGGCCCTCGAGGGAGTCCAGGCTGGGCAGCAGCTCCTCGACGGTGTCGTAGCGGACCACGACGCCGGAGGCGCCGAAGACCTCGTCGGTCACGCCGGCAAGACGGGCGGCCTCGACGATCTGGGGCGCGGGGGCGTCGGTGTCCCCGGCGGTGCCCTCGCCGACGACGGCGACACCGTCGGTGGCACGGAGCGCGGCGGTGCCCTTCTCGTAGGCGGCGGCGATGCCGGAGGTCAGCATGGTCGCGCCGACGGCCTCGGCCGTGGCGCGGCCGGCGGCGGCCAGGAAGGCGTCGCCCGCCTCGCTCTTCGGGAGGAAGAGCAGGCCGGGGTTGGTGCAGAACTGGCCGGAGCCGAGGGTCAGCGAGCCGACGTACGCCTTGGCGAGCGCGTCGACGTCGCCGTCTAGCGCCCCGGGGAGGACGACGACGGGGTTGATCGAGGACATCTCGGCGTAGACCGGGATCGGCTCGGGGCGGGCCGCTGCGGCAGCGACGATCGCCAGCCCGCCGCCTCGGGAGCCGGTGAAGCCGACCGCCTTGATCCGCGGGTCGACGACCAGGGCCTGGCCGAGCTCGATGCCGCCCTTGAAGTCTGTGTCGAGGAGGAAGGAGAAGGTGCCGGCGTGCAGCCCGGCCTTCTCGACCGCGCGGGTGATGGCCTGGGCGACCAGGTAGCCGGTGAGCGGGTGGGCAGGGTGGCCCTTGACGACCACGGGGCAGCCCGCGGCCAGCGCCGAGGCGGTGTCGCCGCCTGCGGTGGAGAAGGCGAGCGGGAAGTTGCTGGCGCCGAAGACCGCCACCGGGCCCAGCGCGATCTGGCGCTGACGGATGTCGGACCGCGGGAGCGGGGTCCGGTCCGGGAGCGCCGGGTCGATGCGTACGCCCAGGTGGTCACCGCGCCGCACGACGCCGGCGAACATCCGGAGCTGGCCGGTGGTGCGGCCGACCTCGCCGCTGATCCGGCCCTCGGGCAGGTGCGACTCGGCCACAGCGGCCTCGACGATCTCGGCGCGGGCGGCCTCGATCTCGGCGGCGACGGCTTCGAGGAAGTCCGCCCGGGCCTCGGGGGATGTGGCGCGGTAGCCGGCGAAGGCCTCGGCCGCGGCGCTGGTGGCGGCGGTGACGTCGGGCTGCTCGGAGTCGGCTCCGGCGATGATCGAGCGGTAGCTCATGTTCCCTTCCTATCGGGTCGGTCTCTCAGGGGCGGATCGGCGTCAGGCGATCCGGGCGATCAGCTCGCGCAGCTCGTCGATCTCGTCCTCGCGCAGGTCGGTCAGCGGCGGGCGGACCGGCCCGGCGGGCCGGCCGATCGCGGTCAGACCACCCTTGACGATCGACACGGCGTAGCCGGCCGTGCGATCGCGGATGTCGAGGTAGGGGATCACGAACTCGTTGAGACGACGGTAGACCTCGTCACGATCCTGGGCACGTACGGCATCGTAGAACTCGATCGCCCACTTCGGCGCGAAGTTGAACAGCGCCGAGGAGTACGTGCTCACGCCGAGCTGGAGCAGCGGCAGCGCGAACGTCTCCGCCGTGGGCAGGCCACCGATGTAGATCAGCCGGTCGCCGACCCGGGCATAGGTACGCGTCATCTGCTCGATGTTGCCGACGCCGTCCTTGAAGCCGATCAGCGTCGGGTTGCGCTCGGCGAGCTGGTCGACGGCCTCGTCGCGCAGCACCGCGTTGGCGCGGCTGTAGACGATCACGCCGAGCCCGGTCGCCTCACACACGCGGCTGGCATGCTCGACGAGCCCTGCCTGCCCGGCCTCGGTGAGGTACGGCGGCATCAGCAGGATCCCGTCGGCACCCGCGGCCTCCGCCGCCTTCGCCTGCGCGACCGCGTTGGCCGTGCTGCCCGTCGCCGGCGCCAGCACCGGCACCGCGCCCGCGACCTCGTCAACAGCGGCACGTACGACCTGGTCGGTCTCCTCCGCGTTCAGCGAGAAGCCCTCCCCCGTGCCGCCGGCCGCGAAGAGCCCGGCCACCGGGTACTCCGCCAGCCAGCTCAGGTGCTTGCGGTAGCCCTCCTCGTCGACCTGGAGGTCCTCGGTGAAGTGGGTGACCGGGAACGAGAGAAGCCCGCTCTTGAGCTGGGCGGCCAGGTCGGTCGGGCTGTACTCGGTCACGAGTCACGTCCTTCAGATGTTGGGTGTGCTGAGGGGGAAGGTGGTGACCATCACGTTATGAACGTTCGATGATGCTTGTCCAAGCCCGAATTTGAATCTCGTGATGCTGTCGGGGCATCGAAGACCGCTTGTCGCTGACGGGTTCTTCGGGGCTGGCGGGGCCGCCGACCCGGTTTGGAGGGTCTTCTCGACGGGCCCCGGAGTAAAGGACGGCCTTCGGCCGCCGGCTTCGCCGGCCGCTTCGCGGTCCTTGACACCGGGGCCCGTCG
>NZ_JBEXRR010000052.1:0-34181 GCF_040613175.1 Nocardioides sp. NPDC006303
ACCGGGGCCCGTCGAGAAAAGATTTGGCTGGCTATCGGGGCGGCGGCCCGGGTGTGGCGCGGAGAAGATCTTGCGCGTTGAGTTGGCGTTGAACGGCGTGAGGGCGGCCCTTCGGGCCACTTACCATCCACAGATGCTAGGTCGTTCGCTCGCCGCGAAAATGGGGTTTGAACTGGGAAAACAGATGGCAGAGACAGGGCTGGAGGCGTAGAATCAGACTCATCACAACACCTCTTTGAAGGGAGGGACGGCGATGAGTCTCGGCCGCGAGATCAACCCGTGGGGCACCAACCCCGGCGATCTGATCGACGCCGCCTTGAAGGCCATCGAGACCGCCCTCCAAGACCTGCTCGCCACCGATCCCGCCTACTGGCGCACCGGGCAGAAAAAAGACCTCCTCGAACGGCTCGAGAAGCTCCAAGCCCAGCAAGCTGCCCTGAAGCTCCGGGTGCTCGCCGCTGCCGGCGACATCGCCGAGGAGACCGGCGCGAAGGATGCGTCGGGGTGGATGCGGACCGAGCTGCTCGTCGACAAAGGCGTCGCTCGCTCCCAGGTGAAACTCGCGGCTGCGGTGAGCAAGTACGAACTCGTTGCCGCCAGCCTCGCTGAAGGTGTCGTGTCCCAGGACAAAGCACGGGTGATCACCCAGGCCCTCGATGCCATCGAAACCGACCCCGCCGCCAGCGGCGAGGACCTGATCCTGGCCGAGAAGCTCCTGGTCGACTACGCCAGCCAGTTGACGGCGAACGAGTTGAAGATCGTCGGACGACGGATCCTGGCCGAGATCGACCCTGAACGGTTCGAAGCCGCCGAATCCAAAGCCCTGCAGCGCGAGGAGGAGCACGCCCAGCGGCGCACGTTCTTCTCCTCCCGCGACAACGGCGACGGCACCATCGACATCCACGCCCGAGTCTCCCGCGCCGTCGGGATGAGGCTGCGCACCCAGCTGGACTCGCTGGCGCAGCCGAGGAAGCTCTCGGCCGAGGACAAGGGCCGCAAAGCCCCGTATGACCGTCTGTTGGGTGAGGCGTTTGCCCGGGTGGTCGAGACCTATGACGTGGACCAGCTGCCCCGTCATGGTGGCCACGGGACCACGGTGTTCATCACGATGAGCGTCGAGGATCTCCGCAAGGACCTCGGCACCGCGGCGTCGGGGTTCGACGGCGAGAAGATCACCGCCGCCGAGGCCCGGAGGATGGCCTGCAACGCAGACCTGGTCCCGGTGGTGTTGGGCACCGATTCCGAGATCCTCGACTTCGGTCGCACCGCGAGGTTGGCGTATCCGATCCAACACAAGGCGCTCCGGCTACGCGACAAGTGTTGCCAAGCCGAAGACTGTGACGCCCCAGCCGCGTGGACCGAGGCTCATCACTTGAAACCGTGGTCGGAAGGTGGTCGAACCGATCTGGCGAACATGGTCTTGTTGTGTGCGAGTGATCATCGCCGTATCCACGATGTCAACTATGGGTATGAGCGGCTTCCGGATGGGCGGATCCGGTTCACTCGGCGTACCTGAACCGGCCGGCCGGCGCTGCGGTGCCCGTATTTATCCGAGCCCACCGCGCGATGCGCGCCGATCCACGTCCTCCCGCGCCGTCGTGTCATGCCACGGCAGCATCCTCGGACGACGGCGACGACAAGGGCATCGTGTGTCCAGCTCGGTCGCATGCTCGTCGGCCAACTGATGGCAACCCCTGCGCCTGTGCCGGCGGTCCTGGACCGACGTGGTCAGCAGCCAGATGAGGCGGCAGCGTCTGCCACGCCCAGGTCGTCGCTACCCGTGTTCCTGGCGCCTGCTTGTGAAGCGTTCACAAGGTGTCATCGTCTTGTAAAAGAACGAGGAGAGCCTCCGCCGCCGGGAGTGACCAGCCCGGACTCCCAAGCCCGTACGCAACTCATGGAATCCGCGCCAAACCCCGCCGCCCACCCGATATACAGCCAAAATTCTCGCGGGAGCCGTTGAGAACACCCTCCCCGAAAGGGTCGACGGCCCCAGCCCACGAAGCAACACCAGCCTCAGAACCCGAGACTGGCATTCTCCAACTGAGTGATCCGCTCCGCCGGACCATCGAAAGACAAGCCCCGCACCTCATGACGCCCGAAGCAGAAGAGCATGAGCTCGCCGACCGGGCCCGTGATGGTGACGGGCTCGTCGCCGGCGCGGAGCGTGGCGGTGTCGGTGCCGTTGCTCACCACGAGCGGGGTCTGAGCGGAGCGGACCAGGCCCTTGCCGAGCAGTTTCAGGGTGCGCCAGAGGTCTCGTTCGGCAGCGGCGGGGAGCGTACGCGGTTCCCAGCCCGGCTGGGCGCGGCGGAGGTCCTCGTGGTGGACGAAGAACTCGACGGTGTTGACGGCCCTTTCGACGGGACCGAGCGCGAACGGCGTGCCCTTCGGGTCGCGGAGGCGGGCGGCGAGAGCCTCGAGCGGCTGAGCGGCGTACGCAGCCTCCGCCTTCCTCAGTACGGGCGCGAGCGGTGGCAGGAACATGCCCGGCGCGGCCCACGGGCGGCGTTCGCGTACGAGCAGATGCACCAGCAGGTCCTTGACGTCCCAGCCTTCGCAGAGCGTGGGGGCCGTCGGCCCGAGGGAGACGGCGGTGTCGCACAGGGCGATGCGCTCGGAGCGCGCGAAGGAAGCCACGGCTTGCACCTTATCGAGCCATTCCAGCGCAGGGTGGTTTCAAAAAAATTCGTCGCAGTCACGGTGCTGACCTAGGCTTTACCTCGAGATGAGCGACGAGGATCAAATACCCCAGCGGGCCACGACGACCGACGGGTTCAAGGTTCTCGGAGTCGCCATCCGGCGCGAGTGGGCGGTCTTCACCCTCTCGACCCTCGGCTCCGCGCTCTTCGGCGCGCTGACCGTCGCCGACGCCTGGGTGCTGGGCTGGTCCACCGACCATGTGTTGGTGCCGGCGCTGCGCGACGGCGAGATCGGCGCCGGCTGGCTGTGGGCCGTGATCGGACTCTTCGTCGGTGTCGCGATCCTGCGAGCGGTCGGGGTGGTGGCGCGTCGGCTGGGCGCCGGGGTGATGCAGTACCGCATGCAGGCCCACTCGCGTCGCGCGGTCACCCGCCAATACCTCGCGCTTCCCCTCGCCTGGCACCACCGGCATCCGACCGGCCAGCTGCTCTCCAACGCCAACTCCGATGTCGAGGCGTCCTGGGCGCCGATCGCGCCGCTGCCGATGGCGGTCGGCACCCTCGCGATGATGGTGATCGCGATCGGGCAGATGTTCTGGACCGACGTCGTCCTGGCCTCGGTCGCGATCCTCGTGTTCCCGGCGGTCGTCGTCGCCAACCTGGTCTTCCAGCGCTTCTCCTCGCCGCTGATGACCCGCGCCCAGCAGCTGCGCGCGGAGCTCTCCGGGATCGCCCACGAGTCCTTCGACGGCGCGCTCGTCGTCAAGACCCTGGGCCGCGAGGCGGAGGAGACCACCCGCTTCCAGGACAAGGCCCAGGAGCTGCGCGACGTCAACATCCACGCCGGCCGGCTCCGCGCAGCCTTCGACCCGATCCTGGCCGCGCTGCCCAACATCGGCGTCCTCGCCGTACTGGCTGTCGGCGTCGGCCGCGTCTCCAGCGGTGCCGCCGCGCCCGGCGACGTCGTCCAGATCGGATTCCTGCTCACCATCGTCGCCTTCCCGATCCGTTCCTTCGGATGGCTGCTGGGAGAGTTCCCGCGCAGCGTGGTCGGCTACCGACGGGTCCAACAGGTGCTGGACGCGACCGGCCGCCTGGCCTACGGCACGGCGACGACCAGCCGCGAGCCGACCGGCGCCCGTGTCCGGGTCGACGGCATCTCCTACGCCTACGCCGGCGGCCCGACGCTCCTCGACGGTGTCGACTTCGAGGTCGAGCCGGGGCGTACGGTCGCGATCGTCGGCGAGACGGCCGCCGGCAAGAGCACCCTGACCATGCTGCTCGCGCGCCTGGTCGACCCCGAAACGGGCCGGATCACCCTGGACGGCACCGACCTGCGCGAACTGGGTGCGGGGGAGTGGGCCCGGGTGGCGGCGCTGGTGCCGCAGACGGCCTTCGTCTTCGACGACTCCGTACGCGGCAACGTCACCCTCGGCGCCGACCTCACCGACGACGAGGTCTGGTCGGCGCTCAAGGCCGCCCAGGCCGACGGCTTCGTCACCGCGCTTCCGAACGGCCTCGACACCACCCTCGGCGAGCGCGGGGCGAGCCTCTCTGGTGGGCAGCGCCAGCGCCTCGCCCTGGCCCGAGCGCTCGTACGCCGCCCACGACTCCTGATCCTCGACGACGCCACCTCTGCGGTCGACCCCGAGGTCGAGCAGCGCATCCTTGCCGCGCTGCGTGACGGGGCGAGCGACACCAGCCTCGTCGTCGTCGCCTACCGCAAGGCCACGATCGCGCTCGCCGACGAGGTCGTTCACCTCGAGGACGGCCGCATCCGCGACCGCGGCACCCACACCGAGCTGCTCGCCCGCGACGAGTCCTACGCCCGCCTGGTGAACGCCTACGAGACCCCGGAGACCATCCAGTGACCGCGACCCTCGAGCCCGAGACCCGGGTCGGCAGCGGCGAGGAGCTCGGCGCGATCGAGACCATCCGCCGGGGCATCAAGCACTCCCCGGAGCTGGTCGAGGGCATCCGCGGCACCTTCGCGCTGGCCGTGATCGCGAGCGTCGGGCAGGTCGTCGTACCTGTCGTCGTTCAGCAGACCCTCGACAACGGCCTGAGCGGTCCGGACGGCCCCGACCTCGGCTATGTCCTGCGCGCCGGGCTGATCGCGGTGGTCGCCATCGCGGTCACCGGCTGGGCGTCGTTCAAGATGACCAGCCGGCTCTTCACCGCCGCCGAGCGGGGCCTGGCGACGCTGCGTACGAAGGCCTTCCGGCACGTCCACGACCTGCCGATGCTCACCCAGTCGACCGAACACCGCGGGGCGCTGGTCTCGCGGGTGACCAGCGACGTCGACCAAGTCAGCCAGTTCATCGTTTTCGGCGGTCTGCTCTTCATCGTCAGCATCGGGCAGATGCTGATCGCCACCGTCGTGATGGTGATCTATTCCTGGCAGCTCGCGATCCTGGTGTGGCTCTGCTTCGGCCCGCTCTTCCTGAGCCTGCCGTTCTTCCAGCGCAAGCTGTCCGCGGCCTACACCCTCTCCCGCCGCCAGGTCGCCAAGATGCTCTCCGCGGTCTCCGAGCCGGTCGTCGGAGCGGCCGTGGTGAAGGCGTACGCCGTCGAGGACCGCACCCAGGAGCGCATCGACCGCGAGATCGACGCCACCAGCGCCGCCCAGATCAAGGCGCAGGCCTACACCTCGGTCTTCTTCAGTCTCGGTGGCCTCTCCGGCGGCCTCGCCAACGCCGGCGTGATCGTCGGCGGCGTCCTGCTGGCGCTCGCCTACCAGGGCACCAGCGGTGCGCTGACCGTCGGCGAGATCCTGGCCTTCGCGTTCCTGGTGACGCTGTTCGTGGGCCCGGTGCAGATGGGTACGCAGATCCTCACCGACGCGCAGAACGCGATCGCCTCCTGGCGGCGCACGATCGGGATCCTGGACACGCCCGCCGACCTCGTCGACCCGGGCGCGGCCGGCACGGTCCTGCCACGCGGCCCGCTCTCGATCGAGTTCGACGCGGTCACCTTCGCCTACCCCGGCGGCCGTCCGGTCCTGCACGACATCTCCTTCGAGATCGCGCCCGGGCGCCGGGTCGCCGTGGTCGGCGAGACCGGCTCGGGGAAGTCGACGATCGCGAAGCTGCTCACCCGGGTGATGGACGTGACCGACGGCCGAGTCCGTCTCGACGGTGTCGACGTACGCGAGATCGGCAACGCCTCGCTGCGCACCAGCGTCGTGCTCGTCCCGCAGGAGGGCTTCCTCTTCGACTCCACCCTGGCCGAGAACGTCCGTTACGGGCGGCTCGACGCGACCGACGAGGAGATCGAGGAGGCCGCCCGGATTCTGGGCTTGGGGGACTGGCTGGCCGGCCTCCCCGCCGGCGTCCGCACCAGCGTCGGGCAGCGCGGCGAGTCGCTCTCGGCCGGCGAGCGGCAGCTCGTGGCGCTCCTGCGCGCCCAGCTCGCCGATCCCGACCTGCTCGTCCTCGACGAGGCCACCTCCGCGGTCGACCCGCGGCTGGAGATGCGGATCAACCGGGCCCTGGAGCGCCTGATGAGCGGCCGTACGTCGGTCACCATCGCCCACCGGCTCTCCACCGCCGAGGCGGCCGACGAGGTGATCGTCGTCGACGCGGGACACCTCGCCCAGCGCGGCCCGCACAGCGAACTGGTGGCGCAGGCCGGCTCGACGTACGCACGCCTGCACGCCTCCTGGGTCGCCCAGCAGGGCAGCTGAGACCGAGAGCTCAGGCGTCCCACCACGACAGGTGGGCGGCGGCCTCGGCGGCGGGCTCGATGATCTCCCAGGCCTCGACGATCATCGCGCCCTCGAACCGGCAGATGTCGACGACGGTGATCTCGGGTCCGTCCGGCAGCCGGCGACGGGTGTGCATCACGACGTGATCGTCGGCGGCCAGCACGTGCTTCACCTCGACCTCCATGCCGTCGATCCGCTCGAGCGAGCCGCAGACGGCGTCGAGCCACTGCTCCTTGGTGGACGAGGTCGCGTCCGGTCGATGGTGCCGGAAGTCTGGGGCGAGCAGCTGCTCGAGCGGCCCGGTGTCACCGGTCGCGACGAGCCCTGCGAAGGCGGTGGTGACAGCCCTGACGGCGTCCGTGGGTGTGCTCTGTGTGGTCATGCCGCCAGTGTGTTCGGCGTCCCGGACCGGTGTCGATGACATGGGAGTTCATGGCGCACCACCTGCTGATGAGCGATCCTGGGGCCCATGTACACAGTGGGCGAGATGTTGCGGGAATGGCGGCATCGTCGTCGCCTCAGCCAGCTCGACCTGGCGATCGCCGCCGACGTCTCGGCACGCCACGTCAGCCTGGTCGAGACCGGCCGGTCCCGGCCGAGCACCGACATGATCCTCCGCCTCGCCGACCAGCTCGACATCCCGCTCCGGGACCGCAACCGACTCCTGCTCGCCGCCGGCTTCGCGCCGCGCTACACCCAGCGGCCCCTCGAGGACGGTGCGCTCGCGGCCGCTCGCGACGCGATCGGCCGGGTTCTGCGTGCCCACGAGCCGTACCCGGCCCTGGTGGTCGACCGTCGCTGGAACATCCTGATGACCAACCGCGCGGTCGACCGGTTCTTCGCCGGCGTCGACCCCGAGCTGCTCGAACCACCCGTCAACCTCGTACGTCTCGGCCTCGACCCTCGGGGCCTAGCCGCTCTGGTCGTGAACCTGGCCGACGTACGTGCCGTGTTCCGGGCCCGGGTCAGACGCCAGCTCGCCGTCGTCGCGGACCCCGAGCTGACCCGGCTCTACGAGGAGGTGCTGGCTCCCGCCGGCCAGGACGAGGAGAGGTCGCTCGCGCTCGAGGCGGATGTCGTGATCCCGATGACGCTTCGCGTCGACGGCCGCGAGCTGAACCTCTTCTCGACGATCACCACCTTTGGGACCCCGATGGACATCACCCTCGACGAGGTGGCGATCGAGTCGTACTACCCGGCCGACGACGCCAGCGCCGCCTACTTCGCCGACCGGTAGCGGCGACGCTACGCCGCGAGTGCGGGGAACGGCGCCCAGGGCAGGTTGCGCACGACCGTGAAGACGACCGTCAACGCCAGCCAGGTGTAGAGGGCTGCGGGGGAGCGCGCCCAGTCGGGAGCGGGGCGACCGCCGATGCGGCCGCGGAGCCAGAAGAACCAGAGCAGCGCGAGCATCGGCAGCCCGAGCAGGAACATCAGCGCGTTGTGGCCGATCGCGCCGGAGACGTCACCCGACAGCAGCGACATCGTGCCGCGCGTCATTCCGCAGCCGGGGCAGTCGATGCCGGTGAGTGCGTGGATCGGGCACGGCGGGACGTACGCGACGAGCCCGGGAGAGGTGGCGAAGACAGCCGCGAGGCCCGCCCCGCCGGCCACGACGGCCAGTGGGACGAGCCCCGCGCGCACCCGTGAGGGTGTGGTCACATGGTCCCCGACTGGGCGGCCATGCCGACGCCGAGGACGACCGAGGCGATGATGTAGAGGACGATCACGACGACGCCGGTGATGGCACCGATGATGCCCCACTTCTTGGCGCCCTCGGCGTCACCCTGGACGGCCTTGACGATCGAGACGATGCCGAAGGGCAGGCAGCAGAAGAGCGTGACCAGGATGCCGATCACGAGGGCGCTGGTGTCGGTCTGCTTCGCCGGTGCCGGCTGCGGGGTGGGGTTAGCCATGGTGCGGTGTTCTCCAGTTTGAATAGTCGACTCGAAGAGTCGGCTGACAGGGCCGTACCGAGACCGGCCCAGATGACCGGCAGAGTCTGGCAGCCCGGGGCCTCGAGGACGCCCGATAAGGGCTGCGACATGCCGGTTGTGTCCGTACTGTTGCCCAGCGGGATACTGGACCTGTGACTACTGGACCCACGAGCGAGGGACTGGACCCCGCCATCGCCGACCGCCTCAAGCGCAACCCCGACGGACTGGTGCCCGCGGTGGCGCAGCAGCATGACACCGGCGAGGTGCTGATGCTCGGCTACATGGACGACGAGGCCCTGGCGCGCACGCTCGCGACGGGCCGGGCGACCTACTGGTCCCGCAGCCGGCAGGAGTACTGGGTCAAGGGGGAGACCTCCGGCCACCGGCAGTACGTCAAGGAGGTCCGCCTGGACTGCGACGGCGACACGATCCTGCTCAAGGTCGACCAGGAGGGCCCCGCCTGCCACACCGGCGACCACACCTGCTTCGACGCCGGCCTGATCTCATGAAGGCCACCCTCGGCCCCACCGTCATCGCCGGACTCGCCGGCGCGGCCCTGGCCGCATGGGCCGGCTCCAACGAATGGGTGAAGGTGACCGCCCCGGCCCAGATGCCGGCCGACCTCAACGACTCGCCGGCCACCACCGGCCTGGCCCTGGTCGCACTCGCGGCCTGGGGCGTGGTCCTGGTCACCCGAGGTCTCGTACGCCGCCTGGTGGCCGCCCTTGCGGGCCTGGCCGGGATCGGCGTGATCGTCACCTTCTTCGGCCATGCCGGGATCGACGCGCTCGGCCGGGCGATCGACTCCGAGGTGGTCTGGGGCGAGACCGAGCACACCACCACCCCCTGGCCTTACCTCGCGCTTCTCGGCGCGGTCCTGACCGTTGCGGCGGCCGTCGCGGCCGTACGCCTGGCCCCTTCGTGGCCCGAGATGGGCCGCAGGTACGACGCCCCGGCCGCCGCGAAGCCGGAGCAGAAGCCGTTGGAGGAGCAGTCCACGATCGATGTCTGGAAGTCGTTGGACGAGGGTCGGGACCCGACAACGGGGGATCAATGAATACACTGCAGCCAAGCCCACCTGTATCGCTTCGGGCTTCGCTTCAGCAAGAGAACTCGTAGAGGAGTCATCGCATGTCCGCCAGCCACGGCAACACCCCGGCAGCCTGGATCGCAGTCGCGGTCGGCCTCCTCGGCTTCCTCATCGGAAGCGTCGCCATGATGCTCGACCCGATCAGCTGGTTCGTCTTCTGGGTCGGCGTCGCCGTCACCGTCGTGGGCGGCCTGCTCTTCATCGTGCTCTCCAAGCTCGGCTTCAACGTCGAGTCACACTGAGCCTGTGAAACAGCGAGGCCCCCGGCGGATTCGCCGGGGGCCTCGCTGATTTCAAAGAGCCGAGCTCACATGGACTGAGCTCAGTACGTGGTGGTGCTGCCGCTGAAGTCGAGAGCACCGGACAGGTTCAGGATGAGCCCGATGACGAACAGAACGATGGCGACGATGCCGAGGATGAAGCCGGCGGTGGCCATGCCACGCCCGCCCTGCGCCCCGCCGGAGGCGTCGATCTCGTTCTGGGCCATCTTGCCGAGGATGATCGCCGGGATACCGGTGAAGATTCCGCAGCAGATGCAGCCGAGGATGCCGAGGACAAGTGCCCAGATCGCCTTCTTGTTGTTGCCCGCAGGCTGACCGGGCTGCCCGGGTGCCGGCGAACCGTACGGGGGCGGCGGCGGAGGAGTTCCGTAGCTCATGTGTGTCTGACCTCCAAAGTCAGGCGAGTTGGGTAGAGATGGAAGAAACTTAACGTTTCCCGCCCGCACTGTGGCGCCAAATCGGGCGTGTCACGGTTCGGGTGAGAGGCTTTGCACGTGGGTCATACCCGGAAACGAGAGGTTTAAACATGTCGGTGCTCGAAAAGATCATCGACGGCGTACGTCTGGACCTGGCGCAGCGCCAGGCGACGGTGTCCGAGGCGGAACTGCGGGCCCGGCTGGCCGACGTCGACGCGCCTCGCGACCCGATGCCGCACTTCCGTGCGGCGGGCAGCAGCGTGATCGCCGAGGTGAAGCGGAAGAGCCCTTCCAAGGGTGCTCTGGCCGACATCCCGGACCCGGCCGAGCTGGCCCAGCAGTACGCCGCCGGCGGTGCAGCCGCGATCTCGGTGCTCACCGAGGAACGCCGCTTCGGCGGGTCGCTCGCCGACCTGCGCGCGGTCCGCGCCGCCGTCGACAGCCCGATCCTGCGCAAGGACTTCATCGTCGAGCCCTACCAGCTGCTGGAGGCCCGGGCAGCCGGAGCCGACCTGGCGTTGCTGATCGTGGCCGCGCTGGACGACGAGACGCTGCGCAGCCTCTACGAGCAGGCGCGTGAGCTCGGGCTGACCGTGCTGGTCGAGACCCACGACGAGGCCGAGGTCGCCCGGGCGGTCGACCTCGGCGCCGAGCTGATCGGCGTCAACGCCCGCAACCTGAAGACCCTGGAGATCGACCAGGACGTCTTCGGACGGCTCGCGCCGCTCATCCCCGAGGACCGGGTGAAGGTCGCCGAGTCGGGCATCTTCACCGCCACCGACGTCAAGCGCCACGTCTCCGAAGGGGCCCGCGCGGTCCTGGTCGGCGAGGCGCTGGTCAAGCATGGCGACCCGCAAGGCACGGTCGCCGAGTTCACCGGAATCCAAGGCTAGGACCAGCCATGACAACTCACATCCACGAAACGACGAGCTACGACGCCGACGAGTTCGGCTGGTTCGGTGGCGAGGCCGAGGGATTCGGCGGCCGCTTCATGCCCGAGGCGCTGATGAAGGCGCTCATCGAGCTCGACGACGCCTGGCAGAAGGCGAAGGCCGATCCGGAGTTCGTGGCCGAGTTCGACGCGATCCTGCGTGACTACGCCAACCTGCCGAGCCCGCTCTACCACGCGACCCGGCTCTCCGAGCAGCTCGGCGTACGCGTCCTCCTCAAGCGCGAGGACCTCAACCACACCGGCGCCCACAAGATCCGCAACGTGCTCGGGCAGGCGCTGCTGACCAAGCGGATGGGCAAGACCCGGGTCATCGCCGAGACCGGCGCCGGACAGCACGGGGTGGCCTCCGCGACCGCGGCTGCCTACTTCGGTCTCGACTGCACCGTCTACATGGGCAAGGTCGACACCGACCGCCAGGCGCTCAACGTGGCCCGGATGCGGCTGCTCGGTGCCGAGGTCGTCCCGGTGCCCTCCGGCAGCGGCACCCTCAAGGACGCGATCAACGAGGCGCTGCGCGACTGGGTCGCCAGCGTCGACCACACCGCCTACCTGTTCGGCACCGCCGCCGGGCCCCACCCGTTCCCGACTCTGGTCAGGGACATCGTGCGCGGCATCGGCGACGAGGCCCGGGCCCAGTCCCTCGAGCAGTTCGGCGGCCTCCCGAACGCCGTCCTCGCCGCGGTCGGAGGTGGGTCCAACGCCATCGGCCTCTTCACCGCGTTCCTGGACGACGAGGACGTCGAGATCCACGGCTTCGAGGCCGGGGGAGACGGGTTCGAGACCGGCCGCCACGCCGCCACCATCCAGGCCAACGACCCGGGCGTGCTCCACGGCGCCCGCACCTACGTGCTCCAGGACGAGGACGGCCAGACCATCGAGTCCCACTCGATCTCCGCCGGTCTCGACTACCCCGGGGTCGGGCCGCAGCACGCCTGGCTCGCCAAGTCCGGCCGCGCCTCCTACACCTCGGTCACCGACAAGGAGGCGATGGACGCCTTCGCGCTGCTCTCGCGCTCGGAGGGCATCATCCCGGCGATCGAGTCGGCCCACGCGATCGCCGGCGCCATCAAGATCGCACCGCAGATCAAGGAGCGCCACGGCGAGGGCGCCACGATCCTGATCAACCTGTCCGGTCGCGGCGACAAGGACATGGGCACGGCCATCGAATACTTCGGACTGGGAGACGCAAAGTGAGTACGTCGGTAGCGTTCGCGAAGGCGAAGGCCGAGAACCGCGCCGCCCTGGTCGGTTACCTTCCGGCGGGCTTCCCCACGGTCGACGGCTCGATCGAGGCGCTGACGACGATGGTCGAGGCCGGCTGCGACATCATCGAGATCGGCCTGCCCTACTCCGACCCGGTCATGGACGGCCCCACCATCCAGGACGCCGTGCAGCAGGCGCTCGACGGCGGCGTACGTGTCGACGACGTGTTCCGCGCCGTCGAGGCCGTGGCCGCGACCGGGGTGCCGACCCTGGTGATGACCAGCTGGAACCCGATCGAGCGCCGTGGCGTGGACCGCTTCGCCCAGCAACTGCAGGACGCGGGCGGCGCGGGCCTGATCACGCCCGACATCACCCCGGACTTCGCACCGGAGTGGATCGAGGCCGCCGACGCACGAGACCTCGACAAGGTCTTCCTGGTCGCGCCGAGCAGCACCGACGAGCGGATCGCGATGACCACGGCCCAGAGCCGCGGGTTCGTCTATGCCACCGCGGTCATGGGCGTCACCGGCGCCCGCGCCAAGACCTCCGACCTGGCCGCCCCGCTGGTCGCCCGCACGAAGAAGACCACGGACCTGCCCGTCGGTGTCGGTCTCGGGGTCAGCAACGGCGCCCAGGCGGCGGAGATGGCTGCGTACGCCGACGGGGTCATCGTCGGCTCCGCCTTCGTGCGTACGCTGCTGGACAACCGCTCCGACGAGCAGGCGGCGCTCAAGGCGCTGGCGAGCCTGACCGAGGACCTGGCCGCGGGAGTCCGCGCGCGTTGAGGTTCCTCGCTCTTCCCGTCCTGCTCGTCCTCATCGGAGTGCTCACCGGTTGCGGCGCTGCCGGCACCGGCCAGGCGCCGGCCTCGGCGATGACCGGGCAGGAGCACACTCCGTACCAGCTCTCCGACACCGCCCTGACCGACACCGAGGGCGAGCCGTTCTCGCTGGCCACCGACGCCGACAAGCCACTGACGCTGGTCTTCTACGGCTACACCAGCTGCCCTGACGAGTGCCCGCTCGTGATGTCGAGCCTGACCGCGGCACTGACTCGCCTCGATGACTCGGACCGGGACAAGGTCGAGGTCGTGTTCGTCACCACCGACCCCGCGCGCGACTCCGAGGAGGTCCTGCGCGAGTACCTGGACCGTTACGACAAGGAGTTCATCGGCCTCACCGGTGATCTGAAGGACATCGTCACGCTGGCCGAGTCGATGCGGCTCTACATAGGGGAGGCCGACCGGCTACCCAGTGGGGGCTACGATCTCGGGGTCCACGACACCCACGTCTCGGCCGTCTCCCAGGGACAGGCCAGCGTGGTGTGGTCGATGAACACCTCTCCCAAGCAGTTCGCCGACGACATTCACCGCCTTCTCACTCAGAAGTAGCCAAGAAGGGCCCCGCATGATCCTCCCGATGTCCATCCCCAGCCCCGCCGAAGGCGTGCTCTGGCTCGGGCCGGTCCCGTTGCGCGGCTACGCCTTCGCGATCATCCTCGGCATCATCGTCGCCGTCTGGGTCTCCGAGCGCCGCTGGCAGGCTCGCGGCGGCCGGGCCGGCGACATCCAGGACATCGCGCTGTGGGCGGTTCCGTTCGGTCTGGTCGGCGGCCGGATCTACCACGTCATGACCGACTGGCAGCTCTACTTCGGCGACGGGGCCAACCCGATCGAGGCGCTCTACATCTGGCGCGGCGGGCTCGGTGTGTGGGGCGCGATCGCGCTCGGCGCCGTGGGCGCGATCATCGGCGCGAAGCAGAAGGGGATCAAGATCATCCCGCTGCTGGACACCATCGCCCCGACCTGCCTGCTCGCGATGGGCATCGGCCGCTGGGGCAACTGGTTCAACCAGGAGCTCTACGGCAGGCCCACCGACCTGCCCTGGGGCCTTGAGATCGACCCGTCGCGTTTCCCCGACGGACCCAGCCAGTTCCCGGTCGGCACCACGTTCCACCCGACGTTCCTCTACGAGTTCTGCTGGGACATCCTCGCCTTCTTCGTGATCGTCTACCTGCAGAAGAAGCTGCGTCTGGGCGGCGGCCGTGTGGTCGCCCTCTACGTGATGGCCTACTGCCTCGGCCGCGGCATGATCGAGACCCTGCGCATCGACAACGTGCAGCTGGTCAACGTGCTCGGCCTGCGCTGGAGCGAGTGGATGTCGATCATCCTGTTCGTGCTGGCAGCAGCGTGGTGGACGTACGCCACCGTGACCGGGCGGGGTAGTCTCGAGGAGGAGGTCTACAGCGATCCTGCCAAGGCCCCGGCGAACGACGTCGACGACGACACCGAGAACGAACCCGCGAGCGACACTGACGGCAACGCCGCCGACAACGGGACCGACGACGAGGAATCCTCGACAAAGGCCTGATCAGACGCAGATATTAGGCGCAACGTAGCGCCTCGCGGGAGGGTGTCCGCCGATGGACCCTCGTTCGCAACCTACGCGTGACACAGTGGTAACCTAGCCGCACTCGCGCGGGCCAACGCTGTCCCCTGCAGATTGCCAGTTTCATCCCCGCAAGGGCGCGCGCACTCGTCGCAGACATCCCCCGCTCCGGACTCGACTCGAAGCAGAGTCAGAAATCCGGGGCTATTGGGCTGCGTCGGTCGGTGCGTGCCTGAGCCCGGACAGACGGGAGATCCCGGTGCCGTACGAGCACTCGTATCCATCCCCCCAGGGCCTCTACGACCCTCGGTTCGAGAAGGACGCCTGCGGCGTCGCCATGGTTGCGACGCTGACCGGCGTGGCCAGCCACGACATCGTGAAGCAGGGCATCCGTGCCCTGGTGAATCTCGACCACCGCGGCGCCGCGGGCGCCGAGACCAACTCTGGCGACGGCGCCGGGATCCTGCTGCAGGTCCCCGACGCCTTCCTTCGTGAGGTAGTCGACTTCGACCTCCCGGCCGAGCGTGCCTACGCCGTCGGCACCGCCTTCATCCCCGGTGACGCCGACCAGGTCGAGCGCACCGTGAAGATGGTCGAGGAGATCGCGACCGAGGAGGGCCTCGAGGTCCTCGGGTGGCGTGACGTACCGGTCAACCCCGATTCCCTCGGCGCGACGGCCAAGGCGGTCATGCCGACCTTCCGCCAGCTCTTCGTGGCCGGCGCCAAGCAGCGCGTCACGGGCCTGGCCCTGGAGCGGCTCTCCTTCTGCCTGCGCAAGCGCGCGGAGAGGGAGACCGACGTCTACTTCCCGTCGCTGTCGAGCCGCACCATCGTCTACAAGGGCATGCTCACCACGCCCCAGCTGGCCGAGGTGTTCCCCGACCTGGTCGACGAGCGGGTCGCCTCCGCGATCGCCGTCGTCCACAGCCGGTTCTCGACCAACACCTTCCCGAGCTGGCCGCTGAGCCACCCGTTCCGGTTCATCGCCCACAACGGCGAGATCAACACCGTCATGGGCAACCGCAACTGGATGAAGGCGCGTGAGTCGCTGCTCGAGTCCGAGCTCATCCCCGGCGACCTCGAGCGACTCTTCCCGATCTGCACCGAGGGCGCCTCCGACTCGGCCTCCTTCGACGAGGTCCTCGAGCTCCTCCACCTGGCCGGCCGCAGCCTGCCGCACGCCATGCTGATGATGATCCCGGAGGCGTGGGAGAAGCACGAGGAGATGGACCCCGCCCGCAAGGCGTTCTACGAGTTCCACTCCTCGCTGATGGAGCCCTGGGACGGCCCCGCGTCGGTCGTCTTCACCGACGGCACCCAGATCGGCGCGGTCCTCGACCGCAACGGCCTGCGTCCCTCCCGCTACTGGGTCACCGAGGACGGCCTGGTCGTGCTCGGCTCCGAGGCCGGTGTGCTCGACGACATCGACCCCGCCACCGTGGTCCGCAAGGGCCGCGTCCAGCCGGGCAAGATGTTCCTCGTCGACACCGCGGAGCACCGCATCATCGAGGACGACGAGATCAAGTCCGAGCTCGCCGCCGAGCACCCCTACGACGAGTGGCTCCATGCCGGTCTCGTACGCCTCGACGACATCCCCGAGCGCGAGCACATCGTCCACACCCACGCGAGCGTGACCCGCCGTCAGCAGGTCTTCGGATACACCGAGGAGGAGCTCCGGATCCTGCTCGCGCCGATGGCCAACACCGGCGCCGAGCCGATCGGCTCGATGGGCACCGACAGCCCGATCGCGGCGCTAAGCGACAAGCCGCGGATGCTGTTCGACTACTTCGCCCAGCTCTTCGCGCAGGTCACCAACCCGCCGCTGGACGCGATCCGCGAGGAGCTCGTCACCAGCCTCAACGGCACCATCGGCGCCGAGTCCAACCTGCTCAACCCGGGTCCGGCCTCGTGTCGTCAGATCGTGCTGCCGTTCCCGGTCATCTCCAACGACGACCTGGCCAAGATCCGTCACATCAACCGTGACGGCGACATGCCGGGCTTCCAGGTCCACATCGTCCGAGGCCTCTACGAGGTCGACGGCGGGGCCGAGTCGCTCCAGGCGCGCCTGGACGAGATCTCCGCCGAGGTCTCCCAGGCGATCGAGGACGGCGCTCGCATCATCGTCCTCTCCGACCGCCACTCCACCCAGGAGATGGCGCCGATCCCGTCGCTGCTCCTGACCGGCGCGGTCCACCACCACCTGGTCCGCGAGCGCACCCGCTCGCAGGTCGGCCTGCTGATCGAGGCCGGAGACGTACGCGAGGTCCACCATGTCGCCCTGCTGATCGGCTACGGCGCAGCCGCGGTCAACCCCTATCTTGCGGTCGAGTCCGTCGAGGACCTCGCCTACGAGGGCTACTACGTGAAGGCCGACGCCGAGAAGGCGATGGCCAACACGATCAAGGCGCTCGGCAAGGGTGTCCTGAAGGTGATGTCGAAGATCGGCGTCTCCACCGTCGCCTCCTACACCGGCGCGCAGATCTTCGAGGCCGTCGGCCTGTCGAAGGAGGTCGTGGAGCGCTACTTCACCGGCACCACCTCCAAGCTCGGCGGCATCGGCCTCGACGTCATCGCCGAGGAGGTCGCGAAGCGGCACGCCACCGCCTACCCGCGCGACGGCGTCGCCAACGCACACCGCGCGCTGCCCATCGGCGGCGAGTACCAGTGGCGCCGTGAGGGTGAGCCGCACCTGTTCGACCCGGAGACCGTCTTCCGGCTCCAGCACGCCACCCGCAGCGGCCGCTACGACGTCTTCAAGCAGTACACCGACCGCGTCAACGAGCAGTCCGAGCGACTGATGACGCTGCGTGGGCTCTTCAAGCTCAAGGGCGCCGAGGAGCTGGGTCGCCAGAAGATCTCGATCGACGAGGTCGAGCCCGTCGAGGCGATCGTCAAGCGCTTCTCGACCGGCGCGATGTCGTACGGCTCGATCTCCAAGGAGGCTCACGAGACGCTCGCCGTCGCGATGAACATCCTCGGCGGCAAGTCCAACACCGGTGAGGGCGGCGAGGACCCGGATCGTCTCTACGATCCGAAGCGTCGCTCGTCGATCAAGCAGGTCGCCTCGGGACGCTTCGGCGTCACCAGCGAATACCTGACCAACGCCGACGACATCCAGATCAAGATGGCCCAGGGCGCCAAGCCCGGTGAGGGCGGCCAGCTGCCCGGCCACAAGGTCTACCCGTGGGTGGCCAAGACGCGTCACTCGACGCCGGGCGTGGGCCTCATCTCCCCGCCGCCGCACCACGACATCTACTCGATCGAGGACCTGGCTCAGCTGATCCACGACCTCAAGAACGCCAACCCGAGCGCTCGCGTCCACGTGAAGCTCGTGGCCGAGGTCGGCGTCGGCACCGTCGCCGCAGGTGTGTCCAAGGCCCACGCCGACGTGGTCCTGATCTCCGGTCACGACGGCGGCACCGGTGCCTCCCCGCTGACCTCGCTCAAGCACGCCGGCGGTCCCTGGGAGCTCGGCCTCGCCGAGGCGCAGCAGACGCTGCTCCTCAACGGCCTGCGCGACCGGATCGTGGTGCAGACCGACGGTCAGCTCAAGACCGGCCGCGACGTCGTCATCGCCGCGCTGCTCGGTGCCGAGGAGTTCGGCTTCGCCACCGCGCCGCTGGTCGTCTCCGGCTGCGTGATGATGCGGGTCTGCCACCTCGACACCTGCCCGGTCGGCGTCGCCACCCAGAACCCGGTCCTGCGCGAGCGGTTCACCGGCAAGGCGGAGTACGTCGTCAACTTCATGCGCTACATCGCCGAGGAGGTCCGTGAGCTCCTCGCCGAGCTCGGCTTCCGGAGCATCGACGAGGCCGTCGGCCACGCCGAGGCGCTCGACGCCCGTGACGCGATCGACCACTGGAAGGCCTCCGGGCTCGACCTGTCGCCGATCTTCACCCGCGTGGAGTCCCCGCAGCAGTTCTCCGACCAGGCCCTCTACAACACCAAGGGCCAGGACCACGGTCTGGAGAAGTCGCTCGACGTCAACGAGCTGCTGCCGCTCGCGGCACCGGCGCTCGAGCGCGGCGAGCCCGTACGCGCCCAGCTGCCGATCCGCAACGTCAACCGCACCGTCGGGACGATCCTCGGTCACGAGATCACCAAGCGCTACCGCGGCGCGGGGCTGCCCGAGGGCACGATCGACATCACCTTCACCGGCTCGGCGGGCCAGTCCTTCGGCGCGTTCATCCCGAGCGGCCTGACGCTGCGCCTGGAGGGCGACGCCAACGACTACGTCGGCAAGGGCCTCTCCGGCGGCCGGGTGGTCATCCGCCCGGAGCGTACGGCCGGGTTCCGGGCCGAGGAGCACATCATCGCCGGCAACACGCTTGCCTACGGCGCCACCAGCGGGCGGATCCACATCCGCGGAGGCGTGGGGGAGCGGGCCGCGGTCCGCAACTCGGGTGCCAGCATCGTCACCGAGGGTGTCGGCGACCACGGCTGCGAGTACATGACCGGTGGTCGTGTGGTCGTGCTCGGCCCGACCGGGCGCAACTTCGCGGCCGGCATGTCCGGCGGGGTCGCTTGGGTCCTCGACTTCGAGGAGCAGCGCCTCAACAGCGAGCTGGACGATGCAACCCCGGTGGATGAGAAGTACGCCGCCGAGCTCGAGCAGCTGGTCCGCGACCACCTCGAGGAGACCGGCTCGGCCGTCGCCGAGGCGCTCCTGGCCGACTGGCCGAACTCTCTGACCCGCTTCACGCAGGTCATGCCCAGTGACTACAAGCGCGTGCTCGAAGCCCAGGAGGAGGCCCTCGAGGAGGGTCTCGACGAGGACGAGGCTGCCGCGCGGATTATGGAGGTCCTCCATGGCTGACCCGAAGGGTTTTCTGAAGAACGGTCGCGAGGTCGCGACCCGTCGTCCCGTTGACGAGCGGGTCAAGGACTGGCACGAGGTCTACCCGGGCAAGATCGGCAAGACCCTGCTGCCGATCATCAACACCCAGGCCTCGCGCTGCATGGACTGCGGCATCCCGTTCTGCCACCAGGGCTGCCCGCTCGGCAACATCATCCCCGAGTGGAACGACCTGGTCTGGCGCAACGACTGGGAGGGCGCCTCGGAGCGTCTGCACGCGACCAACAACTTCCCCGAGTTCACCGGTCGTCTCTGCCCGGCTCCGTGTGAGGCCGCCTGCGTGCTGGGGATCAACCAGCCCGCGGTGACCATCAAGAACATCGAGGTCGCGATCATCGACAAGGCCTGGGACGCGGGCCACGTCAAGCCGCAGCCGCCCGAGTGGCTCTCCGGCAAGGCGGTCGCCGTCATCGGCTCCGGCCCCGCGGGCCTGGCCGCCGCCCAGCAGCTCACCCGCTCGGGCCACACCGTGGCCGTCTACGAGCGGGCCGACAAGATCGGCGGGCTGCTGCGCTACGGCATCCCCGAGTTCAAGATGGAGAAGTCGCAGGTCGACCAGCGCCTGGCGCAGATGCGCCGCGAGGGCACGGTCTTCCGTCCGGGCGTCGACGTCGGCACCGACATCACCGGTGCGCAGCTCCGGGACCGCTACGACGCCATCGTGCTGGCCAACGGCTCGACCGTCGGCCGCGACCTGCCGGTCCCCGGGCGTGAGCTCGACGGGATCCACCAGGCGATGGAGTACCTGCCGCAGTCCAACCGGGCCTCGCTCGGTGAGGCGGTCCCCGACCAGATCCTGGCCGAGGGCAAGCACGTGATCATCATCGGTGGCGGTGACACCGGCGCCGACTGCCTGGGCACCGCGATCCGCCAGGGCGCGGAGTCGATCACCCAGCTGGAGATCATGCCGCGTCCGCCGGAGGAGCGTCCCGATGCTCAGCCGTGGCCGACCTACCCGATGACCTACCGGGTCGCCTCCGCGCACGAGGAGGGTGGCGAGCGGGTCTACGCGGTCTCCACCAAGGAGTTCCTCGGCACCGAGGACGGCCGCGTACGCGCTCTGAAGCTCGTCGAGGTCGAGTTCATCGACGGCAAGCTGACCGAGAAGGAGGGGACCGAGAAGGAGATCCCCGCCGACCTGGTGCTGCTGGCCATGGGCTTCACCGGCCCGGAGAAGGACGGCCTCCTCACCCAGCTGGGTGTGGAGTACGACGCTCGCGGCAACGTCGCCCGCGACGACTCCTTCGCCACCTCCGTCCCCGGCGTGTACGTCGCCGGCGACGCGGGTCGCGGACAGTCGCTGATCGTCTGGGCGATCGCCGAGGGCCGCGCCGCCGCAGCCGCCGTCGACACCTTCCTCACCGGCTCGACCAACCTGCCCGCGCCGATCCGTCCGACGGACCGGCAGCTGATGGTCTGAGGCCTACAAGGCCGAGGCACAACGGCGTGCCGACCACTGGCCCGGCACCTCCACATCGGAGGTGCCGGGCCAGTCGGGTCTCAACCATCGGATCGGAGGATCCGACGGAGTTCGTACACACTTGTGGCGAGGAGTTTGTGGCACCCATCCATTGCCCGGGCCCGCAGGGAGGGGCTAGCCGCCGGTGGCGGCGTAAACATTGGACGAACGGCCTGATCAGGACGTGGTCCGAGTGCTGGTTTGAACGATCCAGAGGGGTAGTCTGGGCTCCCGTGAGAAGAGCGAAGATCGTCTGCACCCTGGGACCCGCCGTCGGGACGGAGCGTCGCATCCGCGAGCTCGTCTACGCAGGCATGGACGTCGCCCGGATGAACATGAGCCACGGGTCCCACGACGACCACTCCAGCAACTACGCGCTGGTGCGGGAGGCGGCCGCCGCGAGCGGGCACAGCGTCGGCATCTTCGCCGACCTGCAGGGGCCCAAGATCCGGCTGGAGCGGTTCAAGGAAGGTTCCGCGACGCTGCGCCGCGGCCAGGCATGGACGATCACCACGCGCGACGTGCAGGGTGACGACGAGATCTGCGGAACGACGTACAAGGGCCTTCCCGGTGACGTGAAGGTCGGTGACCCGATCCTGATCGACGACGGCAAGCTGCGGCTGCGGGTCACCGCGGTCGACGACACCGAGGTCCACACCGAGGTGCTGGTCGGCGGGCCGGTCTCGAACAACAAGGGCATCAACCTGCCCGGCGTCGCCGTCTCCGTGCCGGCCCTGTCCGAGAAGGACGAGGAGGACCTCCGGTTCGCGCTCAAGCTCGGCGTCGACATGATCGCGCTCAGCTTCGTGCGCAACGCGAGGGACTACGAGGACGTCCGCAAGATCATGGACGAGGAGGGGCGCGTCGTCCCGGTCATCGCCAAGATCGAGAAGCCGCAGGCGATCGACAACCTCGACGAGGTCATCGCAGCGTTCGACATGTTCATGGTGGCCCGCGGTGACCTCGGTGTGGAGTGCCCGCTCGAGGAGGTCCCGTTCCTGCAGAAGCGGATCATCGAACTGGCCCGCCTCAACGCCAAGCCGGTCATCGTCGCCACCCAGATGCTCGACTCGATGATCTCCAACCCTGCGCCCACCCGCGCCGAGGCCAACGACGTCGCCAACGCCGTCCTCGACGGCGCCGACGCGGTGATGCTCTCCGCCGAGACGAGCGTGGGGGACTATCCGATCCACACCGTCGAGACGATGGCCCGCATCATCGCCGCCACCGAGCGCCACGCCCTCTCCTCGGAGAGCAGCCGCGCCGCCGAGCTCAGCCCCATCGACTGGGACCCGCACACCCGCTCCGGCGTCATCGCCAAGGCCGCCGCCGAGGTCGCCGACCGGGTCGGCGCGAAATACCTGGTCGCCTTCACCACCTCCGGTGACTCCGCCCGCCGCCTCTCCCGGCTGCGCGGCGCGATCCCCTTGCTCGCCTTCACCCCCTCCGATGCCGTACGCAGCCAGCTCGCGCTCAGCTGGGGCACGGAGACCTTCCGCACCGACGAGGTCGAGCACACCGACGAGATGGTCCGCCAGGTCGACGAGAACCTGCTCAAGCTGGGCCGCGTCGAGGAGGGCGACCTCGTCGTCATCATCGCCGGCTCGCCTCCCGGCATCCCCGGCTCCACCAACGCCCTGCGCATCCACCGCATCGGCGACGCGATCAACGAGGTCGCGCCCGCCTACGAGCGCAAGAGCTAGTTCTTCGGGCCGATCAACGCGTCGAGCGCCGCGACTGCTTCGCGGCGCGAGACGCTGATGGTCTTCCAGGAGGACTGGCGCCACGGGACGCCGACCAGATCGAGGGTCGCGGTGCACAGGTTGCGGATGTCGTCGGAGTGGTTGGTGAACTGCCAGCGGCCGTACTCATAGCGCTTCTTCTCTCCCGCGACGACTCGGGTCGCCCAGTTCGACACCCGGCACCCGTCCGAGTGGAACAGGCCGCGGAGGAAGGGGCCAGGGTGCGCTGACACGATCTCCTGCTGCCATGGCTTCAGGGCGATCTCGCGGTCGTGCTTGCGGCCGGGGCCGTGCTGGGGGAAGAGGCAGGGCATGTGCTGCCAGTTCAGCTGAACGTCTACACAACCGGGCTTCTTGACCATGAAGACTTTGCCGCCTGGTCTGACTCGACCGAGCAGGTCGACGACATCGTCGATGATCCGCGGATGGGCCAGGTCGCAGGTGATACGCAGGAAGTAGTAGCGGGCAGCTTTCGCGATGTGACCGTCGCCGAGGTAGAAGCCGAGAAGCGCTGCGTACGCTTCCTGGTCGATCGGCAGTTCGTCACATCGAGGGCAGACGCCAGGCCTGCTGCGCGGCTCGTGATCCCGCCACTCGCGAATGGTGGACCGTGCTATTCCTGTTGCGCGTGCGACAGTCGACAATGAGGCGCCCTGCCGAAGGAGAGCGAGTGCTCAGCGCGGACGCGGCCTGCGTACATGCTCGTAGTCTGCGCTCCAGCACCGACATCTTGATGGAGGCCACGAGCAAGTTCGGTGCCCCGGGTCGGATTCGAACCGACACTTGATGTGGTTTGAGCACATTTCCTCTGCCGTTGGGATACCGGGGCTCCCGAGAGCCAAATACGGCTCCGCGCTCGCCAAACTTACCGGACCGTGGGCGGAATCACTGCACCGGGAGGTGCCTCCGATGGCCTAGTCTGTGCTCGTGACGGAGAGCAACCCCAGCAGCATCCCGGAGAGCCAGGCGCGGCGTACGGTCGTCATCGCGGAGGACGAGGTCCTGATCAGGATGGACCTCAAGGAGATGCTCACCGAGGAGGGTTACCACGTCGTCGGTGAGGCGGGCGACGGCAAGGCCGCGATCGAGCTCGCCACCGAGCACAGACCCGACCTGGTGATCCTCGACGTGAAGATGCCGGTGCTCGACGGGATCGCGGCGGCGGAGGCGATCGCGCGCGACCGGATCGCGCCGGTCGTGATGCTGACCGCGTTCTCCCAGCGTGACCTGGTGGAGCGGGCCCGCGACGCGGGTGCGATGGCCTACCTGGTCAAGCCGTTCAACATCACCGACCTGGTGCCTGCGATCGAGCTGGCGGTGAGCCGTTTCCAGGAGCTCGCCCAGCTCGAGCGGGAGGTCGCCGGTCTGACCGACCGGCTGGAGACCCGCAAGGCGGTCGACCGGGCCAAGGGGATCCTGCAGGAGGGTCTGACGCTGAGCGAGCCCGACGCTTTCCGGTGGATCCAGAAGACCGCGATGGACCTGCGGCTGTCGATGCGCCAGGTCGCCGAGGGCGTCATCGAGCACGGCGTGAGCGGGCCACGTACCTGAATCCGTGTAAACGGCGTGTCACAGATCGGTTGCGGTCTCAGATGAGGGTCAACCTGTGGCTTGTTCGTGGGTGATCTCGGCCTAGACTGCCCGCGCGGATCCGGCCGACCAGCGTATTCAGCTGGTGTCAGGGTCCGTCTTTAGGACACACAGGCAGGAGTACCCACGTGCGCAAGCGGCTCTACAGAGTCCTCGTCGCGCTCATCGGTGCGCTGATGGTGCTGTTGGTTGGGAGCCCGGGTGCCGCACAGGCAACCGAGACCCCACCGCCGGACGCCACCGCGATCCAGGTGACGCTTCAGGACGAGGCCAACAAGGATGCCCAAGGCAATCCGAAACCGATCCCGGGAGTGACCCTCGAGGTCAGCAAGGACGGCGAGAAGGCCGGCGAGGGCGTCACCGACGACAAAGGCGTAGCGATCATCGTCGTCGAGGAGCTCGGGAAGTACACCGTGACCCTCGACGAGAAGACGCTCCCGGAAGGCACGGTCCTCGACGAGAACACCAAGGGCGAAGCCACCGTCCAGGTACGTTTCCAGGGGCCCAACAACCGGGCGATCTTCCCGATCGGCGTCACCGCCGGCGAGGAGTCGAACTTCGGCAAGGATCTCGCCCAGAACCTGCGCGCGGGCATCGTGTTCTCGCTGGTCCTGTGCCTGGCCGCCCTCGGGTTCTCGCTGATCTTCGGCACGACCGGGCTGTCCAACTTCGCCCACGGTGAGATGCTCACCTTCGGTGCGCTGATGGCCTGGACCTTCGACCAGGTCTTCAAGACCGGCGCCCTGGCCTCGGTCTCGGTGCTCCTCGCCGGCATCATCGCGGTCCTCCTCGGTGGCCTGGGCGGCTTCGCGCAGGAGAAGATCCTGTGGGGCCCGCTGCGCCGGCGCGGCACCGGCCTGATCGCGATGATGATCGTCTCGATCGGCCTGGCGATCTTCCTGCGCTACCTGTTCCAGTACTTCTACGGCTCCTCGACCCGGTCGCTGTCGCAGTACAACGGCCAGCAGCGCGAGCAGCACTGGTACTACCTCGGTCTCTCGCTCGCCGACCGCGAGGTGATCATCGTGCTCGTCGCGATCATCACCATCACCGCGGTCTGCCTGTGGCTGGCCAAGAGCCGGATGGGCAAGGCGATGCGCGCGGTCTCGGACAACCCGGCACTGGCCGCATCGTCCGGCCTGCGGGTCGACGGCGTCATCACCAACGCGTGGGTGATCGGTGGCGCGCTGACCGCGCTGTCCGGTGTGCTCTACGCGATGCAGCTGCAGGTGAACAGCTTCATGGGAATGCGGATCCTGCTGGTCATCCTCGCCGCGGTCACCCTCGGTGGTCTCGGCACGATCTGGGGTGCTCTCGTCGGCTCGCTGGTGATCGGGCTCGTCTACGAGCTCGGGCCGCTGTTCGGCGTACCCGCCTCGATCAAGGAGATCGGCCCGCTGCTGATCATGATCGTGATCCTGCTGGTGCGGCCCCAGGGCATCCTGGGTCGTAAAGAGCGGCTCGGGTAGGAGAGACAATGGATATTCTCGACATTCTCCGGGCGGCGTTGCAGCAGGCACTCGGCCCGCAGGCAATCGTCTTCGCCCTGGCCGCCATCGGCCTCAACATCCACTTCGGCTACACCGGCCTGCTCAACTTCGGCCAGGCCGGGTTCGTTGCGGTGGGCGCCTATGGTCTGGCCGTCTCCGTGGTCACCTACGGGGCGCCGTTCTGGCTCGGTATCGTCATGGCGATCGTGGCCCCGCTGCTGCTCGCCGTGGTCCTGGGTGTGCCGACGCTGCGTCTGCGCGCCGACTATCTGGCGATCGTCACCATCGCCGCGGCCGAGGTGCTGCGGTTCGTCTTCGGCTCGGTGGAGATGAAGGACACCTTCGGTGGCTCCAACGGGCTCAACGGCTACGCCAGGCCGTTCCAGGAGGCCAACCCCTACAGCAGCGGCATCGACCTGGGATTCATCTCCTTCGGGCGCAACGACCTGTGGTCGCTGACCGTCGGCTGGATCCTGGTCGCGCTGTGCTGCCTGCTGGTGTGGGCGCTGATGCGCAGCCCGTGGGGCCGTGTGCTCCGCTCCATCCGCGAGGACGAGGACGCGGTCCGCTCGCTGGGCAAGAACGTGTTCGCGTACAAGATGCAGGCCCTCGCCCTCGGTGGTGTCATCGGTGGTCTGGGCGGCATGTTCCTGGCGCTCAAGCAGGCCTCGGTCGTACCGAGCGACTACTCCACGCTGCTGACCTTCTACGCCTTCGCAGCGCTGCTCCTCGGCGGCGCGGGCCGAGTGATGGGCCCGGTCATCGGCTCCGTCCTCTTCTGGTTCCTGATCGCGGGGCTAGGCTCGTTCTTCAGCCAGTCGGCAGGTAAGGGCGGATGGATCCCGACGGTGATCATGACCGACACCCAGGCCAGTGTGATCCGCTACATCATGCTGGGGCTGGCCATCATGCTGCTGATGATCTTCCGTCCCCAGGGGATCATCGGCGACCGTAGGGAGATCGCGATCGATGGACGCTGACATGACTGATCAGACGAGCACCGAGACGAACGACGTGGCGAGCAAGACCGGGCCCGCGGGCCTGGTCGGGGCGAGCACGGAGCCGGGCAGCAAGAAGTCCGACCCGATCATCGTCGCCGACAACATCACGCGTACGTTCGGAGGACTCACCGCCGTCGACGTCGACCACGTCGAGATCCAGCGTGGTGCGATCACCGCGCTGATCGGCCCCAACGGAGCCGGGAAGACGACGTTCTTCAACCTGCTGACCGGCTTCGACCAGCCCAACACCGGTTCGTGGAGCCTGGAGGGCAAGTCGCTCAAGGGCGTCGCGCCCTACAAGGTCGCCCGCCTCGGGATGGTGCGCACCTTCCAGCTCACCAAGGTGCTGGCCAAGCTCTCGGTGATCGAGAACATGCGCCTGGGCGCCACGGGACAGAAGGGTGAGCGGATCTGGGCCGCGCCGTTCAAGTTCCTGTGGGGCAAACAGGAGGACGCGGTCACCGCGAAGGCCGACGACCTGCTGGCCCGGTTCCTGCTGGACAAGAAGCGCGAGGACTTCGCCGGGTCGCTCTCCGGCGGCCAGCGCAAGCTGCTCGAGATGGCCCGCGCGCTCATGGTCGACCCCGAGGTCGTCATGCTCGACGAGCCGATGGCGGGCGTGAACCCCGCCCTGAAGCAGTCGCTGCTCGGCCACGTGAAGTCGCTGCGTGACGAGGGCCGCACGGTCCTCTTCGTGGAGCACGACATGGACATGGTCCGCGACATCTCCGACTGGGTCATCGTGATGGCCCAGGGCAAGATCGTCGCTGAGGGCACTCCTGAGTCGGTCATGGCCGACCAGCGTGTCATCGACGCCTATCTCGGGGCCCACCACGACACCGACCTGAGCGAGCTCGACGAAGAGGTCCTCGAGGCCGAGGTCGAGGCAGAGCTCGAGGGCGACATCGCCCAAGAGGAGGACTCGAAGTGACTTCCACCGAAGCGGAGGAGTTCCGCGAGAAGCATCTGAGCGAGGCCGAGGGTGCGGTGCTCCGCGCCGACGGGCTCATCGCCGGCTACCTTCCCGGGGTCAACATCCTCAACGACACCGACCTCTACTGCCAGCCCGGCGAGCTGGTCGGCATCATCGGCCCCAACGGTGCCGGCAAGTCGACCCTGCTCAAGGCGCTGTTCGGCCTGGTGAAGATCCACGAGGGCACGGTCAAGCTGAACGGTGAGGACATCACCGGCAAGCGTGCTGACGAGCTGGTCTCGCGAGGCATCGGGTTCGTCCCGCAGAACAACAACGTCTTCCCGAGCCTGACCATCGAGGAGAACCTCGAGATGGGCTGCTACCAGGCCCCGAAGAAGTTCGCGGAGCGGTTCGAGTTCGTCACCGGGATCTTCCCTGCCCTCGGTGAGCGGCGTAAGCAGCGCGCCGGTGGCCTCTCCGGCGGTGAGCGTCAGATGGTCGCGATGGGCCGGGCGCTGATGATGGAGCCGTCGGTCCTGCTGCTCGACGAGCCCTCCGCGGGGCTCTCGCCGGTCATGCAGGACGAGGTCTTCGTGCAGACCCGCAAGATCAACCAGGCGGGTGTCTCGGTCGTGATGGTCGAGCAGAACGCCCGCCGCTGCCTGCAGATCTGCGACCGCGGCTACGTGCTCGACCAGGGCCGCAACGCCTACACGGGCGCTGGGCGCGAGCTCGCCGACGACCCCAAGGTGATCGAGCTCTACCTCGGCACCCTGGGTGCCAAGGAGGACTGAGCGTACGTCCCGAAACGGCCGGGCCCCGGAGCATGCTGCTCCGGGGCCCGGCCGTTGGTGCTCAGGCGACGGTGTGTGAGCGCCGCTGGGAGCGCCGGGCGGCGAGCAGCTCGCCGACGGCGCTGGACTGCTTCGGGCTGCGCTGCAGGCGGGCGTGGTGGGGCAGTGCCCGGCCGAGGACGTTGAGCCGGGAGCGTACGACCGCGGTCGGGGCCACCCGCATCACGGCCTGGGCGCCGAGGCCGATCCGGGCGAGGAACCGGTTGCCGTCGCGGCCACCGGCGGAGGCCGCGGCCGCGATCGTCCTGACCCCGCGCTCCTCGGCGAAGGAGACGGCCGACTCCATCAGCATCCGGCCCACGCCACGGCGGCGGAAGCTGGGGACGACGTGAGGCGCGAAGATCTGCACCGTCGGCTCCAGGTTGAGCGGACCGAAGGTGGTCGCACGCACGTAGACCGCCCCGACGGGCTCGCTGCCGCACTCGGCGACCAGGAGGCGCTGGTCGGGGGAGGCGTCGGCGGCACGAATGATCGTGTCCAGGTCGCTCAGCTGCTCCTGGGCGTCCGCCATCCGCAGCGAGTCCTGCCAGATGCCGAGAAGGAAGAGCGCGTCATCGGCTCGTGCCTCTCGCATCGTCACCGGCACCCTCATCGAGTCCGTCCTCCGAGAGTGCCGTGCGTACAGATGATCACAATTCCTCCACGATCGTGGCTGTTCTTGGGCGGAATCGGGTTTCCCGAGTGATTATGGGTCACCACGGCGCCGATATTACGGAGCCGATGATGGCGGCAACCCAGGCAATGATGCCATGGGGGAGATGTAACGGATTGGTGAAAAGACAGGTCCCTCGGGTGATTCACCCTCCGAGCGTCTCTAATGTGTCTCCGCAAGGTCCGGCGTGAGCCGGGCCAGCCCATACGAAAGAGGGACTAAGCAGTGAACTCATCATCCTCTACCTGGATGAAGCTGACCGCAGGCGCCGGCGCCTTGGCGCTCAGCTTCACCCTCGCCGCCTGCGGCGGCGAGACCGCTTCCGAGGAGCCGGAGAAGAAGGCCGCCGCCAAGGGCGACGGCACTCTCACCATCGGGCAGCTTCTCCCGCAGACCGGCAGCCTCGCGTTCCTCGGCCCGCCCGAGTTCGCCGGTTCCGACCTGGCGATCCAGGACATCAACGCCGCTGGTGGTGTGCTCGGCAAGGACGTCGTGTCCGTCGTAGCAGACTCCGGTGACACCACCTCCGCGATCGCCCCCACCGAGGCCGACAAGCTCATCGACGCCAAGTCCGACGTCATCGTCGGCACCGCGTCCTCGGGCGTGTCGATGACCGTGATCGACAAGATCATGTCGTCGGGCACCGTGATGTTCTCCCCGGCGAACACCTCGACCGAGTTCGACGAGGGCGACTTCTCGAAGCCGGACCTCTACTTCCGCACGGCTCCGTCCGACATCCTGCAGGGCGCCGTCATGGCCAACCTGCTGCTCGAGGACAAGCGCACCAACGTGGCGATCCTGGCCCGCCAGGACGCCTACGGCGAGACGCTTGCCGAGGAGATCAAGGCCAACCTCGAGGGTGCCGGCTCCAAGGTCTCCACCACGGCGTTCTACTCCGAGGACGCCACCTCGTTCGACGCGCAGATCAACGAGGTCGCGGGCTCGGGGGCCGACGCGGTCGTCGTGGTCGCCTTCGAGGAGACCAAGAAGCTCATCCCGCAGCTCATCGCCGCGGGTGCCGGTCCGGCCAAGCTGCCGACGTACTTCGTCGACGGCAACCTGTCGGACTACTCCAAGGACTTCACCAAGGGTGAGCTCAAGGGTGTCAAGGGCACCCTCCCGGGCGCCGAGACCACTGGTGACTTCAAGGAGCAGCTGCTGAAGGTCGACCCGAAGCTGGCCGACTACTCCTACGCCGCCGAGTCCTATGACGCCACCATCGTCTCCGCGCTGGCCGCGGTGAAGGCCGACAGCGACGCCGGTGAGGCCATCGCCGAGGAGATCGTCGACATCACCACCGGTGGTGAGAAGTGCGAGACGTACGCGGACTGCCTCAAGCTCATCGAGGACGGCAAGGACGTCGACTACGACGGCAAGTCCGGCCCGATCGAGCTCGGCGAGACCGGTAGCCCGACGGCCGCGTCCATCGGTATCTACCAGTACAACGACAAGGCGACCTACGCCCCCGTCAAGTACATCGCTGGCGAGGTCTGAGCCTGTGACCCTGCGACGGAGTCGCAGGGTCACAACGCGAAGAGATCGAGCGAGCGCAGCGGGTGAGCTTGCGAACCCGCGAAGCGGGTCGAGATCCAGTCGCTGAGCGAAACCGATAACGAAGGGCCCCGGAGCAACACGCTCCGGGGCCCTTCGTGGGTTTCTACATCGAGATCCGGTCGGCGTCGATGAGCGAGCAGGTGATCCGCGAGGTGCAGACCCGCTTGCCGCGCTCGTCGGTGATCACGACCTCGTAGGCCGCCGAGCTGCGGCCGAGGTGGATGGCCGTCGCGGTGCCGGTGACGATGCCGGAGGTTGCGGACCGGTGGTGGGTGGCGTTGATGTCGACGCCGACGGCGACCTTGCCCAGGGACGCGGCGTGCATGCCGGAGCCGGTGGACCCGAGCGTCTCGGCGAGCGCGACCGAGGCGCCACCGTGGAGCAGCCCGTACGGCTGGGTGTTGCCCTCGACCGGCATGGTGCCGACGACCTTCTCGGCGGAGATCTCCAGGATCTTGACGCCCATCTTGTCGTTGAGGCCGCCCATGCCGTGGGGGAGCGAGGCGAAGAACGTCTCGCCCGCGGTCTTGTCGCTCGGCGAGACGGTCTGGTCGGTGGTCGATGCATCGGTCATGGATGCATCGTCGCATGCGCGGTGAGGGGTCGAGGCACGGGGGACGCGCGGGTCTCGACCCGCGGTCGCGCCGTTGTCGGTGGTCGTGGATAGAGTCGGACCGTGGCTGACGTGACGCGTGACCGACTGCTCCTTCTCGATGGGCACTCGCTGGCCTACCGGGCCTTCTTCGCCCTGCCGGTGGA
This sequence comes from Nocardioides sp. NPDC006303, assembly GCF_040613175.1. Classification (NCBI taxonomy): domain Bacteria; kingdom Bacillati; phylum Actinomycetota; class Actinomycetes; order Propionibacteriales; family Nocardioidaceae; genus Nocardioides; species Nocardioides sp. NPDC006303. The sequence continues at coordinate 31,484 of NZ_JBEXRR010000052.1, forward strand.
GAACTTCTCGACCGTCACGGGGCAGAACACCAATGCCGTCTACGGCTTCACCTCGATGCTGGTCAACGTGCTGCGCGACGAGACGCCGACCCACGTCGCGGTCGCCTTCGATCTGTCGCGCCAGACGTTCCGGCTGGAGGAATACTCCGAATACAAGGCCAAGCGCAACAAGACCCCCGACGAGTTCAAGTCCCAGCTGCCGCTGATCCAGCGACTGCTCGACGCGCTGCACATCCGCCACCTGTCCCTCGCCGGCTATGAGGCCGACGACATCATCGCGACCCTGGTGACCCAGGGGCTGGAGGCCGGGATGGAGGTGCTCATCCTGACTGGTGACCGCGACTCGCTGCAGCTGGTCACCGAGTCCTCGACCGTGCTGTACCCGATGCGTGGTGTCTCCGACCTGGCGCGGATGACGCCGGAGGCCGTCGAGGCGAAGTACGGGGTCCCGCCGCACCGCTATCCCGAGATCGCCGCGCTGGTGGGAGAGGACTCCGACAACCTGCCCGGCATCCCGGGCGTCGGCCCGAAGACCGCCGCGAAGTGGATCAACACCTACGACGGCCTCGACAACGTCATCACCCACGCCGACCAGATCAAGGGCAAGGCCGGCGACAACCTGCGCGCCCACCTCGGCGACGTGATGCGCAACCGGCGGCTCAACGCCCTGGTGCGAGACCTGAACCTCGAGGTCGGCCCGCAGGACTTCGGGCGGGTCGAGTGGGACCGGGCAGCCGCGCTGGAGCTCCTCGACGAGCTCGAGTTCCGCGGCGAGATCCGCACCCGGATCACCGACGTGCTCGCTCCCGAGGACGACGTCCCGGTCGACGAGAGCGGCTTCGCGCTCGAGGGCGAGACGCTGGCTCCCGGTGCCGTCGCGGCGTTCCTCGAGGAGCTCGGGGCCACGCCCGTCGGGGTGCATGTGCGCGGCACCTGGGGTTCCGGCACCGGCCGCGTGGACGGGTTCGGCTTCGCGACACAGGAGCGGGCTGCGTACGTCGGGGTGGAGGAGCTCACCCCCGAGGACGAGACCGCGCTGGCGGGCTGGCTCGCGGACGCCTCGAGGCCGAAGATCATGCACGACGCCAAGGGGCCCGAGCTGGCGATCGACGCCCACGGCTGGTCCTTGGGCGGGCTGGTCACCGACACGGCGCTGTCGGCCTACATCGTTGCGCCCGACCAGCGCTCCTACGACCTCGCCGACCTGACGCTGCGCTACCTCAAGCGTGAGCTCAAGCAGGAGGACGACGGCGGCCAAGAGTCGCTCTTCGGCGACGAAGAGGTCGGGGGCGACGGCGTGGCCAGGACCTCGATGCTCTACGCCCGGGCGGTGATCGACCTCGCCGTCGAGCTCGACGCGGCGGTCGAGGCCGCGGGCGGGCACCGGCTCCTCTCCGAGGTGGAGCTGCCGCTGCTGCATCTGCTGGCGCGGATGGAGAAGACCGGCATCGCGGTCGACACCGAGCACCTCGACGCCCTGGAGCGACACTTCGCCGGCCAGATGAAGCAGGCGGCCGACGATGCCTACGGCGTGATCGGGAAGGAGATCAACCTCGGCTCGCCCAAGCAGCTGCAGGTGGTGCTCTTCGACGAGCTCGACATGCCGAAGACGAAGCGCACCAAGACTGGCTGGACCACCGACGCCGACGCGCTGCAGCAGCTCTACGTGAAGACCGAGCACCCGTTCCTCCTCGCGCTGCTGCGCCACCGCGACGTCACCCGGCTGCGGGTCACCATCGAGGGCCTGCTGAAGACCGTGCAGGACGACGGCCGGATCCACACCACCTTCAACCAGACCATCGCAGCCACCGGGCGGCTCTCCTCGACCGAGCCCAACCTGCAGAACATCCCGGTGCGCACCGAGGAGGGTCGCGGGATCCGCAAGGGCTTCGTCGTCGGCGACGGCTTCGAGTCGCTGATGACCGCCGACTACAGCCAGATCGAGATGCGGATCATGGCGCATCTGTCCGAGGACGAGCTGCTCATCGAGGCGTTCCGCTCCGGACGCGACTTCCACTCGATCACCGCCGCTCGGGTCTTCGGCGTCGACCCCGACGCGGTCTCCGTGGAGCAGCGGGCCAAGATCAAGGCGATGAACTACGGCCTCGCCTACGGCCTGTCCGCCTTCGGCCTATCCCAGCAGCTCGGGATCGAGCCGAGCGAGGCGCGTGGGCTGATGGAGGAATACTTCGAGACCTTCGGTGGCATCCGCGACTACCTGCGCAGCCTGGTCGAGGAGGCACGGCGCACCGGTTACACCGAGACCATCATGGGCCGCCGCCGCTACCTGCCCGACCTGCTCTCGGACAACCGTCAGCGGCGCGAGACCGCCGAGCGGATGGCGCTCAACGCCCCGATCCAGGGCTCGGCCGCCGACCTGATCAAGGTCGCCATGCTGCGGGTCCAGGCCGCCCTCGACGAGGCCGGCCTCTCCTCCCGGATGCTTCTCCAGGTCCACGACGAGCTCGTCTTCGAGGTCGCTTCCGGGGAGCGGGAGGCGTTGGAGTCGCTCGTACGCGAGCAGATGGGCTCCGCCGCCGACCTCAACGTCCCCCTCGACGTCTCCGTCGGCACCGGCCTGTCCTGGCACGAAGCCGCCCACTGATCGCGCCCGCGCGGATGCGCGACGCAGCCGAACGAGCGGTGACCGAGCTCGGACTCGAGTCCTATGCCGCGATCTTCGTCGGCGGCTACCACG